>NYXZ01000059.1 GCA_002686595.1 Planctomycetota bacterium | reverse complement strand
TCCCTGGTATTCACGGGCACGCTGGCGGGCATGAGCCGGGCCGAGGCCAAGCGCGCGGTGGAGGCTCGCGGAGCGCGCGTGTCATCGGCGGTCAGCGCTCGCACGGATTATCTGGTGGTGGGGGGCAAGCCCGGTTCGAAGGCCACAAAGGCCGAGGAGCTGGGCGTGAAAGTGCTGCTGGAAGATGCCTTCCTGGAGCTTTTGGGAGAGGGCTAGGCAGCTACCTGCCACGCGTCCGCTGCGGCTGGCAAGCACCCTAATCCGCCCCCTGGGCAGATGTGAGTGGCCGGCGCTGCGGCCTTGCGTTAGGCTGGTGATTGCCCCGCACGCAACCTCGACCACTGCCCCATGACCTCCGCTTCAGACAAGCCCCAGGACGCCCGAGACACGGGCAGTTTCAAGCTGCCCCAGGGCTTCGCCGACGAAAACACCCAGATGCTCGTGGACCGTGCCCAGGCCGGTGAAGTGGAGGCCCTCAACGAGCTTTTTACGCGCTATCACCAATCCCTGGTGGATCTGGCGCGCCGACGCCTGGGCCCGCGGCTGCGCTCCAAGGAAGATCCCGTGGATCTCGCCCAGACGACCTTCCGCGAGGCCACCCGGGACTTCAACAAGTTCGAGTATCGAGGCGAGGCCTCCCTCTTGCGCTGGTTGATTCAGATCCTTCAGAACAAGATCCGTGACAAGGCGGAGTTCTACTCGGCGGGCAAGCGCGACATGACCCGCGAACGCAATCTGGATGGGGATCCCAATGACAACTCCGGAGTCGCTCGCATCCCAGAGCCGCCCAGTCCGGATCTCTCGGTCACCATGCATGTGCAGAAGGAGGAGAGCTTTGAAATCCTGCGCGGTGCCTTGGAGGAGCTGACGCCGGATCACCGCAAGGCGATTACCTTGGTCTTCTTCCAGGGCCTGACCCTGCGAGCTGCCGGGGAGCGCATGGGGGGCAAGAGCGAGGATGCCGTACGCATGATGTTGCGCCGGGCGGAGGACAAGTTGGGTGGGATCCTGCGCAAGTCCACCGGCCTGGATTCAGCGCCCTAGGAGCCAGTTGAAAAACTCCATACTACGCTTCGCCATCGACGGGACTTCTTCAACGGACTCCTAGGAGCCCGTCCAGAGCGGGCTAGCTGATGGGAGGGGAGCTCGGGCCCGCGTCGCCCTCTCGTATCCGGCGGACCGGATGAGCGCGTGGGAGCCGTTTGGGCCGCGGCCTGGAATTTGGCCCAGTTCGGTGTTTCCGGAATGCGGTGCGGGCGCTAAACTCCCCGCCGAGTGGGCTACTAACTCAATTGGCAGAGTGCCATGTTCACAGCGTGGAAGTTACTGGTTCAAGTCCAGTGTGGCCCACCACTCGCTCGCCGCTCGCCCTGCTCAAGTCTGCGCCTGTTTCAGAGGTTTGGCGTCGCTTGCCTTTTCGTCGCCGCAACTACCGCAATAGGGCAGCAGCAGGTGGCGGTTGGCGCCGCAATTGCCGCAGGCCCCGAAGAGGCCGGTGCCACAACTGGGGCAGGTGTAGGGTTCACGGTCGGCGATGGAGCCATCCTTGCCCGGGAGAGCAGCGGCCCGCGGCTTGAGCTGGAAGGGGAATGAGCAGCATGGGCAGCGCCCGGCACTGTATGCATCGGCCAGCGGCTTGCGGCTGACTTCGGCCGGCTTGCGCACCACTTGGCGTCTCAGAACGCTGACCAAGAAGGCCAGGATGATCAGGATGCCAGCTGTGATCGCGATGTACTTGAAGAGGTCGCTGGGGAAGTGCTCGTGCATGACCAAAGTGACATGCAGGAAAGTCGCCACCAGCGCGGACATCCAAACCGCCAGGAAGCGCTTGCCACGGCTCCTGTGGGCGCGGCGGGCGACGAAGGCCAGCAACGGGATCAGCAGACCCAGCTTTAGGCAGGCCAACAGGAAGTCGTGGCGGTTATCCAACCGCTTGTACTCCTCGTCCGCCGGTTCGCGAGCTTGGCGCAGGCGTTCCTCCAGGGCATCTTCGCGCTGAGCCAGTTCGCGCTTGTGCTTGACTAGCTCGGCCACCCGTTCATTGGCCGTCTGGGCTCGGGCCTGGTTGGTGAGAAACAGAGCCTGGCTTTCCGCCAGGGCATCGCGTTGCTTGGTGGTGGGGTCCACGCCCTTTTCCAGGCTCAACCGATGCAGGTCCATCAGTTGACCCATGGTGTCCTCGGAGTGGCTCAGGCTCTCATCGATCAGAGCTTGATCTTCCCGCTGGCTGGCGATTTCCGCCTCGGCTGCCGCGAGCTCGGCGGCGATGGAGTCGCTCTGCTCCACCAACTCCAGCGGGACCATCTCCCGGCGCAGGTCCGACAAGCTGGGGCCGTCGAGCTTGTTGATATCGTCGGTGCCAAACTCCAGCAGCCAGGCGAAGAGAATGGTCAGGATGCAAGACAGGAAGATGACGATGAGGCGTTGCATGGGAGGGTAATCAATGAAAAAAGCCGCCCGCGTCAAGGACGCGGACGGCTTCCTCCTGAGAACAAACGAATCAGTTACAGAATGGCACTTCCAGGGCGTTGGAGAGGCCGGCGTTGGTGCCGTCGGCGTGCCCGGGGTCGCGGAAGAACCATTGGTAGTAACGGGTAGTGCCCACATCGCCGGCACTGATGGGCAGCGGGTGGCTGGCCATGCCAAACACATCCGTCATGCTGATGGTCGTGCGGTTGAGGGGTGGGGCAACTAGCAAGGTGCCGCCGAGGATCGAGCCGTTGTAGGAGCCGACGCTCCAGAAGGGCATGCAAACCTGGTTGGGGCGCGCGTTGTAGAGCTGCAGGGAGAGGTCGTTGGTGGTGTAGGAGTTGGTGCCCACATACCCAATGAGCGGCAGAGTGCCCTGGGAGGTGACTTTGCCCGTGCCGTAATCGCTCGGGCTCGGGCAAGGGGGAATGGTTTCAAGGACAATGTCATCCAGGAACCAGTCGTCGTCGGACTCGTCGCACTCGACCCTGAAGCGCAACCGGAAGTTGTTGTGATAGGCGTTGTTGGGCAGAGAGTGCTGGTGCAGCGTGAAGCTCGTCTGATCGGTGCCGTTCGAGGTTACGCGGTTGAGTTCCGACCAGTCGCCGTTGCTGCGCACGTACTCGACGACCAGTTCTTCGCCGGACTCCACGCCACTGTGCTGGGTGTGGTAGCTGAGGGTCACATCGGATTCGTTGGCCAGCAGGATGTAGTTGGAACGCACTTCATTGTCCGCGTACTCGGCCGCGGACTGGGCGTCGAGGTTCAGCGAGTAGGTGCCAGTGGGCGGGTTGGTGCCGGCGCTGTTCACCACGGCGAAGGCCTTGTAGATCCACTTGTCCCAATCCAAACCAGAGACATCGAAGGTGTCGGTGAAGGGGATCGATTGGGGTGAGGCCAGATCGATGATGCAGCTGCGCGAGGCGGCGTAGCTGACGATGGTGCTGATCGAAGCGCTGCCAAAGGATGTCACGGAGCCAGAGCAGCCGCCCAGGCTGGCGCACATGATGCGACAGGAACCACCGGAACAGTGATTGGCATTCCAGTTGTGGCCCAGTTCGTGGGATGTCAGGCCGACGCGGTTGTTGTAGTTGCTGGTGAAGGTTGACTGGGAGAGGCCGGTGCCCATGGCGCCGCCGGTGCAGATGGCGCCGAGGTAAGCGATGCCGATGGTGGAGCCGCTCAGGTTGCGGCCGGTCATCAGGTGCACGATGTCGCGCTGGGTGTAGAGCTGGTTGGAAGACCACTCCGTGCCGACCTGGCCGAGGAGGCCGCTGGGGTCGTTGGTGGTGTAAGGATCGGGGTTGGAGGTGCGGACGATCAGGAAGGAAATCTCGTAGGTGATGTTGCAGTCGTTCTCGTAGATGTTGGCGACGCCGTTCAGAATGTTCTCCACATCGCTGACGGTGTTGTTCACCGAGCTGCCGTTGTCCTGGTAGTACTCCACGTCCGTGTCGAAGGCGATGTCGCAGGACTTGAGGCCGGTGCCGGCCTGTTGCGTCATGCCCGTCGGAGCCTGGGGCGTGTCATCGGTGGCGCAGAAGCCTTCCACGGGCAGCACATCGGCGGCGGCGTAGATCACGTGGTTGGCGGGATCGGCGTTGGGCAGGACCACGGAGGTGGGTTGGATGTTGAAGGCGACATCCGGGGCGAAGAGGATCTGGGCGGTCAGGCCGTCGTCCAGAAGGGATGCTGCCACGCGAGCGTCGGGGCGTTCGAGGATTGTGCCGCGATAGGTGCGTGAAACCGGGGGCTGGTGCTCGCGCAGGATGCCGTCGGCTTCCTGAACCATCAGGGTGAAGTCAGGGGAGCGCACGCTCTGGGGCCACAGCTCCAAGGTGAAGGGCAGGCCATCGAGGGTGACTGTGGTCTGGAAGGCGGTTCCGGGGCGGGCGGGCAGGTGGAGATCCTGGAGCGTGTAGGCGCTGATGCCGAGTTCTTCGAGCACGGGATCGGAGGCCTGGATGGTCTGGGAAGCCTGGGCCGCGGAGGTGCTGGCCAGGGCCAGAAGGGCCAGGGGGGCCAGGAAGAAACGGCTCGTGGAGATGGTGGATCTGAAGGTGGGTGACATGGAGGTTGGTGAGATGGGGCCGCTGGCCGGGGGGAGTCCCCTTAACTATGGGGGAAGATGGGGGATGAGGGGGATTTGCTTGCCCCTTTTGAGGGATAATGGGGGGCCCGTGTTCCACCTATTGATCCGTGGCCGGCCCTCGGAGCTGTAATTGGGGGTGGTTTGAAGTCCGTGGAGGTGGCCGGCGGGCAATCTGGAGGGCCGGCGGGGGTCCTGTGGCTGGCCAGAGGCGCTATCCTGGGGCAATGACCACGGCCAACAAGACGCTGGAAGCGGGGGAATCCACGGGCTGGATCGAAGCTCTGGCGGAGCTCAAGCGGGCCGGGCGGCCCTGTGTCCTGGTCGTCGTCACGGGCTCCCGGGGAAGCACGCCGCGGGACCTGGGGGCGCGCATGGTCGTGGCCGGGGACGGTCCCGTGTGGGGCACCATCGGCGGCGGCAACCTGGAGCACCTGGCCCTGGAGCGGGCCCGGGGCCTGCTGGCGGCGGGCGGTCCGGGGAGCGAGAGCGTAGTGCTGCCCCTCTCCGCCAGCGCCGGCCAGTGCTGTGGCGGGGAAGTCACCCTGTACTTCGAGGCCTTCCCCTGGGGCCGGGCGCGGGTGGCTGTGTTTGGCGCCGGCCATGTGGGCCAGGCCTTCGCGGGCTTGGCGCCCTATCTGGCGGCGGATGTCTTGCTGATCGATGAACGCGGGGAGGAGGATCTGCACCCGACGCCGCCCGCCGAGCGGGACTGGAGCCTCTTGTGTATCGACGCTCCGGAGGAGGAAGTAGCCGGCTTGGTCGCTGGCACGGCGCTGCTGATCATGACCCACAGCCACGCCCGTGACCTGGCCATCCTGGAGGCGGCCATCAAACGCGATGACCTGGCCTACATCGGCCTGATCGGTTCCGAGCGCAAATGGCAGCGCTTCCGGGCCCGTTTGGTCGAGCGCGGATATGGAGACCGGGAACTCGCCCGCGTCACCTGCCCCATCGGGGAGGGCGCCACCTCCAAGGAGCCCAGCGCCATCGCCCTAGCCGCGGCCGCCCAGGTGCGCGCGCGGTTGGCCCTAGTCGTCCGTTGACAAAGTCCCTGCTAAGGCTTCGCCTCGCGACGGGACTTTTTCAACGGACTCCTAGTCTCGGGCTAAGCGTTCGCCAAGCGCCTAGCCAATAACGGAACGGCTCCGCTACCGGAACAGTTCCGCATCCTGGCCAGCTCGGCGCGCGATCAGTTACCTGTTTGAATGACGGGTTCCGCCGAGCTCTGGCCGCAGAGCACCACCAGTAGATTGCCCACCAGACGTGCCTTGGCCTGTTCGTCGAGTTGCAGTACATCGTCATCTCCCAGGCGCTTGAGGGCCATGTCCACCATGCCCACAGCCCCGTCGACAATGGTCTGGCGAGCGGCGACGATGGCGCTGGCCTGTTGGCGCTGGAGCATGGCAGAGGCGATTTCAGGAGCATATGCCAGGTGGTTGAGGCGCGCTTCGAGGACCGTGATGCCGGCCTGTTCCAGGCGCTTGCCCAGGAGTTCCTGGAGCTCGGAGCTAACCACCTCGGTACTGCCGCGCAGAGTGGTGGTGACACCCTCCACCTGGAAGTCGTCGTAGGGGTGGAGGCTGGCCAACTGGCGCACGGCTGAGTCGCTCTGCACATGGACATAGTGGGCGTAGTCCTCCACATCGAACATGGCCCGGGCCGTGTCCTCCACGCGCCAGACGACCACGGCGGCGATTTCAATGGGGTTGCCCAGCAGGTCGTTGACCTTCAGCGTCGACCCGTCGAAGTTGTGCACGCGCACGGAGACCTTGTGCTTGGCCAGGAATGGATTGACCCACCAGAAGCCGTCTTTTCTCAGGGTTCCCTTGTAGTCGCCGAAAAGGATCAGCACCCGCGACATGTTCGGATAGACGACCATGAAGCCGAAGGGCACGATCAGGGGCAGGGGTGCCAAGAGCGCCGCCAGGGGGAAGCGCGCCACCGCCAGGCAGAAGACTACCAGTCCGATGATGTAGGTGAAGAGCACTCCCCAGCCACCGATGGCGCTGTAGGGCTGCTCCCTGGATGAGTCCAGGATGTTGGGTTCGGTGACAGCTGAATCGTGTTCCATGGTGCTACCTTTGTTGGAGTGAATGGGCAGGATACCCGTTCCGGCGAGGGCCATTCACACTTTCCTGGCAGCCATTCTCACCCCGTGCAGCGTCGGTTGCAGGGGCCGCCAATCCCCGTCGGATTAGCTCCATTATGGCCTTCGGCGGGGCCTCCGGGCGTTCCATGGGGTATCCTGCGCGGCCAATGGCGGCCCCGCTGGCCGCCCTGCCCATCTTCAGCCGTGCAAGATCCCCTCCGTTGGCTCTCCGTCCGCTACAAACTGGCCCTGATGTATGTGGGGCTGAACCTGGTGGCCTTTGGCGTCGGGGGCTTTCTGATTTCGCGCTCCGCGCGCTCTGCCCTGGAAGATGAAATCCTACGCCGCCTGGAGTACCAGTGCCGGACCTATGCCACGGCCCTCGACTCCACCCTGGATCTGTTGACGCGCCGCACGGAGGACTTCGCCTCTGACGGTTACATTCGCGATCATCTGGGGCAGTTGCTGGTGGTCAGCGACGGGGAGCGCGCGGAGCACCTAGAGCGCGAGCTGCACCGGCATTTGGCGGCCAACAAGTTGCCGATTGTGGGAGCCTTCAACGATCTGGCGGTGGTTGATCTAGAGGGGCGCGTGGTGGTTGCCGTGCACGATGCGCGCAGTTCCCAGATTAATGCCCTGGCCCGGGCGGCAACTATGGAAAGCGGTCTGTGGTATAGCGGGTTGCTCTCGCCCACGGCCGAATCGGTCACGCCGACGATCGTGATCGGCACGCCGCTGCTGGACATCGAGTCCGGTGAGGTCATCGGTAAGCTGCTGACCCACGTGCGGCTTGGGGTTTGGATCGGCAACGCACTGCGTCGTTCGCGGAGCGAGACACCGGAGGAGCTCCCGGATGTGCGCCTCAGTTTGCACGATGGCGCTGGCCTGGGGCTGGAGGTACCCACGGGCTATGCCCCGGGTAGCGGGCCACCGGAGGCGAGCGAACCCCTGCGCATCGGGCTCGGTCTCCACATCAATGCCGGCAGCGCGCCGTCGGTACCGGGGCGCCGGCGTCTCGTCGCCACCGGGGGCATGTTCATGCGCAGCTTCCCGATTCAATCGAACGGCTGGATGGTGGAGGTGGGCATGCGCTCGGACCGGGCGCTGCTCCCCCTTTCGGGATTGCAGAGCCGATTTCTCGGCATGGGGCTGATCCTGGCGGCCCTCTCGACCCTGCTGTTGTACTTCCCCATGCGCTTTTTGGCGCGCCCCCTGGTGATGATGAAGGATGCCGCCCAGGCCCTGCGCGAGGGGGATTACTCGACCCAGGTGGCGGTGGAGTCCAGCGACGAGATCGGTGATCTGGCGGAGTCCTTCAACCACATGGCCCAGGCGGTGAAGGAGCGTACCGTGCGCCTGGAAACCTCGGCCACGGAGCTGCGGCGTGAACAGGATCGCACGCGGGCCGAACGCGATCGGCTGGACACGGTCATCTCCTCCATGAAGGACGGCTTGATCGTTTTGGACCGGGAAGGGGAGGTGGTGATCTCCAACGAGGCGGCGGAGCCCCTGTTGCGGGCGGTGGGGGAGGAAGGCATCGATGCCCGGGGCCATCATGTTTGCGCCGAGGCCAGTAGGGGAGACTGCGGCGATGATTCGCGTGGTGGTGAAGGGGCGCGGCCGGGCAATTGCCTGAACTGTCTCTTCAGCGTCGATGGCCCGGGGCGGTCTTGCATGGTTGACCTGGGGCCGCGCACTTTCGAAGTGCACTCCACCCCCCTGGCCAGGGATGCGCGCGGGCGGGCGGGCATGATTCTGGTGGCCCGGGACATCACCGACCGCGTGGCTCAGGATGAGCGTCAGATCCACCAGGAACGCCTGGCGGTGATGGGCGAGATCGCGGCGGTCATGGCCCATGAGCTGAACAATCCCCTGGCTTCCATCAGCATGTTCAACCAGATGCTGGGCAGTGCCCTGCCGGATGAGTCGCCGCTGCGGGAGAATGTGGATGTTATCTCCCGCAACACGGAGACATGCAAGCAGACCATTCGCGAGCTGCTCGATTACGCCACGGGGGCCACGCCGGAGAGTGGCGCGGTGGATATCCACGGCACTCTGGAGGATGTGATTCGCTTCCTGCGTCCGATCTGTGAACGGGCCGGCGTGAGAGTCATGCTGGAGCCTGACGCGGATACGGCATTGGTGACCGGGGACGAGGTGCAACTGCGCCAGGTATTCGTCAACTTGGTGATGAACGCCGTGCAAGCCATGGAGGATGGAGGCAGTGTCGTGCTCAGTACGGCGCTCTCGGGCGATCACCTGTTGGTGGATGCCATCGACACGGGCGGCGGCATCGATCCGGAGGCCCAGGGCGACATCTTCCGGCCCTTCTACACCACCAAGCGCCGCAGCGCTGGCACGGGCTTGGGCCTGCCGACCTCCAGGCGCATCGCCAAGCTCCACGGGGGCGGACTCGAGCTGGTGCGTTCGGATGCCACCGGTTCCCACTTCCGCGTGCGCCTGCGGGCGCGCACCATGGAGGCATGAGCGAACCCATGAGCGCCCCCGACTTCGCCTCCCTCGCCGTCATGGTGGCCGATGACGAGCCGGACATCCGCCTCGGGCTGCGGCGCCTGTTGGAGATCCTGGGCATCACGGATGTGCGCGAGGCCGGCGGTGGCCTGGAAGCCCTGGAGGATTTGCGCCAGCGTCCGGCGGACATCGTCCTGACCGACCTGATGATGCCCGGCATGACCGGCGCGGAGCTGCTGGAGGCGGTCAAACGCCGCTGGCCCGAAACGGTGGTGGTGCTGCTCACGGGCTTTGGCACGGTGCAGACTGCGGTGCAATGTCTGCAGGGGGGCGCGGCCCATTTTTTGACCAAGCCCTTCGACAATGCGGAGATCACGGGCCTCCTGCGGCGCCTCGGGGCCCAGGTCCTGGCGCGCCGTTCCGCCGCCGGCGCTCCCCGTCGGGATGTGGCGATTATCGCAGAGGATGAGCGTACCCAGGCCGTTTTTGCCCTGGTGGAGCGCGTGGCGCCGAGCAATGTCCCGGTCCTGATCGAGGGCGAAAGCGGGTCCGGCAAGGAGGTCGTCGCCCAGGCGATTCACACTCGCAGCGCCGTGGCCGAGAAGTCATTTCAGGCGGTCAACTGCGCCGCTCTTTCGGAGACCCTGCTCGAATCAGAACTCTTCGGTCATGTGAAGGGAGCCTTTACCGGCGCGGACAAGAGCCATGCGGGCCTCTTCGCCCAGGCCGAGGGGGGGACGGTCTTTCTGGACGAGGTGGCGTCCATGTCCGCGGGCTTCCAGGGCAAGTTGCTGCGCGTCCTACAGGAAAAGGTCGTGCGCCCGGTGGGGGGCGGCGGCGATGTGCCCGTGGATTTCCGACTGGTGGCTGCCACCAACCGGGATCTGGAGGAGAAGATCGCGGCCGGGGAGTTCCGCGAGGACCTCTTTTACCGCCTGGCGGTAGTGCGCATCCCGATTCCGCCCCTGCGCCAGCGTCCCGCGGACATCCTGCCCCTGGCCCTCTCCTTCGCGGCGAGTATCGCTGAGGTCTGGGGCCAGGCCGGGGAACTAGAGGCCGAGCGCGCCGTGCCCGAGATCTCCGACGCGGCCCTACGGGCCCTCCAGGAGCATCCCTGGCCGGGGAATGTGCGCGAGTTGGAGAATGTCATCCAGCGCGCCATGATCGTCTGTTGTGGTCCGCGCATCCTGCCCTTTCACCTGGGCATCGGCGTGGGCGAGGAGCAAGCCAGCGAGTTGGAGGCCGCCGGTGTTTCGGCGGGAGCCCCAGGGCCGGACCTGTCCGACACGAGCTACACGGATGCCAAGCGCGACGCCCTCGAGCGCTTCCAACGCGAGTTCGTGCAGCGCGCCCTGGAGAACAGCGCCGGCAATGTCTCCCGCGCAGCCGCCACCTGTGGCATGACCCGGGCGGCCCTGCAGAAGATTATGCGTCAGTTGAAGATCGACCGGACTGACTTCGAGCAGGCCTAGGAGTCCGTTGAGATAGTCCCGGCGCGAGGCGCAGGCATCGGCGGCGAGGCAAGGAAGGCGAAGGCGAGACGGCGGAAACGGCCTTATTGGGCCGCCTGCACGGCTCGACGAGCCCGACGCCGCGACGGCGTCGATGGCGATGCCGCAGCCAGGATTCTACCAACGGGCTCCTAGTGCTTGGGGCCTGGGCGCTCGCCACTTCGCCAGCTGCCAGTCCATTTTGGTGTAAACCCCAGCGTTCATTCGCGGCCTTGGCTGGTGTTGGGTGCCTCCTGGTGTTGGCAGTCTGAAAAGCCCGCTGGTCAGCGGGTTTAGAACGAAGCGACGGTCGGCGGGGGGCAGGTGGTGCCAACGGCCGTTGGCAGGAGGGTCCGCCGGCAGCGGCCCCTAGCGGTGAGTTGCAAAAAGCTAATGCGTTGGTGCGGCACAACTTAGGGACGTTTGGAGCGATTAGCAGGAGGCTTTGCGGGAGCGGCACGGGCATTGATTTGGGGCCGGGACACCGAACCCCGGAGTTCTATCTTGTTTGCACACCGCCAAATCATACTCATCGCCGCGCTGATCGTCGGCGGAGGCCAGGCCCTGGGCCAGGCCCCCTCCGAGGACAGCTACGACTACTTCCGCCTCAACTGTTCCAGCTGTCACACCATCGGTGGCGGCGATCTGGTCGGTCCGGACCTCAAGGGTGTCCTGGATCGTCAGGAACGCGACTGGCTGATCGACTTCATGTTGGACCCGGCCGGGACCATCGATGGAGGCGACGCCTATGCCCAGGAGATTTTCCGGGCGGCCAAGGGCCAGTATATGACCAAGATTCCCAGCCTCGACCGGGCCAAGGCCGGCGCGATGATGGACTTGATCACCCACGAGTCAGGCCTGGAAAAGTCGGTCTTCGCGGGCATGCAGCTCTCGGATCGGCCCCTGACCCGGGATGATGAAAAGCTGGGCCGCAAGCTGTTCCTGGGACAGGCCGAGTTCGCCGCCGGTGGCCCGGCCTGCAACTCCTGCCACACCCTTGTGGATCTGGGTGGCTTCGGCGGTGGACGCTTGGGGCCGGACCTCACCAGTGCCTACTCGCGCCTGGACGGCCGCAAGGCCCTTTCGGCCTGGCTTAGCGCGCCACCTTCCGAGGTCATGTCGCCGGTCTTTGCCGATCACCCTCTGGAAGGTGACGAGGTCCTGGCCCTGGTGGCCTTCCTCAAGCACGCGGCGGCCTCCGGAGAGATGGAGGCAGAGTCCCTGACCATGGACTTCCTCTTGGCCAGCTTCGCCGGCGCGGCCCTGGTCCTCATTCTTCTCGATCTAGCCTGGCGCAAGCGCTACCGGGCAACACGCCGCCCCCTTCTGAACCGGACAAGAGCTGGTAAGGCAACCCGATGAGCTACAACGGCAACAATCCCTATATCGAAGACAGCGTCGAGCCCAGGACCCGCTCCTGGGAGGAGTTCTATCGCAACCGCTGGCAGCACGACAAGGTAGTGCGCAGCACGCACGGCGTGAACTGCACGGGCTCTTGCTCCTGGAACATCCATGTCAAGGATGGGATCGTGGCCTGGGAGATGCAGGCCACGGACTACCCGATGCTGGAGTCGGGTATTCCCCCTTACGAGCCGCGCGGTTGCCAGCGGGGAATCAGCTACTCCTGGTATCTCTACAGTCCGCTGCGCGTCAAGTACCCCTACATCCGTGGCGCGCTGCTCGATCTGTGGCGCGAGGCCCAGGCCGCCCATGCCGACCCGGTGGACGCTTGGAAGGCGTTGCAGGCCGATCCCGAAAAGCGCGCACGCTACCAGCGTGCCCGGGGCAAGGGTGGCTTCCGCCGCACTTCCTGGGACACGGTGTTGGAGATGATGGCGGCGGCGAATGTCTCCACCATTAAAGAACACGGCCCCGATCGCATCGCCGGCTTCTCGCCCATTCCCGCCATGTCCATGATCAGCTACGCGGCTGGTTCACGCATGCTGCAGTTGATGGGTGGTATCTCCCTGTCCTTCTACGACTGGTACTGTGACCTGCCGAACGCCTCCCCGGAGGCTTGGGGCGAGCAGACCGATGTGAACGAGTCCGCGGACTGGTACCACGCCAAGTTCCTGGCGGTCATGGGGTCCAACCTGAACATGACCCGGACACCGGATGTGCACTTCGCCGCCGAGGCCCGGCACAACGGTTCGAAGATGGTGGTCTTCTCACCTGACTTCAACCAGGTCGCCAAGTACGCGGACGAATGGGTCTCCCTCAACGCTGGTCAAGACGGCGCCTGGTGGATGGCCGTCAACCATGTGATCCTCAAGGAATTCCACCACGAGCAGCAGAACGAGTTCTTCCTGGACTACGTGCGCAGCTACTCCGATTGCCCCTATCTGGTGGAGCTGACCGAGCGCGACGGTGCCTTTGATCCCGGCCAGATGTTGCGCGCTGGCCGCCTGGCGGGCTACACCGACGAGCAGCACGGCGAGTGGAAGTTCCTGCAGTGGGACCGCAATGACGATCGTCCCAAGATGCCCATGGGTAGCTCCGGCTTCCGCTGGGGTGACGAGCAGGGCAAGTGGAACATGCTGCCCAAGGACGGCAAGGATGGCAGCGATATCGATGCCGAGCTGACCTTCCTGGAGCAGAACAACGGTGTGGCCCAGGTGCGCCTGGACGACTTCGGCGAGGGCGAATCGCGTCTGCGTGGCGTTCCCACGCGCACGGTTGAAACGGCCGAGGGGCCGGTGACGGTCACGACTGTCTACGACCTGCTCATGGCGCAGTACGGCGTCAGCCGTGGCTTGGATGGTGAATACCCGGCGGATTACGATGAGGACGCCGTCTACACCCCGGCCTGGGCCGAGCGCTACACCGGCATCAGCCGCGACACCCTCATACGCTTCGCCCGCGAGTGGGCGGTCACCGCCGACAAGACAGGTGGAGCATGTACGGTCATCATCGGCGCCGGCATCAACCACTGGTACCACGCCAACCTGATGTACCGCGCCGCCATCAACGCACTGATGTTGTGCGGTTGTGTTGGCAAGAACGGCGGCGGCCTGGCTCACTATGTGGGTCAGGAGAAACTCGCGCCGGGCGAGCCCTGGGGCAGTATCGCCATGGGCAAGGACTGGTATCCGGCTTCGCGCCTGCAGAACGCTCCGAGCTGGCACTATGTGCATACCGACCAATGGCGCTATGAGCGCAGCTTCAAGGACTACCACACGGTGCCCGCGCACCAGCCTGAAGGTAGCCTGACCGAGGGGCACACGATTGACACCAATGTGCGTGCGGTGAAGAACGGCTGGTTGCCCTTCTATCCCCAGTTCAACAAGAGTTCGATCGAGGTCGCACGCCTGGCCGAGGCCGACGGCGCCACGACGGCTGATGAAATCTCCGCCTGGGTAGTCAAGAACCTCAAGGACGGCGGGCTGCAGTTCGCCATCGAGGATCCGGACGCCGAGGAGAACTGGCCGCGGGTTTGGTACATCTGGCGTGGCAACGCCCTGATGAGTTCTTCCAAGGGCCATGAGTACTTCCTGAACCATTACCTCGGGACACACCACAACGACATTGCCTCGGATATGGCCAAGGACAATGTGGACCTGGTCAAGTGGCACGAGACCGCCCCCAAGGGCAAGATGGATTTGGTCGTCGACCTGAACTTCCGCATGGACACCTCGGCGCTCTACTCCGACATCGTCCTGCCGGCGGCTACTTGGTACGAGAAGGCCGACATCAACTCGACGGATATGCACAGCTTCATCCATCCGTTGGCCGAAGCCGTGCCCCCCTGTTGGGAGTCGAAGTCCGACTGGGACATCTTCAAGGCCATCGCCGAGAAGTTCTCCGAGGTTGCCGCCAAGCACCTGCCGGGCAAGATCAAGGATGTTGTGGCGGTGCCGCTGGCTCACGACACGGCCGCTGAGATCGCCCAGCCCCAGATGCTCGATTGGGACAAGGGGCAATGTGAAGCGATTCCTGGCAAGACCATGCCGGGCATCAAGGTCATGGAGCGCGACTACGCCAACCTCCATAACCAGTACATTTCCTTTGGTCATGGTGCGCGCAACGGGGGCCTTGGCGCCCACGGCACGCACTACGCCATCGATGACTTCTACGACAAGATGGTGTCCGACGGCCCGACGAGTTCTTGGGGCGGCGAGACCTATCCGTCGCTCAAGGAGGCGGTCCACGCAGTTGATACTGTGCTCAATCTGGCCACGGTGACCAACGGCGAGTTGGCCCATCGTTCCTACGAGAACATGGAGAAGCGCGTTGGTCTGACGCTGACTGATCTGGCCGAGAAGAACCGCGGCGTGCGCATGGACTACAAGGCCCTGCAGGCCCAGCCGCGCCGGCTCTTGAACAGCCCCATGTGGTCAGGCATCACGGAGGATGGCCGTACCTACGCGCCCTTCACCTACAACCGCGAGCGCATGGTGCCCTGGCGTACGCTTACTGGGCGTCAGCACTTCTACCTCGATCATCCCGGCTATATCCAGTTTGGCGAACACCTGCCGACCTACAAGCCCAAGCCCATGCCGGTGGACTATGCGGACCTGCGCACGAGTGATCCGGATGCCAACCTGGCCGGCGAGAAACGCAGTGAGGACACCCTGTGCCTCAACTACTTGACGCCCCACGGAAAGTGGCACATCCACTCGACCTACGGCGACAATCATCGCATGACGACTCTGTCTCGGGGCGTTGAGCCGTTCTGGATCAACGACAAGGACGCGGCGTCGATCAACATTGATGACAACGATTGGGTCGAGGTACACAACGACCACGGCGTGGTAGTGACGCGGGCCGCGGTCAGTGCGCGCATCCCGCGCGGTATCTGCATCATCTATCACTCGCCCGAGCGCACCTATTCCGTGCCCAAGTCGCCCCTGCGCGGCAACCGGCGGGCCGGCGGCCACAACAGTCTGACGCGTACGCGCCTCAAGCCGAACCTGATGGTCGGCGGTTATGGCCAGTTCACCTTCCACTTCAACTACTGGGGTCCGACGGGATGCAACCGAGACACGCATGTCTTGGTACGCAAGCTCCCCGACCGTCCCGTTTGGTAACCACACCCCAATAGACAAAGAGCAATCAAGATGGACGTACGATCTCAAATCTCGATGGTGTTTCACCTCGACAAGTGCATCGGGTGCCACACCTGCAGCATCGCCTGCAAGAACATCTGGACCGATCGCGAGGGCACCGACTACATGTGGTGGAACAACGTCGAGACCAAGCCCGGTGGGGGCTATCCGACGCGTTGGGAAGACCAGGTCAACTACAAGGGTGGTTGGGAAGTGCGCGGCGGCAAGCTGCGCCTGAAGTCCACCGGGCCGGCGCGGGTCATCCCGAACATCTTCCACAACCCGACCATGCCCAGCATGGACGACTACTACGAGCCTTGGACCTACAAGTACGAGGACCTGTTCAACGCCCCCGAGGGTGATGATCAGCCCACGGCCATTCCGATTTCGATGGTCACCGGCGAGTACATCGATGTGGAGGCCGGACCGAACTGGGACGACGACTTCGGTGGTTCGCCGGTCTATGCGGAGAACGACGTCAACCTGGAGGGTCTGCCGGAGGAGGTTCGCCAGCAGATGTTCGAAATCCAGCGTCTGGCGTTCTTCTACATGCCGCGGATTTGCAACCACTGCATGAACCCGGCCTGTGTGGCTTCCTGCCCCTCGGGCGCGCTCTACAAGCGCGGCGAGGATGGCATTGTGCTGCTCAACCAGAAGGGCTGCCGCGCCTGGCGTTCCTGCGTTTCAGCCTGCCCCTACAAGAAGACCTACTTCAACTGGTCCACCGGCAAGTCGGAGAAGTGCATCCTGTGCTACCCGCGCGTTGAAACCGGCCAGGCGCCGGCCTGTTTCCACTCCTGCGTCGGGCGGATTAGGTACTTGGGCAACTTGCTCTATGACGCCGACCGCATCGAGGAGACGGCCAAGCAAGACGATCTTGACCTGGTCGACGCCCAGCGCGACATGATCCTCGATCCCCATGACCCGGAAGTCATTGCCCAGGCCAAGGCTAACGGTATTGCTGACTCGGTCATCAAGACTGCCCAGGAATCGCCGGTCTACAAGTTCGTGAAGGAGTGGGGGCTGGGCCTCCCGCTGCACACTGAGTTCCGCACCTTGCCGATGCTCTTTTATGTGCCGCCCCTCAGTCCGGTGCTTTCGACGACCCAGGGCGGGACCGTGCGCAACGATTCCGATGACCTGTTCGCGGACATTGAAAAAGCCCGCGTCCCGATCCAGTTCATGGGCAAGCTCTTCGCCGCTGGCAACGATGGCCTCGTGCGCTACGCCCTGCGCAAGCAGTACGCCGTGCGCATGCTGAGACGCCACCTGACGGTGGGGGACATAGACCTGGAAACGGCACAACGTGCCCTGCAGGAGGCTGAATGCACTCAGGAAGAGGCTGATGCCATCTACAAGTTGACCTCCCTGGCCACCTTCGATGATCGCTTTGTGATTCCTCCCGCCCAGCGCGAGATGGCCATCGAAATGCTTAACGATCCCCTCGAACACAAGAAGTCCACGGGCTTTGGCTTCCGCGAGGCGCCCCAGAGATCGTGATGCCGGCGACCCTGATGACTGCCCACGAGGCCCTGGCAGGCCTGCTCTGTTATCCCGTCAAGGGCTTGACGGAACCGGTGGCCCAGGCCGTGGCCAGCTTGGCTGTGGCTTGCCCGCCTGCCAGCGAGCGCCTGCGGGAGTTCGCCGAGTTCGTGGCCGTCACACCCCAGCACGACCTCGAGGAGCTCTTCACGCGCACCTTCGACAACGTGGCTGACCGAGCCTTGGAAATCGGCTGGCACCTGCATGGGGAAACCTATGACCGGGGCGCCTTCCTGGTGGTCATGCGCGGACGCCTGCGCGACCTCGGGATTACCGAAAACAGCGAGCTTCCCGATCACCTCTCCCACGGCCTCATGGTGCTCGGACGCGAAGACGCTGACCAGGCGCCCTCCCTGGCACTGGAAGCAATCCTGCCCGCTGTTATCAAGATCAAAGCTGGGCTCGAAAAAATCGAGAGCCCCTATCTACCCGTCCTCGACGGGATCGAGTGCCTGCTCAAGACCTACGAGACCTCTGACCAGTCGGTGAACCCGTCATGAACGACTTCCTGCTCTTCGTCGTCCTGCCCTACCTTGCCTTGGGCACTTTCTTCCTGGTCACCATTCAACGGTACCGGCAGAGGACCTTCTCATATTCCAGCCTGTCCTCCCAGTTCTTGGAGAACAAGCAACACTTCTGGGGCTCAGTGCCCTTTCACTATGGATTGTTATTCGTGTTGGGCCTGCACCTCGCTGGTCTCTTCATCCCGAATGCGATCCTTTCCTGGAACGCGGAACCGGCCCGGCTCTTCATTACGGAGATCACCGGACTGGCCATGGCTGTCGTTGCCCTCGTGGGCGTGGTCAACGTCATCGTCCGTCGTTTCAACTTTTCCAAAGCCCGTCGCGTAACAACGACGAGTGACTGGGTCATCTACCTATTGTTGGTGGTCCAGATCGGATCTGGCATTTATGTGGCGATTTACCAGGGATGGGGAAGTTCCTGGTTCGCCACCAATGCAGTTCCGTGGCTTTGGTCTCTCTTTTCCTTGCAGCCTGATGTGTCCTACATCGCCAGCATGCCGCTGTCGGTCAAGGTGCATGTCGTCAATGCATTCCTCTTGATCGGGTTCTTCCCCTTTACCCGACTTGTCCACGTGCTCGTGGTCCCCAACCACTATCTGTGGCGACGCACTCAAGTCGTCCTCTGGAATCGGGATCGCCGGCGCATTCGCCAGGCCAAGTAGCCCGGCAGAACACCATGTCAGCCCACACCATCACCAAGCGGTTCAACCCGCTGCAGTACCTGTCATTTAAGGGCCCCTACAAGACCCTGCACATGACCTGGTTCGCCTTCTTCCTGACCTTCATGGCTTGGTTCAACATGGCCCCCCTGGCCACCACCATGAAAGCCCAAATTGGCCTCAGCGCCCAGGACATCAAAGTGCTCCTGATTTGCAATGTGGCCTTGACAATCCCGGCGCGGATTGTGATCGGCATGTTGCTCGATCGCTTTGGGCCCAGAAAAGTCTATTCCTGGCTGTTGTGGGTGATGGCGATCCCCTGCTGGGTCTTCGCCTTCTCCACGAACATGACCCAGTTGGTCATTACTCGCCTGTTGCTCGGCTGCATCGGCGCCGGCTTCGTGATCGGCATCCGCATGGTCGCCGAGTGGTTCCCGCCCAGGGATGTGGGCGAGGCCGAGGGGATATACGGCGGCTTCGGTAACTTCGGTTCCGCTGCCTCGGCAATGTTGCTGCCGGTCATCGCCCTGAACTTCTTCGGTGGCGAGGACGGCTGGCGCTACGCCATCGTGCTCACGGGTGTCACCTGCTTCATCTACGGCTTCATTTACTTTTTCAATGTGCAAGACACGCCCCCGGGGCAGGTCTACCACAAGCCCAAGCGCGCCGGCGCCATGGAGGTCACCTCCTGGGGTTCGCTTTATGGCCTGATCTTCATGCAGTTGCCCATGCTGGCGGCCCTGGGCCTGCTGAACTGGAAACTGCACAACCTGAACTTCCTGCCCACCCAGGGCGCTCATGTTGTGTACGGCATATTGGTGGCGACGTTCCTTTTCCAAGGCTGGAAGGCCTGGACCGTCAACGCGCCGCAAATTCGCGAAGGGTATCAGGAGGATGACAAGTGGAACTTCCGCCAGGTGGCCGTGCTCGACTTCGCCTACTTTGTGACCTTTGGCTCGGAGCTGGCGGTGGTTTCCATGTTGCCCTGGTTCTTCCAGGACACCTGGAGCTTGACCCCCCAGGTGGCCGGTGCTATCGCGGCCTCCTTCGCCTTCATGAACCTCTTCGCCCGGCCCATGGGCGGCTTCCTGTCGGACCGCCTGGGCTCGCGCACCAAGACCCTCTTGGTGCTCCTGCTCGGCCTGTCCGTGGGCTACATGTTGATGGCCCAGCTGAACAGCACCTGGCCCGTTTGGTTAGCTGTTTGCGTCACCATGACCTGCTCATTCTTCGTGCAGGCCGGTGAAGGTGCCGTGTACGCCATCGTGCCCCTGGTCAAGAAGCGCGTCACCGGCCAAATCGCCGGCATGGTCGGTGCCTATGGCAATGTGGGCGCGGTCACCTTCCTGACGGTGTTCAGCCTGGTTTCCAACGCCAGCACTTTCTTCTACACCATTGGGGCCTGCGCCATCGTGTGCGCGGGTGGTGCCCTGTTCCTAAAGGAACCCAAGGGATCCTTCGCTGATGTCCATCACTGTGAGAGCAATGGCCCGGAAACCTCCGCCGCCGCTGCCGAACCCGCAACCGTTAGCGCCTAGGAAGCAAGCCATGGCAAACCTCGACCGTTGGGATGTTGAAGACGAGGCCTTCTGGGAATCAGAAGGCAAGTCAACCGCTACTCGAAACCTGTGGATCTCGATCCCCAGCCTGCTCTGCGGCTTCGCAGTCTGGCTCATGTGGGGGATCATCACGGTCCAGATGAAGAACTTGGGATTCCCATTTGAGCAGTCCCAGCTATTCACCCTGACCGCGATCGCGGGTCTCACGGGAGCCACTCTGCGCATCCCGAGTACCTTCTTCATCCGGCTTGCCGGCGGTCGAAACACCATCTTCTTCACGACAGCACTGTTGATGATTCCGGCCCTGGGGGCGGCCTTCTGCCTCCAGAATCCGGAGACCCCACTGGGGGTCTTTCAGGTCCTGGCATTCCTGTCTGGCATTGGCGGCGGCAACTTCGCCTCCTCCATGTCCAACATCAGCTTCTTCTACCCGAAGAAGGTGCAGGGCTATGCCCTGGGCATGAATGCTGGCCTGGGCAACTTCGGTGTGACCACCATGCAGATCCTGATCCCGCTGTGCATGACGGCCGCCATCGTCGGCCCCTTGAGCGGGGCTCCGGAGATGCTGAAAACTACCAGTGGGACAATTTTCAAGCGCATTCCAGCGGGCTCGGAGACTTGGCTCTCCAGCGCGGGTTGGGTTTGGATGTATTGGCTGATTCCCTTGGCAGTACTCGGTTGGACGAAGATGAACAACATCACCACCGAGGCAGTAACGCCGGGCATTAAGAACCCTCTGGTGTGTTTCGGGCGCATCACTTGGTTGCTGCTGATCGGTTTTGGGACCGCTGGCGCGGGGTTGTTCTTCATCCTGAAATACGCCGCCCTGACCTGGGTCAAATGGATTGTGCTGCCGGCGGTCATCGCCTCCACGGTGATATTGATGAAGATGCTCTCGCCAGGCGAGATCAAGGGCAACCTTAAGCGTCAGTACAAGATCTTCGACAACAAGCACACCTGGGTGATGACCATCATCTACACGATGACTTTCGGCTCATTCATCGGCTTCTCAGCCGCTGTTGGCCTGGCCATCAAGTTCATCTTCGGCTTCCAGCATGGCATGGTGGACGGCGTGATGGTGCACGGTGGCATGGTGGACGGAGTGCTCTCCGCCGCTGGCAACAACCCCAATGGCCCGGCGACCTTCATGTTTGTCTGGGTGGGAGCTTTTGTCGGTGCCTTGATCAGGCCCATCGGTGGAATGATCGCGGACAAAGTCGGTGGCGCCATCGTGACCCAAGTGGTGGCGGTGGTGATGACCGTCTCCGCCATTGGCGTTGGCTACTACTCTGCCTTGGCTTATCAGTCCATGACGCCGGAGCAGTACTTCATGCCCTTCTTCATCCTGATCGTGATCCTCTTCGCGGCCACGGGTGTGGGTAATGGCTCGACCTTCCGCACCATTTCCATGGTCTTCAACCAAGAGCAGGCCGGTCCGGTGCTTGGTTGGACTTCAGCAGTGGCTGCCTATGGGGCCTTCCTGATTCCCAAGCTGATCGGTGAGCAGATGAAGGCCGCGACGCCCGAAATCGCCATGTATGGCCTGGCCGTTTTCTACGCTTTCTGCGCTGTCCTCAACTGGTGGTACTACCTCGGCCCCAAGGCCGAGCACAAAAACCCCTAAGCGACCCTGACTCCATGTCCGTAGCCCTCAATGCCAAGACCTTCCTGGCGGCGATGTTCGTCTTCGCCCTGGTTGCCCTGTTCAGCAGCGCCGATGTGCAGTTGCTGAACGGGCAGCAGGGCTATACGCCGGACCAGCCAATGGCCTATTCCCATCGGCTGCATGCCGGGGAACTCGGCATCGACTGTCTCTACTGCCACTACGGTGCGCGCACTAGCCGTCACGCTGGTGTGCCGCCGGCGGAGTTGTGCATGAACTGCCACGGCAGCGTTACCGCGGGCATGGATGCCAGCGCCTTGGAGAAGGCTGCCGCCGAGGAAGAGGGCCGGGAGGCACGCCAGATTACTTCGCCGGAGCTGACCAAACTCTACGCGTCCCTGGGGCGTGGGCCGGATGGGCAGCTCGACGAGAGTATTGAGCCAAAGCCCCTGGAATGGGTGCGCGTGCACAACCTGCCCGATTTCGTGTACTTCAACCACAGTGTTCATGTGACCCGCGGCGTGGCCTGCGAGAGCTGCCACGGCCCGGTGTCCAGCATGGACAAGGTGCGCCAGGAAGGCAGCATGACCATGGGCTGGTGCATCGATTGCCACCGTTCCCAGGGCGTGACCAAGGCCATCAAGATGGAGACACGCGACGACGCGGAGCGCAAGGATATGCACGTTTCAACCGACTGCGCAGCCTGTCATTACTAATGACCAACTCAAAGCGACATAACGAATCCACGCGCCCCTGGCGTAGCCTGGAAGAGAAGAGCGGCGCCCTGGCCGCGGCCCCTGATCTCAATGAGGAGATCCGCCAGGAGCTGCTCGAAGACGAGGGCTTGCTGGGCAGCGGTAGCCGGCGCTCTTTCCTGCAACTAGCGGGTTTTGGCATGGCGGCGACAATGGCCAGTTGCGGGCGGGCTCCCGTGCGCAAGGTCATTCCCTACCTAAAGGCCACTGAGGGTTTGGTGCCCGGCAAGTTCTATTGGATAGCCACGACCTCGAAGGCTTGTGCCAATGGCTGTGGAGTCTTGGCGCGTTGCCGCGATGGCCGCCCGGTCAAGCTCGAAGGGAACCCGTCCCACCCCGTGACCAAGGGCGGGCTGTGTGCTTCCTGTCAAGCCAGCCTATTGGGACTCTACGATTCCCACCGCATTAGTTCGGTGACTCAGGCCGGAGCTCCCTTGGATTGGGCCAATGCTGACCAGGCCATTCGCAAAAGCCTGATTGAGGCTAGTGCGGCCGGGGGCAAGGTTCGTGTCTTGACCGGCACCCTCAACGGACCCAGCACCCTGGGCGTTCTGGATGGCTTCCTAGCTGCCTGCGCCGACGGAGGCCATCTGGCCTTTGATGCTCTGTCGCAGTCGGCGAGTTTGGACGCCCACGAGCGAACACACGGTTTGCGCGTATTGCCGCGCCTCAATTTTGCCGCCGCGCGCTCAATCGTTTCCTTCGAAGCTGATTTCCTCGGCACCTGGAGGGCGGTGGTGGAAAACGCCAAGGGCTACCGGGCCGGGCGCGAGCCTGAAGCCGGGCAGATGTCCCGCCACTGGCAGTTCGAAGCGTGCATGTCACTCACTGGCACCCGTGCCGATCGACGGACGCGCTTGGCCCCGTGGCAAGTGGCTGACGCCTTGGACGCCATGGCCGAGCTCGTCGAGGGCCGCGCCGCGGCCTTCCATGGTTCGGCGGCGGAAGCCCTTAAGGCAGCCACGGCTGATCTCATGGCCAACCGCGGCCATGGACTGGTTGTGAGCGGCCTCCAGGACCTGGGCGTGCAGGTGCGCGTCAATCGTCTAAACGCCCTGCTCGGAAACTACGGCAGCACGCTGGATCTGACGCGCCCTGCGCTGCAGCAGCAAGGAGATGAGCGCGGTCTGGCAAGGCTCGAAGCCGAACTCCTAGCCGGTGAAGTGGATTGCTTGATCGTGGCCGGTTGCAACCCCGCCTACGACCTGCCCGGATTCGACGTGGCCCTGGCCAAGGCCAAGACTCTGATCACCTTGTCCACCCATGTGGATGAGACCTCCGCCCTGGCGACCTTCGCCTGCGCCGCACTGCACGATCTCGAGCAGTGGGATGATGCGGAACTGGTGTCCGGCCTGGTCAGCCTCAGCCAACCAACCGTGCCGCCCCTCAAGGATGGGCGCAGTTTGCGCGAGTGCCTGGCCCGTTGGATAGGCGACAAGCGCTCCGATCGCGACCTCTTGCGCGAGTGGTGGCGAGCCAACGAATACGCAGGCCCGGCGGCCGGTTTTGAAGCCTGGTTTGACAATGGCCTACAGCATGGGCACATCGAACGCAGCGCCACCAAGGCGCGGCGGCCGAAGGACTTCCGGGCCCAGCCGGTGACTGCTGGAATCGCCGCGCCGCAAGGCGGCCTGGGCCTCATGCTCTACCCCAAGGTCGGTCTGCTCGATGGGCGCAACGCCCACAACCCCTGGTTGCAGGAATTGCCGGACCCGGTTACCAAGATGACCTGGGACAATTATGCCTGCCTGGGTCCCAATACCGCGGCAGGGGAGGGCGTGGCCACCGGCGACATGGTGCGCCTGACTGTCGACAGCGGGGCGAGCTTGGAGTTGCCCGTGCTCGTGCAGCCTGGTCAAGCCGAGGGCTTGGTGGCGGTGGCCTTGGGCTACGGCCGCCTGGGCACTGATCGCTTTGCAAAGGTCGGCCCGGAATGGATTCAGGGCCGCGACACCGTGGCGCAGGACGAGCTCGTGGGCGTCAACGCCGCTGTCTTTGCGCGCAAGACGGCAACTGGTTACGCCCACCAGGGAGCAAGTGTGCAGCTCACCGTGCTCGGCACCCAGCGGGATATGGCCTGCACTCAGGACCATCACAGCCTGGAGATTCCCAAGCACCTGGCCCCCAAGGGCCACGAGGTGCGCGATGCTGCCCGCAGCACGACCTTGGCCGCCTTGGCAGCCGGCCACGGCGCCCATGCCGATGGCGCCCACCATCCTTCCAAGGACCTGTGGCCGGACGATCACGAGTATCACGGTCACCGCTGGGGCATGGCCGTGGATATGTCGGCTTGCACAGGTTGTTCCGCCTGTGTCATCAGTTGTCAGGCCGAGAACAATGTGCCGGTGGTGGGCAAGGACGAAATACGCCGCCACCGGGAGATGAGCTGGATTCGCATCGACCGTTACTACCAGGGCGAGGGCGACGAGCTCGAAACCCTGCACCAGCCGATGATGTGCCAGCACTGCACCCAGGCGCCGTGCGAGACGGTGTGTCCGGTATTGGCCACCATGCACAGCAGCGAGGGCCTCAACCAGCAGGTCTACAACCGTTGCGTGGGAACGCGCTACTGCGCGAACAACTGCCCCTACAAGACGCGCCGCTTCAACTGGTTTGACTACGCCCATGAGGACAAGTTGCAAAACATGGCCCTCAACCCGGATGTGACAGTCCGCAGTCGGGGCGTCATGGAGAAGTGTTCCATGTGTATCCAGCGCATTCAGGAAGGCAAGGCCGAAGCCCAGCGCACGGGTGTGGAATACGAGGACGGCTCAATCAAGACCGCCTGCCAACAGAGCTGCCCCTCGGATGCCATCGTGTTCGGCGACCTGAACGACCCCGAGAGTCGCGTCAGCAAGCTGCTCTCAAAGGACCGCGCCTACACGGTGCTCGACGAAATCAATGTGCGTCCGGTGGTGAACTACCTGGCGCGCGTCACCAACGGAACCGACTCCACCGGGACCGCTTCCACGGGAGATGCCCACCATGGCTGACCACATTGCGACGGGCGAGACGCCCCTGATCACCGGGGGCAAGACGCCCGCTCAGGTCACGGCGGATGTCTTCGGCCCGCTGGACCGTAAGCCGACCTGGCTGTGGTACGCGGCCTTCCTGCTGGCTGCGTCGGCCCTGATCGTCGGCGTTGTCTCGGTCACCTATCAGATCATGACCGGCATCGGCACTTGGGGCCTGAACCGCACCATCGGCTGGGCCTTCGACATCACGAACTTCGTGTTCTGGGTCGGTATTGGCCACGCCGGAACGCTGATCTCGGCTGTCCTGCTCTTGATGCGTCAGAAGTGGCGGACCTCGATCAACCGTTCGGCGGAAGCCATGACGATCTTCGCCGTGATCTGTGCCGGCCTCTTCCCATTGATCCACATGGGGCGCCCGTGGCTTTGCTACTGGGTTTTCCCCTACCCGAACTTCCGCGGTCCGCTGTGGGTCAACTGGCGCAGTCCCCTGTTGTGGGATGTGTTCGCCATCGGCACCTACTTTACGATCAGCCTGGTCTTCTGGTACATCGGCCTGGTGCCTGACCTGGCCACCCTGCGCGATCGGGCGCGCGGGCTGCGCAAGAAAATCTTCGGCTTCCTGAGCTTTGGCTGGGACGGCTCGGCACGCACTTGGTCGCGCTACGAAGTGGCCTGCCTGCTGCTGGCGGCCCTGGCCACACCACTGGTGGTTTCCGTTCACAGCGTCGTGAGCACGGACTTCGCCACGGCCAACCTGCCCGGTTGGCACACCACAGTGTTTCCGCCCTACTTCGTGATCGGCGCGATTTTCTCGGGCTTCGCCATGGTGCTGACTCTGATGCTCATCGCCCGCAAGGTGATGAACTTCGAGGACTACATCACCATGAAGCACATCGGCGCCATGTGCCGCGTGATCGTCTTCACCGGCAGTATCGTCGGCCTGGCCTATGCCACGGAGCTCTTCACGGCCTGGTACTCCGGCAGCGAGTACGAGCAGTTCGCCTTCAACAACCGCATGTTCGGCCCCATGGGCTGGAGCTACGGCATCATGGTTGGCTGCAATGTCATCGCGCCCCAGTTCCTCTGGCTGCGCAAGGTGCGCAACTCGCTGCCGTTGATCTTCATCATCACCCTGCTGGTGAATGTGGGCATGTGGTTCGAGCGCTTTGTGATTATCGTGACCAGCCTGCACCGCGATTTCCTGCCGTCGTCCTGGACGAGTTATCTGCCCACTTGGGTGGAGATCGGCACCCTGGTGGGGAGCTTTGGGCTCTTCTTTACCCTGTTCCTGCTCTTCTGCCGCTTCCTGCCCATGATTGCGGCGGCTGAGATAAAGACCGTTCTTGAGCACCCCGAGCGGGATGCCAAGGACGCAGATCGGAGGGCCGCATGAGCTGCCGCCTAAGATACGGAGCCTTCGCGGATGATCGCGATCTTCTGGACGCTGCCAGGGAATGCCAAGAAAAGGGCATGCCCGTACGCGATGTCTACTCGCCCTATCCCATCCACGGCCTCGACCCCCTCTTGGGCCTCAAGCGCACCCGGTTGCCCTTTGTAACCTTGGTGGCCGGAGCCACGGGGTTGGCCCTGGCGTTTTGGTTCCAGTACTGGACCAGCGCGCATAACTGGCCCTTGAATGTGGGTGGCAAGCCCTACGATTCGTTCCCGGCCTTCATGCCGGTGGCCTTTGAATTGACGATTCTCTTCGGCGGTTTGGCCACGGCCTTCTTCCTGATGGCGCGCTCTGGGCTTTTTCCCGGTAGCAGGCGCGAGCCAGTCCATGTGCGGGTCACGGATGACCGTTTCGTGTTGGTTCTTGAGCACAGAGATGCCTCCCTGTCCGTGGAGGATTACGAATCGTTTTGGCATCGCCACGGTGCCGTTGAAACCTGGTCGGAGGTCTGCGGATGCAACCGCTAAGTCGTCCCGTATTTGCCGCCGTCGTTCTGGCGGGCCTCGTACTCCTGATGGGCCTCAACTCCGTACTCAAGCGGGATGTCTCCCAGAAGAGCTATGAGATGTTTACCGAGATGGTCTACTCCGTCGCGGGGGAATCCATGACGGCCAACGCCGCCATGCCCGGCGGCCAGACCATGCAGCCTCTGGTGGAGGGCGTTGTCCCGGTGGGGGCCGAGATCTTCCGCTATGGCAGCGGCAGCGAAGAAGCCCTCAGAGCCGGCCGCGAGCTCGCTAACCCGGTGGCTCCCGATGACTCCGGCGTTGCCAAGGCCGGGGCCGAGCTCTATCGCATCTACTGCTTGCCCTGCCACGACCTCAAGGGCGATGGCCTGGGTCCCGTGGTCCAACGGGGCATGGCCCGCCCGCCCTCGCTGCACGCTGACCGCGCCAAGGGCATGGCTGATGGTGAGATGTTCCACATCCTGACGCGAGGCCAGAACAACATGGTTTCCTACGCGGCTCAACTCTCCCCGCGCGAGCGCTGGGCGGTGATCCGCCATGTGCGCAACCTACAGAACCAGGACGACTGAGACGCACCATGCAGATCACAGACAGGACTTACACACCCGCTCCGGTTCTCCTGCGCACCCTGCGCAACTTGTCGCTTTTCGGGCTGATCGTCTTCGTGGCCGGTCTGTTCCTGAACCACGAGCGCGTCTGGGGTGGCTACCTGATGGGCTTTCACTTCTTCACGGCCCTGGCCCTGGCCGGCCCCTTTTTCCTGGCCTTGCTGTATGTGACCGGTTCATCCTGGGCTACTGCTCTGCAGCGCATCCCAGAGGCTATGGGCAAGGCCCTGCCGGCGGCTCTGGTTCTTGGAGTCGTTCTAATCGCCGGCCTGCCGAGCCTCTACGAGTGGTCCCACGCCAGCGTCGTCGAACACGACGCCCTCTTGGCCCACAAGAGCCCCTATCTGAACACCACCGGCTTCGCCCTGCGCTTGCTCGCCATGTTCGCGATCTGGATCTTCTTCTCCCGCAAGCTCAGTGCCCGTTCCTTGAGCAGTGACCCGCGTCACGGCCCGCGCTCTGGCGCCACGCTCAAGTTGTCGGCCCTGTTTGTGGCGGTCTTCGCCATCACCTACTCCGTGGCCAACTTCGATTGGTTGATGTCCATGGAGCCCCATTGGTTCAGCACCATCTTCGGGCTCTATCAGCTCGCAGGGCTGGCATCCGCTGGCTGTGCGGTGGCCATTATCCTGGCTATCTACTTGGAGAAGCGCGGCCCGCTGCGGGGCATCCTGCGCGATGACCATGTGCACGACATGGCCAAGCTGCTCTTCGCCTTCACGCTCTTCTGGGCCTACATCTGGTACTGCCAGTACATGTTGATCTGGTACGCGGACATCCCGGAGGAAACCAGCTACTACCTGCACCGGCAGGAAGGCCCTTGGTGGCTGCTCGTACGCAGCACCCTGGCGGTCAAGTGGGGCCTGCCCTTCCTGGCCCTGCTCTCCCGTTGGGCCTGCCGCAATCGCGTGCTCGTGGTGCGGGTGGCAGCCATCGTGTTGCTCGGCCATGCCATGGATCTCTTTGCCCAGGTCGGGCCGCCGCTGATGGGAAGCGAAGCCAAGTTGGGTATTTGGGAGATCGGGCCGGTGCTGGGAGCCGTGTCCTTCTTCTTCCTGCTCACCATTCGCAACCTGAGCCGCGAGTCAGTTGTGCCTGCCAAGGATCCGCGTCTGGCGGAGAGCATGCACTACCACACGAGTTGACCTCTCTGGTACTCGGCGCGGGTGGCAAGACCGCTCTCTGGCAGCGGGTCGGCGCGAGATCCGGGCGCGGATGGGCGCCGACCAATGTCTGTGGGGCAATGCCGCAGGAGGGGTAACCGCCGCTGGCCCACGAAGCTGGCCAACGGTTCTGGTCAGCGGTGCCAGGTGCGTCCAGCGGAGTAGGCCTGGGCGCGTTGATCGACCTCGAGGGCCCATTCTGCCAGGCCAGCGGAACGCAGCATCTTTACCGCGGCGGTGGCGGCGGTGGCGGCTTCGGCAACCTTGCCGGTCTGGGACAGGGCAGCAGCCTGGGCATCCAGCCAGCCGGGATCTGGTGCCGAGGTCGGCGGCGTGACTGTCTCTAGCAGCACCAGGGCCTCGGCGCCGTTGCGCAGGGCTGGACTGGGGCTGGTCGCCAGGTGCCAGGCCAGCGCCACGGTCAGTTGGCGATGGCCGGGGGCCAGATCAACGCCCCGGCGCAGCAACTTCGCAGCGTCCTGCTCTTCACCATCGGCGACGTAGTACTTGGCGAGCATCAAGCGGGCCGGTGCGTGATCCTCAAGGGCACCTAGCACCAGCAGCAGCTCGCCACGGGCCTCGTCCCTGCGCCCGAGGCTGTCCAAGGCCAGGGCGCGGTTGTAGCGCGCATCCGCGTAGGCGCCGTCCAACTCCAGGGCGCGGTCGTAATGCGCGAGGGCGGCGCTGGCCTGGCCCTGGGTCAGCAGCACATTGCCCAGGCCAGAGTGAATCTGGGGGTCGGTGGCATCCAAGTCCAGGGCGGTTTGATAGGCGTCGCGAGCCTCATCAAGGAGGCCGGCCTCCGCCAGCGCCCGGGCCAGGCTGCGGCGGGCGTAGGCGTCGTTGGGGTTTTCCCGGGCCAGGCGGCGCAGGTCGGAGAGGGCGCGGGAACCATGGCCGAGGCGGCGCAGGAGATCGGCGTGGGTTACAGCCGCCCCCTGATGGCCGGCGGCGCTGGCGGCTTCGAGACGCGCGAGGGCTGCCTCTTCCTGACCGGTTTGGGACAGGGCCACGCCGGCCAAGTGGTCATAGGCGGGGCCATGAGCGGTCAAAAGGTCGAAGCCCGTGGCGCGATTCAGGGGGCCCAGGGCCATGGCCACAAGCAGGCTGGCGAGCCAGGGGCGGAGGTGTGAGCTGGCGCCGGTGACGCGGGCCATGAATGGGCCAGCGGCGGCCAGGGCCGCAACGAGCGGCACGGCGGGCATGCGATAGCGCGGGGAATACCAGAAAGCGATGACCACCAGGGCTGGCAACAGGAACAGGAGCGCTTCGGGGATTCCGGCGGCGGCGGAGCGGCGCAGGATGAAGAAGCACAAGAGGGCTGGCAGCACACACCAGGCCACGGGCATGGGCGCTAGGAATGCTCGGGGGCGGAAGCCGTCGCGGGCCTCGAGTCCGGGCTGATAGACATCGCCGTAGTTGCGTCCACTGACAAACCAGCGCGCCCGGCGACCCATGAGCGCCAGGGCCTGGCCCGGCGAGGAAGTCCAGAAGGACAGGCCGCGGGCGAAGTAGTGGGCGTCGGTGGCGCGCCAGGAAATGGTCCCGGCATTGGTGCGGGCCTGGAGGTTTTGCAGGCGGCGGTCGGCGGAGACGCCCTCGGCCTGGTGATAGGTGCCGTCGGCCCCGGACTGGTTGCCGTGGTAGAAGGTGATGCCCGCCTGGGAACTGACGGGGATCAACTCGCCGCAGGCCAGGGCGTTGTGCAGCGTGGCGGGGGCGATGGTCAAGAGGCCCGGAATGAGAATCGACAGGGCGATCCCCAGGCCGCTGTTCCAGGTCCTTGCGCTGCTATTCGCGCCGAGATCGGTGTCGGTTTCGGCCGGGGCATGGTTTCGGGTGCGGCGCCAGGCGGCCCAAATGCTGTAGGCGGGCAAGGCAACCAGGAAGGTGGGATTGGCCAGGACCAAGAGGCCCATGGTGAAGCCGAGGAGGATGCGGCCCCGGCGGGTGGAGAGCGTTCCCGGTGCGGTCATGCGTTCCCAGACGAGGGCCACCAGAAAGGCCTGCAGGGTGCAGTTCAGGACGCGCGTCACATGGAATGCGGGGTCGTCTAGGAGCAGGTACAGGAGGGCCGCGGCCAGGGCCGGGGCCGCTCCCCAGAGGCGGCGGGCGGCGCTGGCCAGGGCTGTGGCGGTGGCCAGGTGGAGGACGGCCTGGATGATGAAGAGGGCGCTCAGTCCTCCGCCCAGGGCGCGCAGCAGCCCGAGCAGATAGGGGTAAAGCGGTGCGGAGAAAAATGGCTCGCTGCCCAGCAGGTCGCCGGCGGCGATGCGCGCGGCCCAATCCCAGTAGATTTTGGCATCCATCAAGGGCGCCAGGGTGAATGGGTTGTCCGTCAGGGCCGAGTTCAGCAACAGGGCCTGTTGTACTGCACCGGCGGCGAGCAGGAGGCTGAGCAGCAGCGCGAAGGGCAGGGCGCTGCGTCGGCGAGAGGACGCGGGGGGGGCGTTCACGGGCTCGACCTTACGGGGCGCCGGGAGTGGATTCCACGGGCCGCAGGCGAGATGGGAGACGCCCGCGAGCCAAGGACTGCCCACACCTCTGAAGTCTGGCCGTAGGTGGAAAGGGGCTCGCCTGCCCCGTAGGTTCAGTCCGATGAAATCCTGCTGCAAATCCACAGTTAGCCTGCTCCTCTGCCTGGCGAGTTCCTGTTCCGGCGATGGGCAGGCGCGGCCCAATGTGCTTTTGATCAGCGTGGACATGCTGCGGGCAGATCACCTGGGAAGCTACGGCTATGGGCGCGAGACCAGCCCGCACCTGGACCGGCTGGCCAAGGAGGGAGTGCTCTTCGAGGACTGTATCAGCAGCGCGCCCTGGACCCTGCCCACCCACGCCGCGCTCTTCACCGGCCTGCCGGATTCCGTCCACGGCTGCACGGATTCTGACCGCGCCCTGGCTCCGGGTTTCACAACCCTGGCGGAACGCTTCAAGCAGGGAGGTTATGCCACGACGGGCTTCTTCTCGGGACCCTACCTGCACCCGGCCTTTGGCCTCGGCCAGGGCTTCGACAGCTACGTCAATTGCACATCCTACGCCCGCGCCATCGATGGGCAGCCCGCGGAGGATTGGGCCATGGACACCGAGGTGATGCACTCGTCTCACCGAGATGTAACCAGTCCGACGGTTACGGAGGAGGTCTTGGGCTGGCTCGCTGGCCGAGGTGATGGCGGCAATGGGCAGGCCGAGCCGTTTTTCATGTTCGTGCACCTGTGGGATGTTCATTTCGATTTCCTGCCGCCGGCCCCCTACGACGAGCTCTTTGCCGGGGAATACGGGGGCAGCGTCAGCGGTGAGGATTTCTTTTTCGATCCGGCTATCCACGCCGACATGCCAGCCGCCGACCGCGAACACCTCTTGGATCTGTACGACGGTGAGATTCGTTGGACTGACCACCACATCGGCCTGATCCTGGCGGCCCTGGAGGAGCGCGGCCTGCTCGAAAACACGGTGGTGGCCTTGACCGCGGATCACGGCACGGAGTTTTTTGAACACGGCGGCAAGGCCCACCGCATGACGCTCTTTGAGGAAGTGTTGCGCGTGCCCCTGGTGCTCCGCTATCCGGCGGCCATTCCCGCCGGCACCCGCGTGCGCAGCCTGGCGCGGACCGTGGACATCGCCCCGACTCTACTCGAGCTCGCTGATCTGGCGCCCCTGGCGCCGGCGGGCGGGCGCAGCCTCTTGCCGGCAATGCAGGGCGGCGGCGATCCAGGGGTTGCGGCTGTCAGCGAGCTCTTCTCCGTGGGCCGCGCCATGCGCTCCGTGCGCACGGAGCGCTGGAAGTTCATCGACGACATGGGCCGCGGCACCTTCGCCTGGTACGACCTCGCGGCCGATCCCCGGGAGCTGCATCCCAGCCAGGATCTCACCCAGGGTCTGGGACAGGAGGCGCGGGACGGTTATCTCGAAGCCATGGCCGAACTGGAGCGGCTCTATGCGGCGCGTCCAGCTGCACCGGCTCAGGCCCAGGTCCCGGCGGCAGTCGATGCCCACCTGCGGGCCCTGGGGTATGTGGGTGCCGATGGGGCCGATGGGGCCGATGGGGCCGATGGGGATGATGGGGATGGAGGGGCTGGCGAGAAGTAAGCACCGGCCCATAGCCAAACGCACAGCGGGCCTCGCAAACGGTTGCTTGCGAGGCCCGCTGTGTATTTGGCTAACTGGCGCTCGTCAGCCTTCGGCGCGGAGCGTGGCGACCGCCGCAGTCAGGGCCGGGACGACTTCAAAGACATCGCCCACGATGCCGTAATCGGCGAGCTTGAAGATCGGGGCGTCGGCGTCCTTGTTGATGGCCACAATGGTGGTGGAAGTCTTCATGCCAGCCAGGTGTTGGATGGCACCGGAAATACCCACGGCGATGTAGAGCTGGGGCGAGACAACCTTGCCGGTCTGGCCGACCTGTTCCGCGTGGGAGCGCCAACCGGCGTCCACCGCGGCGCGGCTGGCGCCCACGGCTGCGTTGCCGAAGGCGGCGGCTAGCTCATCGAGGATCTTGAAACCATCGGCGTCCTTCATACCGCGACCGCCTGAGATCACGACCGGGGCTTCTTTCACATCGAGTTGGCCACCGCTCTTGGCGCTGAGCTCCTTGACCAGTTCCCGGAAATCGCCTCCCGAGTTGCCGGTGCTGACTTCGATTGTGCCGCCGGTTTCGGCAGCGTTGAAGGCGTTGAGGCGCGTTGTGGCGCAGAAAACCGGACCGCTGGATTCGAGGGTTGCGATCACCTTGCCCGCCAGCCAGGGGCGGGTGGCGCGCAGGGATTCGCCAGCGCGGACCAGGGCGGTGCAATCGCTGAAGAGTGCCGAGTCGAGCAGGGCCGCCACGCGCGGGCTGAGATCGCGGCCGCGGCTGGTGGCGGCGGCCAAGAAGATTCCGCCGCCCTGCTCGCCAACCACGGCGGCCACGTCCCGCGCCAGACCGTCGGGGCTGAAGGGGTCGCTGCCGGGCAGACAGATGGCGCGGCCGGCGCCGTGGGCGCCCAGGGCCTTGGCCGCTTCTTCGGCGCCGGCCCCGGAGAGTACGGCGACCACGGAGTCAGTCAGGGATGTAGCGGCGCCCAGGCATTCCAAGCTGGCGCGACGCGGGGCGTTGTCCGAGTGTTCGACGAAGACGATGGCAGTTGTCATGGCGGGTGTTGGTGGCCTAAAGGGCTTGGGCTTCGTTGCGGAGGGCTTCCATCAAGGCCGGGACGGCGTCCGGGCCTTCGCCGACGATGCGCCCCTCGGAGCGTTCCGCGGGCAGGGCGAGGGATGCGGTGCTGATCTGGGAGGGGACCTCCTCGAAGGCTACTTCCTCCAGGGGCTTTTTCTTGGCGGCCATGATGCCCTTGAGGCCGGCGTAGCGCGGCTCGTTGAGGCCCTTGTCACAGGTGATGACCGCGGGCAGGGAGAAGCTGATGGTCTCCAGGCCCTGTTCTGTTTCGCGCTGGGCGGTGCCGTCCTCCAGGGAGAGTGCGACCACATCCGTGACGCACGACCAACCGAGCAAGGTGGCGACCATCGGGCCCACGGAAGCGCTGTCGCGGTCCGTGGCCACGCGGCCCATGAAGCACAGCTCAGCATCAAGTTCGCCGAGCTTGGCGGCCAGGACCTTGGCGGTGGAAAGGTTGTCGCGGCTGCCCCATTCGGGATCGGTCATGATGATGCCGGCGTCGGCGCCCTTGGCGATGCACTCGCGCACTTCCTTGGAAGCCTCGGCGGGGCCAATGGTCAGGACCGTGACCTCGCCACCGCTGGCCTCCTTGGTGAGCACGGCCTGCTCCACGGCGATCTCGTCGTAAAAGGAGGTCATGTAGGCGAGGTTGGCCGTGTCCACGCCGCGGCCATCGGGTGAGAGTTTGGCCGTGGCCTCGGTAGAGGGGACGCGTTTGATGCAGGCGACGATCTTCATGGAATATGTGCTTTCGGCTGTCCGGAGGCGGGTTTAGTGGCAAATAAGATAACGCTGTCCTGGACCAGAGGCAACCCGTGGCGGGCCTCTTCGGCCTGGGCGGGCGCCCCCCGGCGGGTCAACTGCTTGACACTGTCCGGTCGAAGTTTTCTCCGAGGTAAACCCTGCGGACTTCCCGGTCATCCACTAGTTCCGCGGCTGAGCCCTCTCGCAGAATCTGGCCCGCGTGGATGATGTAGGCGCGGTCGGTGGTCTCCAGGGTCTCGCGCACATTGTGGTCGGTGATCAGAACTCCGATCCCGCGCTGGCGCATCTGGGAGATGAGGCCCTGGATCTCTTGGACATTGATGGGGTCAACGCCGGCGAAGGGTTCGTCGAGCAGCAACAGGGAGGGGCGCGTGGCCAGGGCGCGGGAGAGTTCAAGGCGACGGCGTTCGCCTCCGGAGAGGGTGTCGGCCCGGTGCTTACCCAGGTGGGATAGCTCCAGTTCCTCCAGCAGGCGGTCCGCTTCCCGGCGCCGGTCGGCGCGCGTGAGCTTGAGGGTTTCGAGCACCGCCAGAATGTTCCCGCGCACGGTCATGCGCCGGAAGACCGACGGTTCCTGGGGCAGGTAGCCCATGCCCACCCGCGCCCGCCGGTACATGGGCAGGCGTGAGCATTCCTGGCCGTTCAGGTGTACCTGGCCCTCGTCCGGGTGCAGCAGGCCGACGGTCATGCGGAAGCTGGTGGTCTTGCCCGCGCCGTTGGGTCCGAGGAGGCCGACGATTTCGCCCTGGTCCACGTGGAAGCCGACGCCGTCCACCACGCGCCGCCCGTCGAAGGCCTTTACCAGGCCGCTGACTTCGAGGAGGTGTTCCGATCCGGTGGAGGGCATGGCGGGGGTGTGGGGCGTGTGCGGAGGGCCGACGCTGGGCAATCCGGCGCGAGTCTAACCCACATCTGGCCCCTGCATTCCCACCAGAACGCGCAATCGGCCCGATGCCCGGAGCTCCTACTCTGGAGGGGCCATGGGGGGGCATAGGTCCCTGGGCGGCTCGGTGAAGAGGGCTGAATCAAGCTGGGGCCAGGGAGCGCGCTAGGGTCCTGGCAACTGCGACTTCGATATTGGGGGTGACGGGCTCCCGGGCAACCTTGGCAAGGGAAAAAGGGGACATTTTTGCCTGTGGATAACCTGTGGGTATCTACGGGCAGGGCCCCGCGCCGCCATCCTCTTGGGAATCGCAAAACAGTTTGGGATTTGCGGCTGGGATAGAACGGGACCTTGCGGGGGGCGCGGCGCGATAATGTAATGCTTTGCCCTAAAGGATGTTATGGCTGCGTGGCCAACGCCACGCGGCCAATCGGAGGCGTGTAATAGCGCCTCACCGTGGGGTATATTACCCAATAGGAAGGTGGCTTCGTCTCCAACTGGGCCGCCCCCAGACTTGTGGATAACCAGGTGTTTGGGCGACCGCTGGCAAAGCCGGATCAGTGCACCCAGTGCATCCGATAGACGCTCAGGGAGGGTGCCATGGGCCAAAAAACGAGCACCGCCCGGCCAACCACCAGCTCTCGCGGAACCAGGGAGGCCTGGGTGGGGGCCAGCTTGCGGGCCAGACGGCCTGGGAAGGTGTGGAGTTCGCCCCACTCGTCCCTCAGGAAGATCTGGGGGCCGTCTTCGCCGCCGGGGAGCACGATGGGGTTTTCCCGGGGCCGGTAGTCGCCGCGCAGAACCTGGACCTCGTCCGAGCCCACCTCTGGGCGCACCTCGTAACGGGCGAAGGTCCACTCGCGACTGTCGGCGGAATCCTGAGTGTTGTCACCCAGGACCACATAATGACCCTCGGGAATGGGCCAGTTCCAAACCTTCACATTGTCGGAGAGGTAGTAGATGTCGCGGAAGACTCGCAGCTCGTCGAGGTCCGCTCCGGAGCCGTTGGCGCTGTCGGCGCTGTCGGCGCCGTTTTCGCCGAGGGCGTGGATGGCGATGGAGGCGGCCTGGTGCGTGGCGGGGGCGATCTCCAGTTCGAGGAGTACATCCCCAGCCACCCGCAGGCTGAGCAGGTCGTCCATGTTCTGGGCATCTATTTCCACCGCTTCGCCGGCGGCTAGGCGGAATGGGAAGCGCCCGCTGGCTTCCAATAAATCTACCTGCCCCGTGCCGAGCGTGGCGCTCACGCGGGCCGTGGCCTGGGGGTCCGCGGCCGGGCCGGGCAGGCTGAAGCGGTATGAGCGCCGTCCCTCCTTGAACTCCAGCACCAGCTCCTCCAGGCCCGGTAGCGCAGTAAGCGTACCGGCCAGGCGCAGGTCGCCCACGGCGTGCTGGCCTGAACGGCCGGCGCGGTGACGAATCTTGGAGGGCGTATCGCCGGGATAACCGTCCGTGTAGTTATCCATGATCGCGCTGCCGTCGCGGGGGAAGCGCATGCTGCCGTTACCCCGGGCGCGCAGGCCGTTTTCCGAGAGACTCCAGCCACTTGTGCCGGGGCTCGGTTTCCAGTTGCGGGCCGTCTCCAACTCCTTCCAAACTTCGAGCTGCACTGGGCGCGGACGCCGCAGGATAGTCCATTCACCTTCCCCGGGTGTGCGCGTCCAGAGATCCCCGTGGCGGATCATGAGCTCCTCGCCGGGCATGCCGACGATGCGCTTGATGAAGTTCTTGGTGCGGTTCAAGGGGTACTTGAAGACGGCGACCTCCCAGCGCTCCGGGTCGCGGTAGTGATAGGAGAGCTTGTCCACCAGCACGCGATCGAAGATGCCCGTGTCCGTGTTCCCCATCAGCGTCGGCTGCATGGAACCGGTGGGGATCTTGTAGGCCTCGACGATGAAGTACTTGAGCAGAATGGCGACGACGATGGCCATCGTGATGGCCTCGATGTTCTCGCGCCAGGGGCGGCTTGTATGTGCCGTTTTGGCGCTCACTTGTCGTCGCCTCCCAGGACCGAGAGGAAGGCCTTCTGGGGGATGTCCACATTGCCCACCTGACGCATGCGGCGCTTGCCGGCCTTCTGCTTCTCAAGCAGCTTGCGCTTGCGGCTGATGTCGCCTCCATAACACTTGGCGGTCACATCCTTGCGCAGGGCGGCGATGGATTCGCGGGCGATGATGCGAGAGCCGACGGCCGCTTGCAGACGCACTTCGAACATGTGTCGGGGGATTTCCTTGCGCAGCTTCTTCAGGATGGCGCGCCCCCTGAAATCCGCCTGGTTGCGGTGGCAAATGGACGAGAGGGCGTCCACGGGCTTGGCGTTCACCAGGATCGACATCTTGACCAGGTCATCCGGCTTGTAGTGCGTGATGTCGTAGTTGAGTGTGCCGTAGCCGCGCGTGGCGCTCTTCAGTTTGTCGTAGAAGTCGTAGATGATCTCCGCCAGGGGAATGTCGTATTCGAGCTGTACGCGCGTGGGGGAGAGGTGATCCTGGCGCACGAAGGTGCCGCGGTGATCGGCGGCGATGGTCATCATGGACCCGATGTGCTCCGTGGGCAGCAGGATGCTGGCGCGGGCGATGGGTTCGCAGAGATCGTCGAACTTGTCCGGATCCGGCAACTGGCCGGGGGAACGCACCCACTCCTCGCTGCCGTCTTCGAGCACGATCTTGTAGGTCACCGAGGGCGCTGTCTGGATCATGTCCAGATCGTGTTCCCGTTCCAGGCGCTGCTGGATGATCTCCATGTGGAGCAGGCCCAGGAATCCGCAGCGGAAGCCGAAGCCCAGGGCCTCGGAGGACTCGGGTTCGTAGGACAGGCTGGAGTCCGACAGTGAAAGAGAGCCCAGGGCGTCCCGCAGGGTCTCGTAGTCACCGGGGTTGGTGGGGTAGAAGTCCGCGTAGACCATGTGCTGGGGCTCCTCGTAACCCGGCAACATCTCCACTTTTGGACCGCGGTGAATGGTCATCGTGTCACCGATGCGCACATCGCCCAGGCGTTTGATGTTGGATACGAAGTAGCCCACCTCGCCCGCCACCAGCGTGTCGGCGCGCACCATCTTGGGCGAAAAGCGACCGAGTTCGACGGTTTCATAGACCTTCTCGGTGCCCATCATCAGGATCGAGTCGCGCTTATTGATGGTGCCGTCCATCACTCGCAGGTAGACGATGATGCCGCGGTACTCGTCGTAGGTGGCATCGAAGATCAGGGCCCGCAGAGGCGCTTTGGGATTGCCGGTGGGAGCCGGGATGCGCTCCACGATGCGGTCGAGCACGGCTCCCACGCCCAGGCCGGTCTTGGCGGAAACCGCCAGGGCGTCGGTGGCGTCGATGCCCAAACTGTTTTCGATTTCCTCAGAGATCTCCTCGGGCCGCGCGTGGGCCAGGTCGACCTTGTTCAGGACGGGCAGGATTTCCAGGTTGCTCTCGACCGCCAGGTAGGCGTTGGCCACGGTCTGGGCTTCCACGC
>NYXZ01000116.1 GCA_002686595.1 Planctomycetota bacterium | reverse complement strand
GAGTGAACTGTCGCATGATGGAAGAAAAGGTCTTCCCTCTGCCGGCGGTCGCCGGCGAGCTGAACAACATGGTCGAGGCGCGGCTCCACACGGACGGAGGTCCGGCCATGGATGAAAACCGTGAGCTGCAGTTGGAGTTGACTGGGAGCTACGCCAACCCCTACTACCTCTTGTTGGATTCTGAGACGGAAGAGGTCTTGGGCCAGCAGGCGGGTGCGACTTCGCCGCAGGCTTTTCTGGAGTTCCTGAAAGGGAGCTAGTGCGGTGGGGCGGCGCGGGCCTAACTAAACCCGAGCCACAGGCCGCCCTGGTAGAGCAGGAAGCTGGCGCACCAAGCCAGGGCCGTCATGTAGACGAGCATGAAGGCGGGCCAGCGCCAGGTGTGCGTTTCGCGGCGCACTGCGGCCAGAGTCGCCATGCACTGGCAGGCCAGGGCGAAGAAGACCATGAGGGAGAGGCCCACCAGCGGTGTGTAGACCGGGCGGCCGTCGGCGTGGGTGGCGCGCCGGATGCTCTCCCGCAGAGTGTGGGACCCCTCGTCTTCCTCGGCACCCAAGCCGTAGACGACGCCCATGGTGCTGACGAAGACTTCGCGGGCGGCGAAGGCGCCGATCAACCCCACGCCGATCTTCCAGTCGAAGCCCAGGGGTTCGATGACGGGTTCGATGGCCTGCCCCACGCGGCCGGCGTAGCTGGCGCGCAGCAAGGCGCCTGTTTCCTCGGAGGAGATAGTGGCCAAGCGTTCTTCGAGGGCAGCCGTTTCCAGGTTGCTGGTGGCGGCTACGCGCAGGGCGTCGTAATCCGTGGCGAGCGGTGGGTTGATTGGATGGGAGAGCAGGAACCACAGGCCGATGGTGCAAACGAGGATCACGGAACCCGCTTCGCGTACGAAGACGGCGCCGCGTTGAGCCACCATGCGCAGGACTGTCGGCAGGTGCGGGCGGCGATAGGGCGGCAGTTCAAGGATCAGGGGCACGCGCGGGCCGCGGAAGATGGTGCGGCCGAGAACGGCCAGGGCCAGCAAGGCGACCACGGTGCTGAACAGATACATGGCCACCATCAAGAGGCCCTGGACCGGTACGAAGCCGAAGATTTGAGCGGGCGGGAAGAGGGCGGCGATGATCAACGAGTAGACCGGCAAGCGCGCCGAGCAAGTCATCAGGGGCACGACCATCATGGTCAGAAAGCGATCGCGTCTACGCTCCATGGTACGTGTGGCCATGATGGCGGGAACGGCACAGGCGAAGCCGCTCATCATGGGCACGAAGGCGCGGCCGTGCAGACCCAAGCTCTTCATGATGCGGTCCATCAAGAAGGCGACGCGGGCCATGTAGCCGGTGTCCTCCATCAGGCCGATGAAGAGGAACAGCAACAGGATTTGTGGCAGGAAGACCAGCACGCTGCCGACTCCCGCGACGACGCCATTGACGAGGAAGTCGCGGAGGAAGCCGGGCAGCAGAGCGTCTTCGATGGCTTCGCCGAAAGTGCCGAAGACGCCCTCGACAAAGGCGATGGCGGGGTCGGCGCCAGAGAACAGAGTTTGGAAGACGACGCCCATCAGCGCCAAGAAGATCAGGAAGCCGGAGGCCGGGTGCAGCAGTATGGCGTCGAGGCGTTCGGTGCGTGAGGGGCCCGGGGTGGAGCGCTGCTCTAGGAAGGTTGGCAGATGCTCGTCAATCCACCGATAGCGGCCGCCGATGACCTCTGATTCCAGCTCGCGGTTGTCTCGGGTGGCGCTGGCGCGGGCGGCGGCGACGGCGTTGCGCAAGTCTTCCGGCACGGCACTGAGTTCATCGGCGTCATCAATGGAGAGCAGGGCCCAGAGTGAAAAGGAGCGTCGACGGGAAAGGCTGCCGCGGCACCAGGACTCGGGTACGGCGGCGCTGACCAGCGCCATGTCCTCGAGCAGGGCGCCGTCTTGCGGTTGCCAGCGCCAGTTAGTGCGCCCGAGATCGGGGTTGGCCAAAACCTCGGCCACGCGCCCGGAGAGTTCGGCCAGACCTTGTCTGTGTAGGGCGGAGACCGCCACCACCGGAACACCGAGTTGTTGTTCCAGGGCGGGCACATCGATGGCTTCACCACGGGCGGCGAGCATGTCGGTCATGTTCAGCGCCACAACCACGGGCACTCCGGTCTCGATGATCTGTAGCAGCAGATAGAGGTTGCGGGAGAGCTGGGTAGCGTCGAGGACCTGCACCACCACATCCGGCGTGGGGTAGGGCGGGATACCGGCGATCGTTTGAATGGCCAGTTGCTCCTCCGGACTGCGGGCGGAGAGGCTGTAGGCACCGGGCACATCGAGCACATCCACATGGCCGATGCCAGGCAACCGCATGTGGCCGGTGTGGCGGTCGACGGTGATGCCCGGGTAGTTGCCGACCTTCTGGTCAGAACCGGTCAGGCGGTTGAAGAGGGTCGTCTTGCCGGTGTTGGGGTTGCCGGCTAGGGCGACGCGGAAGGGCAGGCGCGCCTCACCCATTGGGGAGCTCCACGGCCAAGCGGGCGGCTTCGGCCAGGCGCAGGCTGACGTGGCAGCCGCGCACCTCGAGCTCGATCAGGTCTCCCACGGCCACGCGCCGCACCAGCCGTACGGGGGTGCCGGGCAGCAGGCCTAGCTCCATCAGGCGCCGGCGAAAAGAGCGTTCGCCGCCGATGCTGAGCAGAGCAGCGGTCTGGCCCGGTTTGAGTCGATCGATGGAGGACATGGAGGGTGCAGGCGAGTGTAATGAGATGGCGTCTCATTTGGCGGGCCTTTATAGCACACGCAGGTCCGCAAAGGACAGCTTGATTGGGGCTGATGGCCGAGGAAAGGCGCGGGGGAATCGCACCTGGCTCGGGGCCGTTCTAGAATGCCCCCAAGGCCCGCTTCTGGGCTGGTTTAAATAAACCGCAACTGACAGCCACTATGGAGACAACCGTGCAGGATCCCAAGCGAAGCGCCGGCCGCAGGGCGGCGGAGATGGTTGAGAACGGCATGACCGTGGGCCTGGGTACGGGCTCCACGGTCTGGTTCACCCTGGAGCGCCTGGGGGAGCGGATCGCCGAGGAGGGCCTGGAGCTGCGCGGCGTGCCAACTTCCCGGGACACCGAGGGCAAGGCGCGGGAGCTGGGTCTGGACCTGGTGGGCCTGGGGGATGTTAGCGAGATCGATTTGACCATCGATGGGGCGGATGAGATCGACGGAGCCTTCCGCATGATTAAAGGAGGGGGTGGGGCCCTGCTGCGGGAAAAAGTGGTGGCGGCCATGAGCCGGCGGGAAGTCATCGTGGTCGGAGCCAACAAGGTGGTGGAGCGTCTCGGGACCACCTTTATGTTGCCGGTGGAGGTGGTGCCCTTCGCCCGCCCCGCGGTGTTGCGGTCGTTGGTGGATCTAGGCTGCGAACCGATTGTGCGGCAGGCGGGGCCGGAGGCGGCCTTCAGAACTGACAATGGCAACGAGATCGTCGATTGCCGTTTCCCGGAGGGCATCGCCGAGCCCGAAGCTCTTGAGGCGGCCTTGGCGGCTATCCCGGGTGTCGTGGAGAGCGGACTGTTCATCGGTTTGGCCCACGCCGTGGTGATCGGCACGGAGGACGGGGGTTGCGAGGTGCGCGAGCGGGATAGCTGAGGGCGCGGCCTCGAACTTCTTTCCAGCCGCCGCCCGAAAGCTTTTCCATGGGGGATGGGCTGAAGGTAGGCGGACCGTCTTTGGCACCGGGGATGTGGGCTCGTGGGGCCTCGTCCGGCCAGTCTCGCCACCTGGCACCAGCGTTGCTTCCCGGCGGCCATGGAGAACCCGAAGTCCCATTTCGGAGGCCTTCCTTTGGAAGCCAGCGGACGGTCGTTTCACACGGAGCGACCGTCCGGTTTCCCGGGCCTCAAATCAGCGGCCACAAGTCCCCTGGAACAGGATGGGGTGCGCGGGTCAGGGGAATCGTTTAGCAAGAGCTTGGTGGGAGCCGGAGAAGCGCGGGATGCTCAGCGGGCTCAGATAAAGGGCAGGCACGATAGCCATCGAGATGCAGGGCCGCGAGCCGAGGCCGATGGGCGGGCGGCGGCTGACCGCAGGGCGGAGAGCAAGCGTGCCGAGGAGCGCACTTGGGATAGGCATGATTCGCGGCGCCGCGCGGGAGAAGCCCGGCGACAGGGAAACGACGGATACGAGGCGGGTGAGGAACTGAACCCGGGGGCGAACGCGGCGCAAATGAGCGGCGCGGTGATGAACAACGGCAGCCCGGGCCGGGGCGCTGGTCAGAGCGAAGGGCGGCCGACCACCGGTATAGGGGCCGTTGACGGCGGCTCGGGAGGTACTGGCGGGGCGAGGTCCCCGCAACAGGTGGGCGCGCTTACTGCCCAGCCGGGCTATGGGGTACAGGGCACGGCCAGGGCGCCGGTAGGCCCTGCAACCATGCCGGGCATGCACGGGGCGGGCACACCGACGAGTGGGAGCCAATCCGGCGCCTATTCCCAGGCGGGCCTGGGCCAGGGTGCTGCCAACGGACTGTCCAATACCCAAAAAGCGGGGCCCGCGCCCTCGCTCGCGGCGGAGGCGGGACAGGTGGAAGCAGCCAATGCCGAGGCGGAACAGCGCGCGGCACGGGGCGCGGACATCCTGCGCCAGATTCGCCTCAACCTGACCGGAGCAGCCCGCGAGGTGTCGCTGCAACTGCGCCCGGCGGAGCTTGGCCACATCAAGATCCGCCTTGGAGTGGAAGACGGCACGGCTCGGGCCGAGGTGCTCGTGGAGAACAAGGAGACCATGGACCTCCTGGCTGAGCATCTGCCTGAGCTGCGTGCGGCCCTGGCGGAGCGCGGCTTGGACAGCGGTGAACTGAACCTGGATCACGGCGGGGGGCCCGCTAACTGGGGCCTGGGGGACAGGGCAGACGAACAACTTCCAGTGGCCCGGGAAAACCTGGTGGCCCTGGCGGAAGCAACAGCAGCGGGACATACGGACTGGCTCGACCCCGAAGTGGGCGTCGACCTCTACGCCTGAACATCAAACGAGAAAGAAACCATGACCATTCAAGGAATCAGCTCCAATGACCCGCTCTACGGTGGCTCGGCAAGCGGCGGACAAACCCTCGGCAAGGACGCATTCATGAAGCTGCTTGTCAACCAGCTGCGTTATCAAGACCCCATGTCACCGGCCAAGAACGAGGAGTTCGTCGCTCAACTGGCGCAATTCTCGTCGCTCGAACAGATGGAGGCCCTGAACGAAAACATCGTGGGCTTGGCCATGTTGCAGCAGTCCAACGAACTGATGAGTCAGTTGACGAACTCCAGCGCGCTGATCGGGATGTCAGTGCGTTTTGTGGACCCGGCCACTGGCGAAATGCGAGAGGGCACAGTGGACTCGGTGCGCATCGAGGACGGATTGGCCGTGCTCAATGTCGGCGGTGAAGACGTACCCCTGGCCCTGGTGAGTGAAGTGCTGGGAGATGTGGAAGGCGGAGACGGGGATAGTGGAGAGGGAGATGGCTCCGGCGACGACAGCGGCGACGATGGAAGCGGCGGCGAGTAAACAACAACCAGCAAACAACCACAGAAGAGATAAACAATGAGCTCCCTGCTATCAGCCCTGAGCGGCCTCAAGGCAAACCAAAACTGGATGGATGTGATTGGCAACAACCTGGCCAATACCAATACCAGCGGCTTCAAATCATCACGAGCGAGTTTTTCCGATTCGATGACGAGAACCCTGCGCTACGCAAGCCAGGGCTTGGGCGGCCAGGGTGGCGTCAATCCGATGCAAATCGGGTCGGGCGTTTCCCTGAGTTCTATTTCAAACAACTTCTCCCAGGGTTCGCTGACGACCACCGGGCGCACCTTTGACCTGGCGCTACAGGGCAACGGCTTCTTCGCCCTCTCCGACGGCAGCCAGAGCCTCTACAGCCGCACCGGTACATTCGGGCTCGATGTCAACCAGAACATGGTTGACCAACGCAGCGGCTATCAAGTCCTAGACTCCACGGGACAGGCTATCAGCCTCGATATGGAGCGTGTCTTCCCGCCCCAGGGCACAGGCACGGTTGGTTTTGCCGGCACCTTGCCGGCGGTTGTAACGGGCCCCTTGGCGGAGATCTTGACCGGCGCCGCAGGCCTCAGCCACGGCTATCCCGCCACCCTGGTAAGCGGCGGCAACCAAGCTACCTATAGCGTGGGCCCGAACGAAACCTGGGAGTTCTCAGTGGTGGTCAACTCCGGAGCCGCCCAGGAAGTGTCTCTGACGAGCGATGGCGCGGGCAACATCGCCGCGGCAGACATCGCCGCCGCCATTGACAACTTGGATGATGTGAGCGCCGCGCTTACGGCTGGGGGAAACATAGAAATCGTCACAGCGGGCAAGGGCAGCGGAACGACACTCCAAATCCAGGCGGGGTCAGCTCCCAATGACTTAGCCAGCTTAGTGGGCCTGTCCACACTGGAAATCAGCGGCACGGAAACCGACATCACGGCAACTACAGACCTTTCTGACCTGCCGGCCAACAGCGTGCCCTATGCGGTCGGCGATCAGATCGTGGTCAGTGGCGAGGATACAGATGGTACGGCGATCAATGCCGTCTTCACCTATGGCACGGATGGCACGACGGTGAACGAGTTTGTTTCCTATCTAGACGGCCTGTACACGGATGCCAGTGTCAGCCTGAATGCCTCGGGGCAAATCGTAGTTGAGGCCCAGACCGCAGGTGATGCGGACCTCCTGCTTTCGATTAGCGATGACAACAGCGCCACCGGCAGCACAGATTGGAGCTCCTACGCTACATCCGTCACTACCGCTGGCGCCGGCCCGGACAAGGTCACTACATCTACAGAGGTCTATACGGCGGCCGGTGTGGCCCACACCCTGACACTGTCCTTTGAGCGGCAAGAGGATGGAACCTGGAACCTGATTCCCTCCGTACCCACGGAGGAGGGCACTGTGCAGTCGAGCCCCATCACGGGGATTACCTTCGATGAAGATGGCACTCCGCTTGGTTTGGCCGGGCTGGACACAGCGGTCAGCATCCAGTGGGCCGCCGGCGGCTCGCAGAGCGTGCAGGTTGATCTGGGCCAAGACGGGACCTTCGAAGGACTGACGCAGTTTGGCAGCGCGGCCAACGCTTGGATTGATGAGCAAGACGGTTACGGGCAGGGGGAGTTGGCGAACTTGCAGGTCCTCGGTGACGGGAATATCGAAGGCTATTTCACCAACGGACAGGTGGCCACGCTGGCCAGCGTGGGCGTGGCGCTCTTCGCCAATGACAATGGCTTGCAGGATGCCGGCGGAGGAATGTGGTTAGCCAGCGCCAACAGTGGCTCGGCGACCCTCGGCAACGCCCAGGCGGGCAACGCGGCAACGATCACGGGGGGCGCATTGGAGAACTCCAATGTGGATACGGCCGAGCAGTTCGTACGCCTGATCGAAGCCCAACGCGGCTTCCAGGCCAACGCACGCATCATCACGACCCAGGATGAGCTCCTGGCGGAAGCGGTGAACCTGATCTGATCACGGGAGTGCTCCGAGGAGCCTCGGTGAACGCCCTCCGGCCGCCACAGCGGTCGGGGGGCGTCGTCTATTGCGCCCGATCTGCATGTGGAAAGACTTTCCCAACGGGCCGGCTGTTCTTTTCCTGGCTCGGCTGCGCGCCGCCGGCGAATGGAGAGAAGGGCGCCCTTAGTGGGCATAGGGCGGTCTTAGCGGCCTGTGGGCACCTGGCACCGGCGTTGCTTGAAGGCGGGCATGGATCTTGGACTAGTAAGCGGAGTGTCGGCCATGCGGGCCGCGGAACGGCGCCTGGAGGCCATCACGGCCAACTTGGCCAATGTGAACACCACGGCCCACAAGGCCACGCGGCCGGTGACACGGGCCTTTGTGGTGCCCGGCACTGATGGCCTGCAGCGCGAGGTGGCCACGCGCTACACCCGCGACTGGCGCCAAGGCGACTACCAGCCCACCGGGCAGACATTTGACTTGGCCCTGGAGGGCGCAGGCTTCTTTGTGGCTGAAGGTCCCCAAGGAGAGCTGTTCACACGCAACGGCACTTTCCGCATGGACAGTGAGGGCGTGCTCCTGACCCAGGAGGGTTATCCCGTGGCCTGGGAAGGTTCGCGCGGCGACATCGATCCCCTGGGGCCGGTGCCGGTGGTGGATAGTTCCGGCACGGTTCACCAGGGGGCCAGCGCTATTGGACGCCTGCAACTGGTGGACTTTGCGGACCGCACACAGCTTTCAGATGTGCCCGACGGCTACTACAGCGCCGGTTCGCTGGTGGAACGCGCCGCGGCAGAGGCCACGGTGCGCCAGGGCGGCTTGGAACGATCCAACATCAGCCCCATCGATGAACTGGTGGCCATGATTCGCGTGCAGCGCAGTTTTGAATCAGCCAACAGCTTGATGCGCAAGATCGATGAGACATATGGCCGGTTGAACAACGCCCGCATGTAGGTCGCGGGCCCACGGATACGCACAACAGAGCAGAGAACAACACTTAACCGAAAGCACCACGACCATGATTCGCTCCCTAATGACCGCCGCCTCGGGCATGAAAGCCCAGCAAATGCAGGTGGATACGATCGCGAACAACATCGCCAACGCCAACACCACGGCCTTCAAGAAGAACAACCTGGCCTTCCGCTCGCTTCTGTACCAAACCTACAAGGAGCCAGGAGCGCCGACCGGAGCTGGCCAGATGAACCCCTCGGGGTTGCAGGTTGGTACGGGCACGGAAGCTGCCGGGTCATCAAAGATCTTTCAGCAGGGAGAGCTCGAAGCGAACAGCGGCGAACTCTCCATGGCTATCCAGGGCGAGGGCTTCTTCCGCGTCAAGCTGCCCAACGGTGAATACCGCTACACACGGGACGGCAGCTTTCGCCGCGACGGCAACGGCATGATTGTCACCGGCGCCGGCTATCAACTCGATGGTGCGCCGTCGATCGGTCAGGACTACATCGCCATTGAGATCAGCGAGGACGGCGGCGTGTTCGGCATGAAGGGCGCCGGCGACCTTCCCCAGCAGCTCGGGCAGATCAGCCTGTGGCGCTTCTCGAATGCCGCCGGCCTCAAGGCCCAGGGGTCCAACATGTTCACGGAGACAATCAGCTCCGGTACGGCCCAGTCGGCCAAGGCCGGAGAGAAGGGGGCGGGCATCATCAGGCATCGCTATCTCGAGCGCTCGAATGTGCAGATCGTCGACGAACTGGTGGGGCTGATTCTGGCCCAGCGCAACTACGAGGTGAACAGCCGGGCCATCAAGGCCTCTGACGAGATGCTCCAGCAGACAAACCAGATGGTGCGCTAAGGCACATCCATAAGGACTAGAACCATGATTACAGTTTCACTACTTCTGGCCGGATTGACCGTGAGCCTTGCGCCCCAGGCGCAGGTGCGTGGCACGGAAATCACCCTGGGCGAGGTGGCCACGGTCAGCGGCGGAACGGCCGCTGAAAACGCCAAGCTGGCCGCATTTCACTTGGGCTACGCGCCGGCGCCCGGTTACAGCCGGCTGCTGAAGGGTGAGCTGATCGCCCAGCAAGTCAGGCACGCGCTGCCTGGGGAAAACATTACTGTCTCCGGCAGCCGCGCCTGCCGCGTGACGCCGGAGGTGGTTGTTGTGCAGGCCGAGCGCATCAAAAGTGTGGCGCGGGCGGAACTTGACACCGCGCTGGGGCTACGAGACGCGGTGGTGAGCCTCAGCCAGCCACTGCAGGCGGTCACGGTGCCGGTAGGGCGCGGCGAGCAAGCCCTCGCCTTGCGCGCATCTATGCGCAGCGCCAGCCTGGCCGGCAGTGCAGCGGACGCCGCCTGGCGCGTCCCGGTTGAAATCCTGGTTGACGGCAGTGTCTACCAAACTGTTTGGACACAGTGGGCCGTTGAGGTTTGGGAAGAGCGCCCGGTGTTGCTGCGCGATGTGGCCGTGGGCGAGAAGCTGGCGCCGCAACTTGTTGCCATGCGCCGCGTGCGAGTGCGTGACGCTGCGCTTAGCAAAGCTCTGCAGGTCAGTGCCCTGACGGGCTATGCGGCCCGCCGCAACCTGCGAGCTGGCGAAACCGTCGAGCGGCGGGATGTGGAGGCCATCGTCCTCATCCAGCGCGGAGACACGGTCGAACTTCGGGTGCGCCGGGGCGCGATTACCGCGCGCACCAGGGCCACGGCCCTGGAGGACGGACGCATGGGACAGAGAATCGAAATCGTGACCAAGGATACGAACCAGCACATGAGCGCCGAGGTGCGCGGCCAGGGTCAAGTGGAAGTAACTATTGGCTCCAGGCGCGTCGCGCGCCGTTGAGGAACAAAACAATGCGAATACACACACTAATGCTCGTCGCCGCACTGCTGGCGGGAGCGCCCACGGGAGCCCTTGGCCAACAGCGGGCCGGCTCGATCTACAACCCGGACCATGGTCCCTTCGTGCTCGTTGGCAACAAGACCGCCAAGCGCATTGGCGACCTGGTCACGATCGTTATCTCGGAGACTCAGGATCTCAAGAACGAGGAACGCTCGGATCTGTCCAAGGGCTCGAGCATGGACTACGCCTTGAGCAGCTTCAACATCAAGCCGAATGCCTTTGGTGTGCTGCCAGGCATCGAAAGCGCAAGCACGGACACCTTTGCTGGCACGGCCAACTACGAAAAGAAGGGCGCATTTACCGCACGCTTGACGGCGGTGGTCATTGACTCGCTGCCCAACGGCAACCTGGTGGTCAGCGGGCGACGCGAGATTCACATCGACAAGGAGATCAAGGTGCTCGAGTTCAGCGGAGTGCTGCGCCGTTACGACATCGCCGCGGACAACACGGTTGAGTCCGAGTTGGTGGCCAACGCCATGGTGCGGTATTCGGGTTCGGGCCCGCTGACGCGCAGCACCAATCGGGTTGGCCTGGGTGGTTGGTTGCATGACGCAGTGGCCTGGCTCTGGCCCTTCTAGGAAACACAGCGAGATCCAACTATGAAAACACTCATCATCTCCATGGCGCTAATCAGCCTGCAAGACGCGGGATCTGACGGCCAAGCTCCGAGTCCGCAGTGGCCCGCCATCGGCGCGGTCGAGGCGCCCTCTCAGCCGACGAGATCGTCGAGCGTGAATGTCAGGCGGACGCCGCGTTTCGCACCGGCGGCTCCCTTTGCAACGCAAGGGCCGATTCGCACGCCCATCTCGAGCTTGGTGGCGGTGCGCGGCCAGGAAGACAACATCGTCACCGGCATCGGCTTGGTGGACGGCCTGGCGGGCACCGGGGACTCTGGCGACCTGGCGAAGCAGCTGCTCCAGAACATGATGCTGACCCAGAACATCAAAGTCGAACTGTCAGCTCTCAACTCGAAGAATATCGCCGTGGTGCGCGTGGAGGCCGAAATTGCCGCCGGCCTCAAGCCCGGGCGCCGCATTCCAGTGCGCGTCTCCACGATCGGGGACGCCACTAGCCTAGAGGGTGGTACGCTCGTCATGACCGAGCTGACGGACATCTTCGGCACCACAAGTTACGCTACGGCAGCCGGACCGGTGAACGTGGGCGGGTTCTCCGCGGGTGGAGATGGCGCATCGGCCACCAAGAACCATGTGACAGTTGGCACCATTCCCGGTGGCGGCAAGATCGAACGGGAAGTACCCACCCAGGTCGTCAGCGACCACGGCTATGTGTATCTGGATGCGCGCGCGGGCCAAGACACCTTTGGCAACATCGTGCGCATCAGTGAAGCAGTAAATGGGCTCTACCCGACGGCAGCCAGCGCGCTGCCGGATGGCAAGACGGTGCGCGTCAAGATCCCCGATGATCTAGCGGAAGGCGACCATGTTGCCTATGTGGACAGCATCCTGCGCCAGGAAGTCATCTCCGATGATGTGGCGCGGGTTATCGTCAATACACGCACGGGGGTGATCATCATCGGCGGCGGCGTGCGCCTGCGGGCCGGCGCCATTGCCCACGGCAACCTGACGGTCACCATTGCAGAGACGCCGGAAGCCAGCCAGCCGGGACCACTTTCCAACGGAAGCACCGAGGTTCTGCCGCGCACCACATTGGATGTGGAAGAGGAAAACAACGGCCTGGTGCTGGTGCCCGGTGCCGTGACTCTGAACGAGGTGGTCGAAGTGCTGAATGTGATGGGCACTACGCCGCGGGATTTGATCAGCATCCTGGAAGCCATGGCCCAGGGCGGGCTGCTCGTCGCCGACATACGGAGAATGTGATGGGAGGCAACGACATGCAAATCATGCGGGGCCAGGTTGCGGCCACACTGTCTAGTCTACGGGCCGCTGAGCAGCTGTCGGACGCCGCCAATGGCAAGGCCCAGGAGGCAGCCGAACGCATGGAGAGCATCTTTGCTGGCATCTTGGTCAAGGAGATGGGGCGCACGCTGCCCCAGGGCTTCTTCGGCGAAGGGCCGGGGTCTGATGTGTTCTCCGGATGGATGGAAAAACACTTGGGCGAAGAGCTTGGGCGCAGCGGAGCTCTGCAATTGGCGGAGCGCATTCGATTTGATTTGGGGCAGGAGCCCCCGGCTACGGAGGTGGCGCAGTGAAGAGTGAACGCAGCTTGATAAACCACCTGGAAGTCTGTGTTGAAGAAGACCTGGCGTCACAGAGACGCTTGGTGCAGCTAATTGCCCAGCAGGAAGCGGCCATTGTCGACAACGACACAGGGGCCCTGAGCGCAGCCACCGAGGCGCTGGAGGCGGAGTTACGCCAGGCGCCGACACGTTCGGGGAACCGAGAGCGCGTTCTGCGAGGCCTGGCCCGCGCCTGGCGCATTCATCGCGATTCCATCACCCTGGCCAGCGCCGCGGAGCGCGCGGCCGAAGGCGGCGAGCGCATCAGCGAACTGCGTCAGGACTTGCGCGGGGCGACGGCGGAAGTGGCGCGGGCCACGCGGCGCCTGGCGGCCCTGGCGACTATGCACCGCAATGTGGTGCGAGAAGTCATCGATGCCCTCTTGGGCGATGAAACATCTTCGCCCGTTCTCAGCGCGGGAACCCTGGTAAACGCGGAGGCCTAGACATGGCAAATATCAGTCTCAACACAGGCCTACGGGCCCTTATGACCTCTCAGGCTGCCCTGCAGACGATCGGGCACAATATCTCGAATGCCAACACGCCAGGGTACTCGCGGCAGAGTCTAAGCATTCAAGCCAGCGCGCCCATTCACCTGCGCAACCTGTGGATGGGTACAGGCGTAGACGCGACTTCGGTGGAGCGCACGGTAGACCAGCTACTACAGAAGCGCCTGACCGGACAGGTGTCGTCGCTGCAACGGCTGGATGCCAGCCTGACCGGTATGCGGGAGTTCGAGGCCCTTTTGGGAGAGCCCGGGGGCTTTGGCCTGGGCAGCTTGCTCGATGGCTTCTTCGAGAGCGCTTCTTCCTTGGCGACCAACCCAGACGACATCGTCCAGCGCTCGGGGATGGTCCAGGCGACTTCTCAGATGATTTCGCAGTTCAACCAGTTGTCTAGTCATGTGGACTCGCTGGCCGTTGATACCTCACAGCAGGTCACGGTGTTCGTGGACCAGGTCAATGTTGTGTCCGCGGACATTGTGCGCCTCAACCAGCAGATCGCCCAGGTGGAGGCAGGCGGGCTGGCGGCCAATGACTTGCGCGATCAGCGCGACCAAGCCCTGGAGAACATGGCCGGGCTGATGGATATCACCTATCACGAAGACAGCAACGGCGCCGTGCGCGTGCTGACAGGTGGCCAATTGTTGGTGGGACCGCAACGGTCCTACAACATGCAGGCGACCATCGAGCAGGGCGGAAATGTGACCCTGATGATTGAGGGCGCCACCGAAGTCGTGATTCCCACCGGCGGCACCCTGGGCGGCCTGTTGCAGTTCAGCGAGAGCTTCCTCCCGCGCCAGAGCACGCAGTTGGACGACCTGGCGCGCAACATGATCCTAGAGGTCAACCGGTTGCACAGTACCGGCGTGCCAGCCACGGGCCCCTTCACCTTGCTGGTGGCGGAAACGGCACTACTCGACCAAGACGACGACGGGCAGATCGGTGACGAGCTGCTGGCGGACGCCGGGCTGCCCTTTGATGTGCAAGGGGGCGCCCTCTACCTACAGGTGTCGGACCTCAACACGGGGGCGCTTTCCACGCATGTGGTGGAGATTGATGCGGCTGCGACCACGGTTGGTGACTTCATCGCGGACATCAACGACATTGACAACCTCAGCGCCGCGGTCGACGCCTCGGGTCGCGTGCAGCTCTCGGCCAATGGGGGCTTCGGCTTTGACTTCAGCTCACGCCTGAATCTCGATCCCGATGCGGCCGGAACCCTGGGCGGCTCCAAGGCCTCCATCGGGTCAGTGCCCAGCGCCGAGTACAGCCTGGTCGACGGCGACACACTGAACCTGACGGGCCCACTGGGACCTCTTTCGATTCAGTTCAATGCCGCTGACTTCGATGACATGAATGCCAGTAGCCCGGCGGAAATCGTGGCCGTAATCAACGCCGATGCCGGAGCCATTGCCAACAACCTACGCGCCGTGGCCGTGGGCGACCAGGTATTCCTGCAGACCGCTGCCGGTGGAGCAGGCGAGAGCTTTTCCATCCAGGGCGGGGCGGCGGCGGCTGCCTTGGGCTGGGCAGGAGGCACGGTTGTCTCTGGTAGTGACTTGAGCGCCACGGTCGTAGTGGGGGGCAGCTACACAGGTAGCACGAACGACCTCTTGACCTTCCGCCCGACCATGGACGGCACGGTGGGAGACACGGCTGGACTGCAGATCGAGGTCACCGATGCAAATGGTGTGGTGGTGACGACCCTCGATGTGGGGGCCGATTACGCCCCTGGAACAGAGCTGGAGCTCGGCAATGGCCTAACGGTCAGCTTCGGTTATGGCGAGTTATCCGCCACGCAGAACGACGCCTTCGTCGAGCATGTCATCGCCGACTCTGACACGACAGATGTGCTCGTGGCATTGGGGCTCAACAGCCTGCTGACGGGCTCTTCCGCGGCGGACATTGCCCTGCGCGCGGACATCGATGGCGATCCCGCCGCTCTGGCGGCTTCAGCCACCGGCGCCGAGGGCGACAACGGGATTCTGTTGGGCTTGATCGCCCTACAGAATCGCAGCCTCTCTGATTTGGACGGCGCGACCCTGGGCGCGGCCTACGGGGACATGGTCGGCAATGTGGGCTTTGACATTGGAAGTGCGCAGAACGCCCAGGGCGTCGAGCAGTTCTTGGCCAACAGCCTGGCGACCCGCCGCGAGCAGGTCTCAGGCGTCAACCTCGATGAAGAGATGGTGCGCATGATTCAGTTCGAACAGGCCTTCGGCATAGCCTCACAGTTCATCCAAGTCGTCAATGAACTCAACGACGAGATCCTCTCACTGGTGTAATCATGAGCATTAGACCCACACAGACATCTATCTATCAGCTTGTGCAAGCAGGCATGCAGTCCAACCTCAGCAAGCTGATCCAGGCCCAAGAACAGGTGGCTTCAGGTAAGCGCATTCTGCGGCCTTCGGACGATGCCGTTGGAACTTCCCTGTCCCTGGCTCTGCGCCGCCAGCTGGGGTCCATCTCCAGCTACGTGGGCGCGATCTCCAGCAGCCGTCCGATTCTCGACACTGCCACGGCGCAACTCCAGAGCGGTCTCGGCATTCTGACCGAGGCGCGCGGCTTGGCCCTGAACAGCTTGAGCGGCAGTCTCAATGACTCTGATCGCGAGGCGATCGCAATGCAGTTGGAGAGCCTGCGCGACAGTTTGTTGGATGTGGCCAACGCCAGTTGGGGAGACCGCTTCCTGTTTGCCGGCACCGCGACGGAGGGGCGGCCCTGGGATTTGAATAGCAGCGGAGAGGCTCAGTACAGCGGCAACGACGACGTGCAGTACATCACGATTGGTCGAGACGAGCAGGTTGGGGTT
>NYXZ01000115.1 GCA_002686595.1 Planctomycetota bacterium | reverse complement strand
TCGCAAGCAGGTCACCAAGACCGGCCAGGCGCGCCTGGCCGCCAAGAGCGCCCGGGAGGAAGCCAAGGACACCCGACGTCAAGCGCGTCAGAAAGTCAAGCGGGCCGCCGCCGCTGAGTCCGCTTCGGAAGAGTAGGGCTCCCCTGCGGATCCCCGCCCCCTGGCCCGGTAGATCCGGGCTAGGTGGCTCAGCCGGTCTCCGGTCCGGCCCCTTGTCCCTGAACTAGTTTTTGTTTCGTTCCCACGACCGTAACCCCCCAGCACCGTGAGCAAGAAGTCGGAGACCGCCGCTAGGCTCCAGAAAAAGATCAAGCCGCGCTGGAAGCTACCCAAGGCGCGTGAGGAGCGCGGCCTGTTGGAGTCCGGTGTCGTGGCCCTGCTCATGCGCCACATGAGCGAGGCCAAGGCCGAGAGTTCCCTAAAGGCCCTCTTGGCGGCCTATGACGATTGGAACGAGGCCCGTGTTTCCCAAGTGCAGGAGATCGCCGGGCACCTGCGCCATGAAGCGGGCCGCGGGATCGGGCTGCTGGCCAAGCGCGAACCGGCTGCCAGGGATCTGAAGCGTTGGTTGCAGGAGGTTTTTCAACAGACCCATTCGCTGACACTCAACGAGCTTGGTGAGGACCACCAGAGTACTTCGCGCCTGATGGGCAATCTGTCATTCACTGGCCTGGCCACCAGCTCATGGCTGTTGGGCTTGGCTCATCCCGGCGAAATGCCCGTGCACTCGGGCCTGGTGCGGGTGTTTGATCGCCTGGGTTTGATGACGCGCACTTCGTCCCCGAACAAGGCCCGAGAAGCCCTCGGCCCCCTGGTGCCCGGCGGCCACACGATGGCCTTTGTACACGCCTTCAGCGAGATCGCCGACCTCTATTGCGAGTCGCGCCGCCCCCTGTGCCAGGATTGTCCCCTGGTGGATGACTGCAAGATGGGCAAGAAGGTCTACAAGGAGTGGAAGGTGCAGCAGGCGCGCCTGGCGGAGCGCCGCAAGAAGGAGGAGGAGCGCGCGGCCAAGCAAGCTGTCATCGACGAGCGCCGTCGTCTGCGCGATGAAGAGCGGGCCCGTAAGCGGGCCGAGGTCGAAGCACGCAAGCGCGAACGGGCGGCCGAACAGATGCGCAAGAAGGCGCGGGCGGCTTCCCAGAAGAAGGCAGCTCAGAAGAAGGCCACCCAGGAGAAAGCGGCCGCCAAGAAGGCAGCTCAGAAGAAGGCCGCCAGGAAGAAGGCGGCTCAGAAAAAGGTGAGCAAGAAAGCGCCGGCCAAGAAGGCGGCGAGGAAATCTTCCGCCAAGAAGGCTGCGGTCAAGAAGGCGGTCAAGAAAGTCGCCAAGAAGGCTGCGGCCAAGAAGGCTGTCAAGAAAGCCGCCAAGAAGGCTGCGGCCAAGAAGGCGGTCAAGAAAGCCGCCAAGAAGGCTCCGGCCAAGAAGGCGGCCAAGAAGGTCGCCAAGAAGAAGACCTCCAAGCAGAAGGCCTGAGGTTCGGCCCGGTGGGGAAGCTGGTTCTGGCCTCGGCTTCAGCGCGGCGGCGGGATCTCCTGACCGCTGCTGGCTGGGTCTTTGAGGTTTGTCCGGGGACGGCGGATGAGACGCCGCCGGAGGGCATGGCCGCGGAGGAGGTGGCCCTCCTGTTGGCGGAGCGCAAGGCGCGGGAGGTGGCCTTTGGATTGGTGGAGGGCGCGGCGGATGGTGACGAAGTGGAACAGGTGCTGGTGATCGGGGCCGATACTGTCGTGGCCCTGGATGGGGCCGCGGGCGCGGTGCGGCTCCTGGGCAAGCCGGCCGATGCCGCCGAGGCCCGGGCCATGTTGGGGGAGCTGTCCGGCAGTCGGCACCGGGTGGTGACCGGCGTCTGCGTGCTGGTACATCCTGGAGGGCGCTGCCACGGGGCCTGGGAACGCACCTGGGTGACCATGCGGGAGATCAGCCCACTGGAACAGGAGGCCTATGTGGCTTCCGGCGAGTGGCGCGGCAAGGCCGGCGGCTACGCCATCCAGGAGAACGCTGACGCCTTTGTCACTAGCCTCGAAGAAGGGGGCTTCGACAATGTGGTGGGGCTGCCGGTGGAGTTGACCGCCGAGTTGGTGCGGGCCGCCGGTGGGCAGGCGCCGGGGACGGAAGGCCTCCAGGGGGACTGAGCGGTGGATTTGGTTGGGTGGCGGGCGCCCTGGGAGCTGAGGGCGGGGATCAGGACAGGCAGCTGTGCGGCTCCCACGGAGCTGGCGAGGCAGGACAAGGCGCGTTTGGAGTCCCGGGCGCTCCCTTGCCAGGGGCTGGCTTAGGGGCTAGGCTGCTCGCCGAAAACACGGGCGCTCACAAAGGCCCTCACTCGCCAGGCCCTAGAGCGGCCTCCGTCGGCCATACCAGTCCGGGCAGAACCATGAAAGACAAGATCCACCCCAAGTACATCGAGTGCACCGTCACCTGCGGTTGCGGCAACAGTTTTGCGACCCGCGCCACGGTCAAGGAGATGCGCATCGAGATCTGCAACACCTGCCACCCGTTCTACACGGGCAAGCAGAAGTTCGTGGATACGGCGGGCCGCGTGGACCGCTTCAAGAAGAAGTACGCCCAGGCCGCCGCCAACAAGGGCTAGGCCACCGGGGCGGCCGACCGTTTTCCGGTGCCGCCGGAGGACGACCTCGCGAGCTGCCCGCTGCCCATGGAGTTCGCCGAGCCGATCGTCGCTAAACTGCGGGAGAAAATGGCTCGCTATCAGGAGGTCTCGACCGAGCTCGAGGACCCGGCTATCGCCTCCGACCCGAAGGCCTTTCCGCCGCTCTTGAGAGAGCGCGGTTCCCTGGAGAAGGCGGCGGAGCTGGGGCGCCGTTTGGAGGAAATGCTCAAGCGCCGCAGCGAGGCGGAGGAACTCTTGGAAGCTGGGGACGACGAGGAACTGTGCGAGTTGGCGCGCATGGACTTGGATGGTTTGGATGAAGAGGAACAGGCCCTGGACGGCGAGATTCGGGGGGCTTTGGTGACAGAGCAGGATGACTTCCGCAGCAAGATCATCATGGAGTTGCGGGCCGGGACCGGCGGAGATGAGGCCTCGCTCTTCGTGGGAGATTTGTTGCGCATGTACAAGCGTCACGCCGAGGGGCAGCGCTGGAAGCTGGAGGTGCTCGAGGGGCAGGGGACGGATGTGGGGGGGTACAAGGAAGTGACCGTGGCCGTCGCGGGAGAAGGGGCCTGGCGGCAGTTGCGTTTTGAGTCCGGCGGGCACCGGGTGCAGCGCGTGCCCAGCACCGAGACCCAGGGGCGCATTCACACTTCCGCGGCTACCGTGGCGGTGCTGGCGGAGGCGGAGGATGTGGACCTCACCATTCGCAATGAGGATCTGCGCATCGACACCATGCGGGCCGGAGGGGCCGGTGGACAGCATGTGAACAAGGTTGAATCGGCCGTGCGCATCACGCACCTGCCCACGGGCGTGGTGGTGGTTTGTCAGGACGGCAAGAGTCAGCAGAAGAACAAGGCCACCGCCATGCGCTGGCTGCGCACGCGCCTCTTCGAAGCCGAGCGCGAGCGCTTGCACCAGGAGCGGGCGGAAGAGCGCAAGAGCCAGGTCGGCAGCGGTGACCGCAGCGCTCGGATCAGGACCTACAACTGGCCGCAGAATCGCGTCACCGACCACCGCCTGGGAGCGAACTTCTCCCTGGAACAGGTCGTTTCAGGCAAACTGGATGGCCTCTTGGACGCCCTGGCGGCCTGGGACCGGGAGGAACGCATCCGCAACCTGTAGGATAGGCCGTGCCCGCCACCCGGCTCCGGCAAGGATCGTAGCCAGACCGCCGGATGGGGGTATCTGGCCACCTGTACCGCACCACACCTCATGAACGAATCAGATATGACACCCCTGGAAGCCGACGATCTGGAGCCCCTGGAAGCGCACGAGGAACTGGAAGAGCTCGAGGAGCTCGAACCGGCCGAGGCCGAGGGGACGGGGGCGGCGTCCGGTGAAACCGAGAGCGATCCGCGGCGGCGTTCAGGCCAGCCGGCGCCGGGAGAAAAGCGCGAGCTGCACCCGGCCCAGATTCATGTGCGCAAGGCGGCCATGATCGTGGCCGCCGGATCCATGTTGCCCTGGATGACGGGCCAGGCCGAGGACTTGGCCATGGGGCCGGGCTTCGCCGCCAAGGCCCTGGTCCTGGCGGCCGCCTGGCTGCACTTCGAGGGAGCCAAGGCGCGACACGACGAGCCCGCCATGGGATTTGTCAAATCACTGGCGGGGATTCACAAACTGGCGGTGCCGGTGCTCGCTGCGGTCATCGCCCTCTTGGGTGTGTTGCCCCTGATCGATTCCGAGATCGGTGGCGCCGGGCCCTGGGCCGAAAAGTTCGGCCTGGTGCTGGCGGGCTTCACCATGGTGCATGTCTATGAGTATCAGTTCACCGGGAAGTTCAATCCTGTCTTCCCGTTGATGTTCCTGGGCCCGGCCGTGGGTGGCCTGGTGGCCATCATCGGGACCTTTTCCGTGAATGTCTTGGGAGGCATTGGCGCGGTGATCGTGGCCGCCGGTGGCTGCATGGCTTGCTATGCCATGTACGAAGCCATGAAGGAAGCCAAGGAAGAGGGCGAGCGCAAGAAGGCCCTGGCCCGCGAGGCACGCAAGGTCGCCCGAGCCAGCCGCAAGGGGTGAGCGCAACTGACGGCGAGGGCGGCCCGCGCACAGCGGGAGCCCCGGGTTCAGCTGGTTCCCGGGGCGCGGCGGGTTCGCCGGGCAGCGGGACCGGACCGCAGACCGCGCGTGAGATGCTGGACCTGGCCAAGGCCTTCCTGGAGCGGAAGGAGTTGCCCGAGTGGCGATTGGAGGCTGAACTGCTCGTGGCCCAGGCCCTGAATGTAAGCCGAATGGGCCTCTTTCTGATCTTCGAGCGGCCTGTCAGCGGTGCGGAGGTGGACCTGGCCCGGGACTTCCTGGTGCGCCGCGGGCGGCGGGAACCCACGGCCTACATCATCGGTAAGCGGGAGTTCTACTGCCGCGATTTTGCCGTGGGGCCGGGCGTGCTGATTCCAAGGCCGGAAACTGAGTTGCTGGTGGATCGCGCCCGGGAACTGGCGGCGGCGTTGGGCGTCGAGGGGGACCGCGGTGCCCACGCAGAACCCGCAGGCGCTGAGCGAGGGCAGGGGGAAAACGCCAAAGAGCCCTATCGTATCGCCGAGTTGGGCACGGGCTCCGGCTGTCTGGCGGTCACCCTGGCCCTGGAAATACCCGGGGCGGAGATCATCGCCACGGACATCTCAGCGCGAGCGTTGGAGCAGGCGCGGGCCAACGGGGAAGCCCTTGGGGCTGTGGTCCATTGGCAGGTGGGCGATGGCTTGGCGCCCCTGGCGGAGTGCGCGGCGCGGAACGGACCCTTTGATTTGCTGCTCTCCAACCCGCCCTACATTGGCGGCGACGAGGCCGGGGAGCTGGCACCGGAAGTGATCGATTACGAACCGCGCGAGGCGCTCTTCGCTCCCGGTGACGAGCGTGACTATTGGCTGCGCCGGTTGGTGGCGGAGGGTGTCGAGCTGTTGAAACCCGGCGGATACCTGTTGGTGGAGCTGGGGGCGGCCCAGGGGGCGGCGGCCCGGGAGTTGTGCGCTGCCCGGGGGCTGAGCTGTGAGGTGCGCCGGGATCTGGCGGGCCTGGATCGCGTGCTGGAAGTTCGGCGCCCTGTTTAGGCGCGTTGGCTAGGGGCCGTTGCCAAGAAACTCGGCCTCGGCATTCGGCCTTGGCATTCGGCCTAGGCGCGCCTCAGCTGGAAGCGGCCTGGGCTTGGTATGCCTCGCTGGCTTGCCAGGCCTCCACGTACTCCTCGACGGTGGCACGGTCGGGGTCGGCCATGTCGTGCAGGAAGACCGCCACCTCGTAGTGGTCGAGGCCGGCGCTGATGCGTTCGCTGCGTACCACGGCGCCGTTGCCGCAGATGCGTCGAATGCCATCGGGCACCGGCAGGTCGAGCTCGATGCGCAGGCGCGTCATCAGGGGCAGGCCGCGGTCGAGGAAGAAGCACACGCCGGCGCGGCTCACATCCCGCACACGGGCTTGGTGGGCACCGTCCTCCAGCACGATTGAGATGGGCCACTCGGCATTGGCTCGGGGGTAGCGTCGGCGTTCAGCGCCTCCGCCAGCCGCCGGTTTGTCCGCTTGCGGGCCGGAGGCGGCGGGGTCGCGGGGAGGCTGGGGCGTGAGATGATCTTCCGGGGGGATGGTCATGGGCGCGGGTGGGCGGGTGGGCAGGGCCCAGGTGGCTGGGACCCGGGTGATGGGACCCGGGTGGCTGGGCTGCGGATGGTCGGGTAGCGGGGCGGGCGCCGGAGGCAGCGCCAGGGGATCGACCATAAATGTCCGACGGGCCCCTGTCCATGGGGACTACGCCCCGTCTTAGAAAGGGGCGGCGCGTGCTGGAAGCGGGGCCGAGCAGCGCTAGGATAGCAACCGCGGGCAGCTGCCCGTTTTTGACCCGTTTAACCTGGGGCGGGAGCGCTTCCCCTTTTGGATGCGCACCACGGACGCCGCGGGCCCGAGACAACCAACAAAGGATTCAGCATGGCGAACTACAACAAGGTCATCCTCATGGGCCGTTTGACCCGCGACCCCGAACTGCGCTACACCAAGAGCGAAACGGCTATTTGCAAGCTCGGCCTGGCGGTCAACCGGCGCTTCAAGGACGGAGCCACCGGCGAATGGAAGGAAGAGCCGACCTTCGTGGATGTGACCATCTGGGGCAAGCGCGGCGAGGCCTACGAGAAGTTCCACAAGAAAGGTGACGCCACCTTCATCGAAGGGTCCTTGCGCCTCGATACCTGGGAGGATCGCGAGTCCGGCCAGAAGCGCAGCAAGCTCTATGTGGTCGGGGACAACTGGGAGTTCGTCGGCGGTGGCGGCGGCGGAAGTGGTGGTGGCGGCGGCGGTGAGCGCTCCTATGAACCCAGCAGCGCGCCGGCTCCGGCGGCGGGTGGCTATGGCAGCGGCGGCGGCAACCTCGACGCTGACGACACGCCCTTCTAGGGCGGGAGAGTCACAGCGCGCGCGCCATGCGTCTTTCCGTGCGTCTCTTCGCGGTCCTGCGGGAACGGGCGGGGACTGATGAAATCACCTTGGAAGGCCTGCCTGATCAACTCGATCTGGCGGGCCTGAAAGAGTGCGTGGCCAGAGCCCATCCTGAACTCGGCGACCTCTCCGCCGTGGCCGGTGTGATTGGCGATGCCTATGCGGCGGATGACACGCCCCTGGCGGAAGGTGATGCGGTGGCCCTGCTGCCTCCGGTTTCCGGCGGCGAGCCGGACGAGTACGAGCAGGGCGTCTTCGAACTCAGCGCCGAGGCCCTCGATCCAGCGGCCTGTCAGGCGCGCGTGGCCACGGCTGATTGCGGCGCGGTGCTGCTCTTCACTGGAACCACCCGCGCCCACAACCGCGGCCAGCGGGTCACGCGCCTCGACTACGAGGCATTCCGGGAAATGGCCGGGCCTGAGATGAAACGCATCTACGCCACCTGTCGGGCGCAGTTCGTGGGCGGCCTGGCGGAGGCCGACGGTCCCGTGCGCATGTTGACCGTGCACCGCGTGGGCACCGTGTCCGTGGGAGAGCCCTCCATTGTGATCGCCGTGGCCAGTGCCCATCGCGACCGGGCCTATGCTGTCTCCCGTTTTCTGATCGACCGTCTGAAGGAGCGCCTGCCGCTCTGGAAGAAGGAAGTCTATGCCGATGGGCACCATTGGATTGGAGATCGTTCTTGATGTTGCGACGCACTGTTCCTGTCACGCCGTTCCAACAGAACTGCACGCTGTTGGCTTGCCCAACCACAAAGAAAGCGGCTGTCATTGATCCCGGTGGTGATGTGGAGCGCATCGAGGCCGCCCTGGCCCAGGAGGGTTTCACGGTTGAGGTCATTCTCTTGACCCACGCCCATGTGGACCACGCCGCCGGGGCCGCGGAGTTGGCCCGGCGCGCGGCCTGCCCGATTGTGGGACCGCAGCGTGAAGATGAGTTTTGGATCGAGGCCTTGCCGGAGCAGGCGCGTTCCTTTGGCTTGTCCGGGGCGGAGACTTTTACCCCGGAGCGTTGGCTGGAAGATGGGGACCGCGTCAGCGTCGGAGAGGAGGAGCTTGAAGTTCTGCACACGCCGGGACACACCCCGGGCCATGTGGTTTTCTTTCACCGCAAGAGCGAGCTCCTGGTGGTGGGGGATGTGCTTTTCCAGGGCTCGATCGGGCGCACGGACTTTCCCCGGGGGGATTACGACACGCTGATCCGTTCCATCAAGGAGCGCCTCTTGCCCCTGGGGGACGGAGTGGTCTTCACCTGTGGCCACGGTCCGGACTCGACCCTGGGCGCCGAACGGACCAGCAATCCCTTTCTGGTGGATTCAGATAAATACCGGGGCCTGGTGTAGGGCCGGCCCCATTGGGACGGCAGGGGCGGGAGAGGGGGTTCAGGCCAGCGACAACCTTCTTTTTGCGCCAGTTATCCGGTCCCAGCATGGCCCGCACGGGCCCCGAGCCGCTAACCTCTGCGGTTCGTCGAGCGCCCGTGTGGCGGTGGCCTATTGGTCACGACAAGCCAGGTAATCAGCCCCAACCAGGAGTACTCAGCCGTGACGGAAGACAAGGAACGCTGCCTCAACGCACCGGATACGGAACGGGAGGAGCTGCCGGTGGATGTGGCCCTGGTGGGGGCCGGTCCGGCCTCCCTGGCCTGTGCCATTCACCTGCGGCGGCTGTTGGCGGAGCGCGGCCTGGAGGACAAGACCGTTTTGGTGATCGACAAGGCCGAGGAGATCGGACACCACACGCTCTCCGGGGCGGTCATGGATCCCAGGGGATTGGCTGGGCTGTTCCCCGACTGGCGCGAACGGGGCTGTCCCATCGAGGCCGAGGTGGGCGAGGATTGGGCGGAGATCCTGCGACCGGGCGGTGGCTCGCGGCGCATACCCGCGCCCCTCACGCCGCCCCAGTTGCGCAACCATGGCAATGTGATTATCAGCCTGAACCGCCTCGTGCGTTGGCTCGGGGAACAGGCCGAGGAACTGGGTTGTGAAGTCTATCCGGGCTTTCCGGCGGCGGAGGTGACCTATGATGGTGAACGGGTCACGGGGGTCGTGACGCGGGACAGTGGCCTCGACAAGGAGGGGGCGAAAAAGCCGACCTTCGAGCCGGGCATGCGCGTCAGCGCCGAGGTGACGGTCTTCGCCGAGGGCAGCCGCGGGCACCTCACCAAGGGGCTCATCAAACGCTTGGGGTTGGACGCCGGAGCGAACCCTCAGACATGGGCCACGGGGGTCAAGGAGATTTGGGAGGTGCCCGAGGAAACCGGGGCCGCCATGTTTGGCAAGGTCATGCACACCGGTGGCCATCCCCTGGGCACGGACGCCTATGGCGGCGGCTTCATCTACGGTCTCAGCGAGAACCGGCTGGCCCTGGGCTTTGCCGTGGGCCTCGACTACCACGACGCGCGCCTCGATCCCCACGCCCTGTTCGTGCGTTGGAAGCAGCATCCGCGCATTGCCGGATTGTTGCAGGGTGGCAAGATTCTGAGATACGGTGCCAAGACGATTCCCGAGGGCGGCATTTTTGCCCTGCCCCGTCTGTCCGGGGACGGCTTCTGTTTGATCGGGGATGCGGCGGGCATGGTGAATGCTTCGACGCTGAAGGGCGTGCACTTGGCCATCGAGTCCGGTCGTCTGGCGGCCGAGGCCATTGCGGACGCCCTGGCGGGTAACGACACCGGGAGCGGGGCCCTGGGGCGTTATGACGAGCTCTTCGCGGACTCCTGGGTCAAGAAGGAGTTGTGGGGGGTGCGCAACTACCGCCAGGCTTTCGACGGCGGGCTCTTCGCCGGCATGGTTGATTTTGCCGCCCAGCGCGTGACCGGCGGGCGGGGTTTCTTCAAGCGGCGACCGGGCCACACGGATCACAGCACCACCCGGCCCCTCAGCGAATCCAAGCTGGGTGCGCCGACTTTTGACGATGGTCTGTTCCTGGACAAACTGACCGATGTCTACCATTCCGGCGCGGTGCACGAAGAGGACCAGCCCAATCATCTGGTAATCAATGACCCCACCATCTGCGCCACCCGTTGCCCCGAGGAATACGGCAATCCCTGCCAGCACTTCTGTCCGGCGGCGGTCTACGAGTTGCCGGAAGGTGAACTGCAGCTGAATCCCAGCAACTGCGTGCACTGCAAGACCTGCGACATCGCCGATCCCTATGAGAACATCGAGTGGGTTGTTCCCGAGGGCGGGGGCGGACCCAAATACACAGATATGTAATCCGGCCGGCCACCAGCCACGATTGGAAATGGGGCCGGCACCTAACCACCCGGAATGGCGCTACGCCGCACCAGCCGGAGATTCAAAAACCAAACCCTAGCTACATGCGCGTCACCACGACCAACCCCACCCGTGTCCCTCACTGTCCTGTAACGATCTCATTCTGCCTGGAGGGCAAGCGTCCGGAACTGCCGGCCGCTGTCAAGTTGGCCTCCGGCGTGCGCGGGGACTTCTCCGGCAAGTTCCGCGAGGTGCGCCTCGGGGATGACCTGGCGCCCAAGAACTCCGGTGGACGGGTTATGTTGGTGGGGCTTGGCAAGGGCCAGGAGCTGACCACCGAACGCCTGCGGCGCGCGGCGGCCATCGCCGCCAAAAAGGCTGAGAAGCTCGGGGCTGCCAAGGCCGCGGCCATGGTGCCGGCCGCCGTGACAAAGCTATGCGGCGGGCCCGGGGAGGTCGCCACGGCCCTGGCGGAGGGCGCGGTCATGGGCGCCTACCGAAACACCAGTTCCAAGAGCAAGCCCAGCAAGTCCAAGCTGAGGCAACTGATTCTGGCCGGGACTGGCACGGGCTTCGGAGCGGGTGCCAAGCGCGGCCTGGCCCTGGGTGAAGCCAACTGTTTCGCCCGTGAACTGCAGAACGCCCCCGCCAACCTGATGACTCCCAGGGATTTGGCGAAGGCCGCCCGTTCAATCGCTCGCAAGGGCGACCGGATCAGTGCCCGCATCATGGACGAGAAGGTGCTGGCCAAGGAGAAGATGGGCCTGTTCCTGTCGGTCTCCCGTGGTTCGGTGGAGCCCGCCCGTCTGATTCACCTGGTGTACAAGCCCAAGGGCAAGAGCCTGGGCCGCATCGCCCTGGTGGGCAAGGGCCTGACTTTTGACTCCGGTGGCATCAGCATCAAGCCCTCCGGCGGCATGGAGGACATGCGCTATGACATGTCCGGCAGCGCCGCGGTGTTGGGCGTTTTCGAGGGGCTCACAAGCCTGGATGTGAAGTACGAGGTGCACGGCCTCGTGGTGGCCTGTGAGAACATGCCCGACGGCAAGGCCAGCAAGCCAGGCGATGTGCAGACTGCCATGGATGGCACCACCGTGGAGATTATCAATACCGATGCCGAGGGCCGGCTGGCCCTGGCGGATGGCCTGCTCTACACGCGCAAGCACATCAAGCCCGATACCATTATTGACCTGGCCACGCTGACCGGCGCGGTGGTCATGGGGCTCGGGCACGAGTTGACCGGCACCTATGCCAGCACGCCGCGCCTGCGCGACGCCCTGGTGGCCGCCGGTGAAGAGACCGGCGAGTTGATGTGGCCCATGCCGCTCCTCGACTGCCACAAGGAAATGGTCAGGGGCGGCTATGCGGACCTGACCAACTCGGCGCCGCGCGCCCTGGGCGGAGGCTCGATCACCGCCGCTGCCTTCCTTTCCCACTTCGCCCAGGGCGGCTCTGGCCCGCAGCCCGAGTGGGCGCACCTGGACATCGCCGGCACCTCCTGGAAAACACGCAGTCGGGACTGGGTGGGTGGGCCCCATGGCACGGGGGTTGGCACGCGCATGCTTTTGCGTTATCTTGGTGCGCGCTAAATCCAGCTGAAAACAAGGCTTAGGAGCTGCCAGGGGGATGTCCTGGGCTTCTGGAGTTGCTGGACAGCCCCCCGTAAAGCCCTCAACCGGAGCATCAAACCGTGACCGTCCAGGAAACCACACTTGTCCCCGGCTTGGCTGGGATTCCCGCGGCGGAGAGCGCCGTTTCCTACATCGACGGCCAGGTCGGCATCCTCGAATACCGCGGCCACCGCATCGAGACGCTGGCGGAGCACAGCAACTTCGAGGAGACCTGCTGGCTGTTGCTCTACGGGAGCCTGCCCAGCAAGAGCGAGTTGGATGGCTTTCGGGCGCGTCTGCGGGAACACCGCGACCTGCCTGAACGCTTGATCAATGTGATTCGCGCCCTGCCAGGCGTGGGGCACCCCATGGATGCCCTGCAAGCTTCCCTGGCAGCCCTGGGCATGTTCCACCGCAAAGAGGATTACTCCTCCCGGGAAGAGTGCGACGAAGCCATCGTGCGCATCATCGCCGCCGTCCCGGTGATGATCGCCAACTTCGAGAACTTTCGCGCCGGCCGCGACTATGTGCAGCCGGATCCCAAGCTCGACACGGCGGCCAACTTCCTCTGGATGATTAATGGGACCGTGGCGGACGAGTTGATCACGCGCGTGCTCGATGTGGCCCTGATTCTGCACGCGGATCACACCATGAACGCCTCCACCTTCGCCGCGCGCGTGGTGGCGTCCACCGAGGCTGATCCCTTCACGGTTTGTTCGAGCGCAGTGGGCGCCCTGACCGGGCCCTTGCACGGCGGTGCCAACGAACGCGTTCTCGATCAACTAAAGGCCATCGGTGCAGCGGAGAATGTCCCCGCTTGGTTGGATGCCACGCTGGCAGCCAAATCCAAGATCATGGGCTTCGGCCACCGCGTCTACACCACCAAGGACCCGCGGGCCACCATCCTGCAGGACTTGGCCAGGGATCTCTTCGAAACCCACGGCATGACCCCCGCCTATGAAACGGCCCTGGCCCTGGAAGCGGAAGTTCTGCAGCGCCTCGGCTCCAAGGGGATCTATCCCAACGTGGATTACTTCAGCGGCATGGTCTACGCCAAACTCGGCATCCCCACGGACCTCTTCACACCGGTCTTCGCCATGTCCCGCGTCGCCGGTTACCTGGCCCATTGGCGCGAGCAGATGACGGACAACCGCATCTTCCGTCCCACCCAGGTTTTCGTCGGCAGCCACGACGCAGCCTACACGCCCCTGGAACTGCGCTAGGGGCAAGTCGGGTCGCTGGGCCGACCGCTTTCGGTGGCCCGGTGACCAAGCATGAACCGGGCCATGGCTCCATGGTGGGGACGGGGTGGGGACATGGTGGGGACATGGTGCGGACATGGTGGGGAAGCCGGGGCTCGAACCCGGACGGCCCGAAGGCCTTCGGATTTTAAGTCCGATGCGTCTGCCAATTCCGCCACTTCCCCGTGGGGCTCCTATCCTACCGCCTTTCCCGCCCCACTCCACCTTGACCCGGCCCCGGGGCGGGGTATGCTTCCCAATCTGGAGCGCGCCCTCTCCCCAAAAAAGGGCCCGCACCAAAAAAACCGAGAGGCGGCATAGCCAAGTGGCCTAAGGCGACGGATTGCAAATCCGTTATCCCCGGTTCGAGTCCGGGTGCCGCCTCCATTTGTTTCTCACTCCCTGGTCGGGGAGTGCGGGGCCTTTCCGACCTTGCTTCCATGCTTGTCACGAAGAACTGGCTGCGGGAATCCGAGCCTGATGTCGATTCGAATTGCGATCTGGCGGTGGGGCCCGCCGGGAGCGTTACTCGTCCCCTGGCTCGGTGGGCTGGAGCAACAGCTCGCAGGCCAGGCGCAGGCCGAGTTCCAAGGAGCGTTCGTCGGGGTTGAAGTGGGGCGTGTGGACCATGGCGGGCGGGGCGCCGGGTTCCAGGGTGCTGAAGTCCGTGACGCCCAGGAAAAAGTAGAGGCCAGGGGTTTGTTGGGCGAAGAAGGCGAAGTCCTCGCCGCCCATGTGGGGGGGCTCGGGGGTGATGCCGTTTGGGCCCAGGATGCGGGTGAAGAGTGGGCGGGCGGCCTTGACGAGGTGGGCGGCGTTTGTGGTGACCGGTGTCAGTTCTTCGATTTCGACTGAGCCCAGGGCGCCGAAACTGGCGGGCAGGGTTGTCACCATTTCGCGCAGGCGGCGGTGGACTTCGAGTTGTACGGCGCGGTCGTGGGTGCGGATGGTGCCCACTAACTCCGCCGTATTCGGGATGATGTTGAAGCGATTGCCGGCGCTGAACTTGCCGACGGTCAGGACGAGTTGGTCGTGGGTGCTGATGTTGCGGGAAGCGATGGTCTGCAGAGCGATGACCAGTTGGCTGGCGACGACGATGGGATCCACGCCCCCTTCGGGGTAGGCGCCGTGGACCTGCTGGCCGGTGACCTTGATTGTGAAACGATCCACCGCGGCCAGGGCGCCGCCGCTGTGCAGGCTGACGGTGCCCAGGGGCAGTTTGGGGTTTACATGCAAGCCGTAGATGGCCGCTGGTTTGATGGGCTCGAAGGCGCCTTCGAGCAGCATGCGTTGCGCCCCGTGGGGACCGGCGTCCTTCACGCCCTCTTCCGCTGGCTGGAAGATGAAGAGGATATCGGTGGTGAGGTGCTCGCGCACGGTGGGCTGGGCGAGGGCCGTGGCCACGCCCAGGCCGATGGCCGTGTGCAGGTCGTGGCCGCAGGCGTGCATGACGCCCACCTCGGCGCCGTCCCAAGTGTCTCGGGCGGTGCTGGCGAAGGCCAGGCCAGTTTGCTCAGTGATGGGCAGGGCGTCCATGTCAGCGCGCCAAGCCACCAGGGGCCGGGGCGTCTCGGAGTTCGGCAGTGCTACTGCACCCCCGCGCAGCAAGGCGGTGACACCGGTGACGGCCAAACCCGTGCGCACCTCCAGATCCAAGGAGCGTAGTTGCGTGGCCACGAGCTGTGCCGTGCGCGTTTCGCGCTCGCCCAGTTCGGGCTGCGCGTGAAGCTCCCTGCGCCAGGCGCGCAGCGACGGGGCGAGCGCCTTGAGGGCCGCGTCGAGGGCTCCCTGGAGTTCAGTCGTAATAACTGTCGAGGCGGCGGTGGTCTGTTGGAGGGGGGCTGTCGCCTGGGGATGGCAGGGGCCCACGATTGCCAGGATGGTGGCGGTGGTGGTGGTCAGCATGGACGCATTACAGCGAAAGGTCAGGCCGGCGACCACGGGTCTGCCCTGGGTTCGCGGGCGGGCTCGACCCTGTCTCGGGGGACGGGAGTGATCGCGGCCTGCTGTATGGCCACGGCAAAAGCGCCCTTGAGGGCCTCAGAGTGGCGCTTTGCCACGGGGGGCTTCCCCTCCTGGGGCGCGCGGGTATCGTTGAATAGTCAGCGGGGCGGGCCCGCTGGCTGTCCCCGTCCCCTGAATACCGGTCCCATGCGCAGAGTCTCCCCCCGACAGATGCTCCTCTCCGGCGCGGCCCTCATGGCCGTCGCCTTCCTGAATCCCCCGGCCGCCGCCCAGGCCGAGTACGAGTTGATCCTCGATCGGCCGCTCAGCCATTGGAACTGGTCCGGCATGATCGTGAACCTCGGTTATCTCGAAGGCGTGCCCGACTCCACCTTCAATCTGGAGGGGCGAATCTGGGTCGAACTGACGGAGGTGGGCGGCGTGCCCCAGGAGGGGCGCTTTGTGGTGATGCAGGCCGCGGTCGTGCCCCAGTTCGAGGCCTTTATCCCGGGCGCGCCCGGTTATCCGAACCTGGTGGATGTGTGGGTCGAGGACCTGGTCTTCTCCGTGGACTCCCCGCCCTTTCCCATTGCCGCCGACGGCTCCTACACCGTGGACACCACCGTGCTGATCCAGTCCGGCATGCTGCACGCGATAGCCTTCGGCACCGAGACTGTCACTGACATGTCTGGCATCACGGCGGCGCCCAATCCTACCAGTGGCGTCATCGTGCCCGGACCGGAGGGGTATTACGTGGACGGCTTTCAGATTGCGGCCTTTGACTTCACCGATCCCGGTTCTGGCTTGACGATCACCTTCAACATGAATGGTTGGGTCAGCGGCAGACAGAGTTGCTCCACGGGGCCGAACACTGTCTGCAGTACAGAGGAGAACTCCACCGGCGCCCCGGCGCACATCAGCGCAACTGGTTCCTACAATGTGGCCAGCAACTCCATGGAGCTGTACACGGCGCCCACGCCCAATCAGTTCGGCATCTTCTTCTACAGCTCGACGATGGTGAACGGCGGTGCCGGTTTTCCCCTGGGAGACGGGCGGCTGTGCATCGGCCCCGGCGGACTGAACCGCCTCTACCCGCCGGTCCTGGCCAGCGGCAATGTGATGACCCGTTCCCTCGACTTCACTAATCCGCCCTCGCCGGCGGCGCAAATCACCGCCGGTAGCACCTGGTATTTCCAGACCTGGTTCCGCGATCCGGGCTTCGGCCCGGCTGGTTTCAATCTGTCGAATGCTGTCGAGGTTCCCTTTTGTCAGTGACACGCAGCGTCGGAGGATGGCGTTTGTTTCTGGTGGTCCTGTGCGCCCTGCTAGCCAGGCCCGCGACAGCCCAGGTCGAACACGAGTTTGTCATCGATCGCCGGGCCAGCCATTGGAACTGGTCCGTCCATATCCAGAATCTGGGCAACCTGGTGGGCACACCGGATGAGACCTTTGATCTCGATGGACGTTTTTGGGTCGAGCTGACCGAGAGCGGCGGCACCGTTCAAGATGGGCGCTATGTGGTCATGTTGGCTCCTGCGATTCCCGGCATCCGGGCTTACATCCCCGGTTCTCCGGGCTATCCGAACATCTTGGATGTCTGGACCGAGGGCTTGGTTTTCTCCGTGGACAGCCCGACATTCTCAGTGGCCGGGGATGGATCCTTCACGGCTGACATGACCGTGGCGGTCATGTCCGGCGAGCTCCATACCCTCTTCCTGGGTACTGAATCCGTCATGGACCTGTCTTCCGTGATGTCCGCGCCGAACCCCATGAACGGCACGGTCACTGCGGGACCTGACGGTTATCACATGGAGGGGTTCATGTTGGCGCTCTTCGACTTCTACGATCCCGTCAGTGGTCTCTACGCCACGCTCAACATGAACGGTTACATGGTGGGGGATGAAACCTGCACAAGCGGGCCGGTCAATGTCTGCTCCACGGAAGCCAACTCCACCGGGGCTGCGGCCCACATCAGCGCTCTTGGATCCTATGAGGTGTCCCACAACTCGCTTGAGCTTTATGCCGCTCCCGTGCCGAATGAATACGGCATCTTTTTCTACAGTCCAACCTCAGCCAACGGGGGCAACGGTATTCCCCTCGGGGACGGCCGCCTGTGCATCGGGCCAGGGACCTTGCACCGCCTTTACCCGCCCGTACTCGGCAGCGGCCTTGCCATGACCCGCGCCTTGGATCTGGCGAGCCCGCCCTCGCCGGCGGCTCAGATAACCGCCGGGAGCACCTGGTACTTCCAGGCCTGGTTCAGGGATCCCGCGGCGGGGAGCAGCGGCTTCAACCTTTCCAACGCCATCGAAGTGCCCTTCTGTCCGTGACGGCCGCCGGTGCGCCCTGGGCCTTTATTTGGCGCCAGGTATTCCCGGAATAGGCGCAACCTGTTCTCTTGGTACTCGTCCCATGGACAAATACCATGATTATCCCTAGCGCACTCATTTCCCTACTGTTCGTCGCGGCCCAGGCCCCCCAGGCCCCCCAGGCCCCTCCCGAGCCCAGCGCCCCTGTCCTGCATCTGGTGCGGGTTGAACTGGACTCCGCCGGCCAAGTGGCCCAGGAGTTGGTGCGCATGGGGCTGGATGTGGCCCATGTGGGAGCGCGGGGGCCGGATGGCGCAGCGCCCTATGCGGAGGTCGTGGTGGACAGTGCCGGCCGCGATGCGTTGGCGGCGCGTGACTGGTCCGTGAGGTTGGTCATCGAAGACATGGCGCGCTTCTACGCCGAGCGCTTGGCTGGCGCGGAGGTGCCGCGGGCCGGGAGCTACGGCGGCTGGCTCAATCCGCCCTTTGGCGGCGGCGCCATGGGTGGCTATTACACCTTCAGCGAAATGGTCTCGGTCGTGGATCAAATCCGCGCCGCCTACCCGACGCTGGTGGCGCCGCGCGCCAGCCTGGGCCAGAGCATCGAGGGGCGCGAGCTGTGGATGTGGAAGGTCTCGGACAATCCCACGGTGGACGAGAACGAAGCGGAAGCGCGCTTCGACGCCCTGCACCACGCCCGCGAGCCCGAGGGCATGCAGATCACAATCTGGTTCATGTTGTGGTTGCTGGAGGAATACGGCAGCGATCCGCTGGCCACCTATTTGGTGGATGAGCGCGAGATCTACTTCGTGCCCTGTGTCAACCCCGATGGTTATGTCTACAACCAGCAAACGAATCCGGGGGGTGGTGGCATGTGGCGCAAGAACCGCCGACAAAACGGCGGCCTCGGCAGCTACGGCGTCGACCTGAACAGGAACTATCCCTACCAGTGGGGCTATGACAATTCCGGTTCCAGCAACAATCCCTTCTCGGAAACCTACCGTGGCCAGAGCGCCGCCAGCGAACCGGAAGTGGCCGCCATGGTCGCGTTTCTCGCCGGGCGCGAGTTCGGCACGGCCCTCTCTATCCATACCTACTCAAACCTGTGGCTCTCGCCCCTGGGTTACATCCCGTCCTATCCGGCCAACTGGACTGAATACGACGAGGTGGGCGGATTGGCCACCGAGGTCAATGGCTACCAGCACGGGCCGGCGTCCATCGTGCTCTACGAGGCCAACGGCACGACCCTCGACCAGGACCACGGCGTACACGGCACCTTGGCCTGGTCGCCCGAGATCGGCAGTTCCTCCGACGGTTTTTGGCCGCCTAGCAATCGCATCATTCCCTTGGCCGAGGAGAACCTCTTGGCCTGTATGCGCACGGCCCTGGCCGCTGGGGCCTGGGTGCGTGTGGACGATTTGACGGTGGTGGAGGTCGGCGATGGAGACGGCGCCTTTGAAGGTGGCGAGAGCGTGGCCCTAGGCGTGGCCTTGCGCAACAGCGGGCGCCTTTCCTCGGGTGGCTTGGATGTAACCCTCACCACCACCAGTCCCCACGCTGAGGTTTTGGTGGGCCAGGACAGCTCGGCTTCCCTGGGACCCTTTTCCGATGGGAGCCTGGGCAGCTCATTGTTGCTGCGCATCTACCCCGGAACGCCGGCTGGCACGGCCTTGCCCCTGGAGGTCACGGTCTCCAGCGGCGGTTGGAGCGAGACCTCAGTAGAGGAGTTGATCATCGGCGGCCAGGCGACATTGGCCACCTACGACTTTGAGGCCGGCGGCGACGAGGGCTGGTCCACTGGAGCCCCCAACGACGCCAGCACGGGAATCTGGACACGGGTCAACCCCCGGGGCACGGATGCCCAACCGGAGGACGACCACACCAGCGGCGGTGGCAACACGCTCTGCTGGGTGACCGGGCAGGGGTCCGTGGGCGGCAGCCTGGGCGAAAACGATGTGGACGGTGGATACACCAGTTTGCTCTCGCCGGCCTTTGATCTCAGCGGGCACGCCGGTGCACGCCTTGAGTACTGGCGTTGGTATTCCAACAACACAGGTGCCTCTCCCAATGCGGATATCTTTGAGGTGGACCTCTCGGATGACGGTGGAGCGAGTTGGACCAACGCCCGCACGGTGGGACCGGCCGGTGGCGATACCGGGGGCGGGTGGATTCAGGACACGCTTTTGATTGAAGACCATGTGAACCTGACCAGCGCCGTGCGCGTGCGCTTTAGTGCCTCGGATCTGGGCAGCGGTTCAATCGTGGAAGCGGCCATCGACGATGTGCGCTTGACCGCTCCGGGCAGCGGCGACTGTCCCGCGCCTGGGGCTACCTGTGTCACCACCGCAAACTCCGTGGGCAGTGGGGCGCGCATCGGGAGCTTCGGCTCCACCGGGGTGGGGGACGGGGCCTTCACCCTGACCGCCGCCGGCCTGCCGGCCAATCAATACGGCATCTTCTTCTTTGGTCCCAATCAGATCAGCGTGCCCCTGGGGGACGGAGTTCTGTGCGTGGGCGGCGGTCTGGCGCGCTTGCCTGTCATCCAGGCGGATTGGACCGGTAACGCCCAGCACGCCCTCGACTTCAATGCGCCGCCGGCGGCGGGCACGTTGCTGCCCGGCAGCACTTGGTTGTTCCAGTTCTGGTACCGCGATTCCGGTTTCGGCGCAAGCGGATTCAACCTGTCCGATGCCTTGGAGACGAGTTTCTGTCTCTGAGCAGAGCGCCCAGTGAGCCGCCTGGGCAAGCCGGGGCAGCGGGTTGGATTTTGACTGAAGTGCGGGCTGCCTGTGCCAGACATCAGCGGTGTATCCTGGTGCGGTGGGCAAGCGGCTAGTTACTTCTGTGTTGTTGGTGTGCTGCATGTTGTGCGGCGCGGCGCACCAGCAGGATCCGCCGCTGGCGGTGGACCTGCCCCTCAAGCTCGGGCGCGAGGCCCTGGCGGCGGGTGACCTAGCGTCTGCGCGGAACCACATCAGGGAGGCCATTCGGCGCAGCCCCGGCGACCCGGAGCTGATCGCCCTGATGCTGGAGGCCTGCGCAGGGGATGGAGATGCCCTGAGTTCATGGGGCCTGGATTGGATGCGGGCCGCGGCGGACGAGCGCGGACACGGACAGCCGCCGCCGGTCCTGCGGGC
>NYXZ01000058.1 GCA_002686595.1 Planctomycetota bacterium | reverse complement strand
GGCCGCGTCTCGCAGGCCGTGCCTTCCGGGCCGCGTCTCGCGGGGCGTGCCTTCCGGGCCGCATCTCGCGGGCCACGCCTTCCGGCCCGCGTTCCGCGGGCCAAGCCCCGTGGGCTGCGCCTCGTGTGGCCATGCTTCGTGTGGCCACTGACAGCAGTCACCAGCAATGGAACAGACTTCGCTCCTCCCGCCTCGCAGGATCACACGATCTGCTCCCGGCCGGCGACCCTCCGCATTGGGCCCACCGAGCCCCCTCCCTCCTCCCTCTGATGCTACAAATCCCCCAAAGGTCGCCGCCTAAACCGCCTTTCTTTTCCCTATCGTGTGTCCATGAAACGCGCAGAGAAGGCCATTCGCATCCAAACGCTCCTCGACGACATCCTGGGCCTACCGCCGATCCCCCTCGATCACCGCGATCCCTTTACCCTGCTCGTAGCTGTCCTGCTCTCGGCCCAAACCACCGATGTGCGGGTGAACATGGTCACGCCGGAACTTTTCCGCCGGGCACCGGATGCCGCTGCTCTGGCGGAGCTGGCGGAAGATGAGATCCTGACGATCATTCGCTCCCTAGGTCTGGCCCCCAAAAGGCCCGGGCCCTGGCGCGTCTGGGCCGGCTCCTCGGCGAGCGCCACGGCGGCCAGGTGCCGCGTACCTTTGCCGAACTGGAGGCCCTGCCCGGCGTCGGGCATAAGACCGCCAGCGTGGTCATGACCCAGGCCTTCGGCCAGCCGGCGTTTCCCGTTGACACCCACATCCACCGCCTGGCCGCGCGTTGGGGCTTGTCCAACGGCACCACGGTCACGCGCACGGAGCGGGACCTCAAGCGCCTGTTCCCAGAGGAGGACTGGGGCCGACTACACCTTCAAATCATCATGTTCGGACGCGAGCACTGTCCGGCCCGGGGGCACGACCTGGAGTCCTGCCCGATCTGCTCCTGGGCTGCGTCAGCTGCACGCAAAACTCGCGAGGCGCGCAAGGGCTAGTCACCTTCCAACCAAACTTTCCGTCAATGGCCTGCGACCGTTTCGACCCAGGATCGGTCTGGGTGTGGAGCCCCCCTCGCCATTCATGGAGAAGCAGACCTACACACTTATCTTGGCCAGCTTGCTCCTCCTGCGCGGGGGGAACGCTCCCTTGCCCGAGACGCCGCCGGCCTTCGCCGCGGCAGCGGACCTGCTCCTGTACGAGAAGCCCGGCGGCACGGCCCAGGCGCTTCTCGTGCGGGGGACGCAACTGACGCCCATGTCCATGGATGAGTCCGCGGCGGGCGCGGCCGGTTGGACCAGGGTCAGCATCGAGGGGTGGGTGCGTCAGAGTACAGCTCAAGACGACCAGCCGCCTTCCCTGGCGCCAACGCTCCTGGCCGCCTTTGAGGAGGCCAGCGCCGCCTCGGACACGCGAAGCGGACGGGTTCCCATTAAAGGGCTGCGCCTACGGACGGTGGAACAGATCAGCGCCAAGGCGCGCGGGTCAAATGTGCAAATCGACTACCAGGTGGTGGTGGAGAACCGCACGGGTATCGCCCTGGCCAACCTCGAGCTGGAGTTCGCCCTGTTGGACCGGCGCGGCCGGGCCCTGGCCACGCAACAGGCTCGACTCACGCAACCCGAGGTCCTCGCCCCGCGCGCGGAAGGCACCTTCCGTTTTAAAGTGGAAATGACGCGCTCCCAGCAACGGGACTATCACCGCCGCAGGTATCGCACTGCGTTCTTCCTGGCGGAAGACGATTGAGGGCGTTGATTCTCTTCAGCGCTACTCCGCGCCGGGGGCGGAGCCCCCCGCCTGGTCCTCCCCCAACTCCCGCACCGTCAAACCGGTGCTCTTGCGCACCACGCCGTCCATGTCGACCAGTAGGGCCTCGACCCGCGGCAGGCTTTCGATCAGTTTCAAGCCCCTGGCGGGGCCCAGCACGCACAGGGCCGTGGCCAAGGCGTCGGCCAAGGCGGCGTCCGGGGCGAGCACGGTGGCGCTCATGCAACCAGTAGCGGGCCGGCCAGTGCGGGGATCCAAAATGTGGTGATAACGCACGCCGTCCAACTCAAAGAATCGCTCGTAGTCACCGGAGGTCGCCACGCAGCTGTTGGAGAGAGGAATGGCGGCGATGATCCGCTGGCGATCTCTAGGATGGCGGATGGCTATTTCCCACAGTTCGCTCCCACCGAGCCGCCCCAGGGCCTTCAAATCACCGCCGGCATTGACGAGGGCGTGCTCCACGCCCTCGGCCATCAACACCGCCATGGCTCGATCAACGCCGTAGCCCTTGGCGATGCCCCCAAGCCCGAGCTGAGTGCCAGGCTGCAGTGACACCGAGCTGCGCTCGCGGTCCACGCTCAAGCGGCGCCACCCCACCCCGTCCAAGGCCTGGGACAGGTCCCCATTCGTGGGCACCAGCGGTGGTTCCGCCCGCCAATCCCACAGGCGACCCACCGCGGCGCAGGTCGGATCGAAGGCGCCATCGGTGAGTTCGGCCACCTCCAATGACAAGCCCAACACATCGACAAGTTCCTTGTCCACAGGCTGGGGGCCGCGTCCGGCGGCCGCGCACAAATCCAGGAGCGGCGACGGACGCCAATCGGTCATCAAATCCTCCACCCGCCGCAGCTCGCGCTCGGCGGCTGCCAGCGCCCGGCGCGCCACCTCCTCCGTGGCATGCCACACTTCCATGATCAACTCCGTGCCCATGACCGTCGTCTGCAGGCGCTGGACGCGCAACTCCCCTTCCTGGGCGGGAGCCGGCACGGCCTGTTGGCTTGTCCGGAGGGCTGGCTCCATCACCCGCCTGGTGAGCTCCTGACCAGACGCCGCCAGTCCCGCCCCGAGGGCCAGGCCCCAGAGGGCACCGATCACTTTATTGTCTCCCAGGATGGCGCGCTGCTGCCGCGGAAGAGCTCCCGTCCGCCGGCCCCCAGGACGATGATCGTCGGCGTGGAGCTGACCCCAAAGGCCCTAGTCATCTCTCCCTCATGGTCGCGCACCGTGGGATAGGAGAGGTCATGGCGTTCCACAAAGGCCGCTACTTCTGAACTGCTGGCGTGCTGCTCGCCACCGGCCACGACACCGACAAAGGAGAAGCGGCCGTGCAAGCCACGCGCCGCCCTAGCCAACGCCGGCGCCTCCCGGGCACAGGGAGCGCACCAGGGTGTCCACCAGACGAGAACCAAGGCCTCGCACTCTTCTAGCTCCCGGTCCAAGTCCACTGGCCAGGCCGCAGACCCTTGCCAAACCACCGGCTGCCCAGCGCTCTTCTGGGACGGCGCGGAACAAGCCCCTAGGGCCAAGACGAACATCACCATCACACCGATATGACGCACCTAGAACCTCCTATTCCAGCCAAAGGTCAAGAGAACATGATCGAGATCGTCGCTGCGCATGATCACATCCATGGACACATCAAAGCCCCAGGCGCCATCATTCTTGAAAGACAACTGGGCGCCGACGGTGTGGGAGTCAAACTCCCCGAGCTCCGGGTCCTGGGTGCGAAAGGTCGGCGCATCGGCCGGATCAGTGCCGGCAAAGTGCTCGGCCCAATAGTCGGCCGGGGTCTGTGTGTAGTACCGATAGCGCAAGCGCAATCCGAGTCGGTCATCCACTAGTTGATGATACAAGCGCGGCTCCAAGCTCCAGGCGCCAATGCCCCAGTCATCCAAGTAGTAGCGCCCGCCCAGTTCCAAAGAGGTATCCGCACCCAAGTAGCGCCGCAGCCGCCCGAAGAGGGCATCCCGCCCGCGCTGTCCCGGCAACTCCTCCGTGGCTTCCACGCCCAACGCATCATCCTCCAGATTTGGATTGGGCGGGTTGGTCCCGTCCTCCAAGGTAATGGCGTTATAGGGCGTTTCCAGAAAACCGGACTGCTGAGTGTGCGTGAGTCCCAGCGTGCCGTGGGTACGCCCATCGATCGCCTGATACCAGGCCAGGTTGGTCGAGAGGGAGAAGCGCTGGTCATTGCCCTCTGTCTGGGTCCCATCCCAGCGGATGATCTTGACGGTGTCGTAGAAGCCGCCGAGGCCCACAGTGAAGGAAGCGTTGCGATCCTCCCGCTCCCAGGAGTAATCGCCACCGAAGGAGAGCGAGGTGTAATCGTACTCGCCGCTAACACCGAGCAAGCCGCCCCAGGACCGGCCCTCGTCCAGGTGTCGGCGAGCCCGCAGGGTGGCGCCGGCGAAGAAGTCACCGGAGGCGCCGGACTGCTGTGTGTTTGGATAGGCCGAGCGGTCACCCAACCGCTTTATGGAGGCGCTAGACACATGATCGAAGAGCAGGTCAGCACCCAGGGACCAGTCCTCGCTCAGGCGATAATCCATGACGAGGGCCGGCTCGATGACCGTCAGGCTCTCATCGTAAAAGGGGTTGCCTCCGCCGCTGTCATCCTTGTGGTACAGGCCCAGCCGCGTGTAAAGCGAGCCCTCCCCAACTTCCAACTCAGCCTCCTGGGCAAAGCCAGAGACGCCACAGGTGGCTATCAGCAGCAACCCCCAAAGCCCCTGGTTCAGTTGCATCCGCAGCCTCCGCCCCCGCTTGATCCGATGCCACCGGCCGCCCCTTCGGTGGCGTAGAAGACCTTCTGCTGCACATGGGTCTCCGTCGGGTCGTCCTCGAAACGCATCACCGCCCGACCCAGGTCTTGTTTTTCAAAAAACTCAGGCCCCCGGCAGGCGGGGACGGCCACCAGGGAGGCGAGGAGCGGGACCAGAGCAAGCGCTGCCTTGGGAGGGAATCTGAGGCGCGACGTGGGGCGTAATTTCGAGGGCGACATGGGGGAGGCAGATTACGTGGGGAGGCAGGGGAGCGGCAGTCTAGCGCGTGGGATGAGTCACCACAGCCCAGGCAAATACACAGCGGACTGGTCTTTCCCGCTTTTTCCCACATGAGATCGGCGGCAGCCACCCTGCGGTTTGCGATCCCGGCAACTCTCTCAGGCCGGCCAACGATCTTGCCAGGATTGCCGTCGAGGACGCCCCCCACTCGCCTACAATGGACGATTGTGTTCCGCGCGCCCAAGCGCGCCTGGACCCCTTCACCGGAGAGCCCCATGCCCCAAAAGCCCGATTACAAAGCCCCCCCCCGTTTGGTCCACGGCCCGAGCCACTCCGCTAAATGGGATTTCTCCCACCATGTGACTCCGCCGCTCTCCTCCTCCACAACCTACCGGCTCGATTACGCCAAGCGCGGAGCACGGGGCTTCACCGAGTTCGGCCAGCCGGTCTATGACCACGGCGAAACCCCGGTCTATATCTACGATCGCCTCGACGAGCCCACGCGCTCCATTCTCGAAGGCGAGCTGGCCCAGGTCGAGGGCGGCGAATGCTGTGTCACCTTCGCCTCCGGCATGGCCGCCATCTCCGGCACTCTGGGTTCCCTGCTGGTGCCCGGGGACGAGGTCATCACCCACCCAGTTGTCTACGGCTGCACTCACTCCCTGTTTACCAACTGGTACCCCCGCATGGGCATCGGCGTACAGCGCGTGAACATGAACGATCTGACTGCCCTGCGCGAAGCCACCACCGAACGCACGCGCGTTTATTACTTCGAGTCCCCCACCAACCCCACCCTGGAAATGGTGGACATCGCCGCTCTGCGCGCCTTGGTTGACGAGCTGAACGCCGATCGCCCTGTTGAGGCGCAGATCAAAATCCTCATCGACAACACCTTCGCCACACCCTTCTGCCAACGCCCACTGGAGCACGGCGCGGACATCGTCCTCCACAGCTTGACGAAAAACCTGGGAGGCTTCGGGACCGAGCTCGGCGGAGCCGTTATCTGCCCCAAGGAAATGCTGGGCAAGCTCCTGCTCTACCGCAAGGACTTCGGCGCAATCCTGAACTCCAAGTCCGCCTGGGCCATCATGGTCTACGGCTTGCCGACGCTCCCCCTGCGCCTCAAGCGCCAGCAGTACACGGCCATGAAGGTCGCCCGTTGGCTGGAGGACAACGCCCTCATCACCCAGGTCACCTATCCGGGACTGGAGAGCTTCCCGCAGGCCGAACTCGCCCAACGGCAAATGCGCGACTTCGACGGCGATTTCGCCCCGGGCAACATGATCTACTTCGACCTGGACAGTGCCCGCGTGGACGGCATGCGCTTCATCGATGAACTCTCCAGCAATGCCTACTCGATCACCCTCGCTGTCAGCCTCGGACACACCAAGACTCTGATCGAACTACCGGGCCCCATGACCCACTCGTCCTACGGCGCCGAGGCCCAGGCCGCCTCCGCCGTGCGACTCTCTATCGGCCTGGAAAGCCCAGCGGACATCATCGGCGATCTCGAAGCCGCCCTGCACGCCGTCAGTTAGTCGCGCTCCCCCAGCGGAAGTCAGCGAACTTCCGGAGTAGCCGTATCAGACTGCGGCTCCATCTCATCCACTATGGAATGGGACACAAGCCCTCCCGCCAACTCCAACGGCGGCTGGACCAGCCTGCCATGAATGGCCCGTGGCCAGCCGTCCACAGGTAGCCGCAGGGATTCCGCCTTCAAAGCCAGACGCCCCCCGCCGATCTTGGCCGCGCCCAGGGAACCGGCCCATTCCGTCTCGATGGAACGACCGAGGTCAGAGCTGACATCAACCTCCAGCTCAAATGCCACGGAGCTCCCGCTCTCATGAAAAAAGAGTCCGGCTCCCCCGGCTCCAGTCGGGTCAACCTCCACTGTGCCCTTGCCAAGCAACTCCCCTCCGGCCCATTTGAGCTGGCAATTGAACCGATTGGTCTTCCAACTGGTGCTCTGCAACTTGCTGCCCGCGACGAACTGCACTCCCCCATCGAGCCGATCAAACAGGATGGTGTTTTCAATCTCCGGGGCTGCCCAGCCAGCTGTGGAACCGGTAGCCGCATCGGGCAGATGCACCGAGTGCCACAGGACCCGGCTGTCGATCAGCTGGACATCCAATGCGAACTCATTATCCAGACGCACATTGATGTTATCCGAGATCGCTCCGTTCAGGGCTCGTTCCAGATTGCTCTCGCCATTGGCAGCCACCATGAGCTTCACATCTCCCTCTAGCTCAAGTTGGTTATCTCCCTCCAGACCAATGCTCAACCAGCCAGGAAAAGTAAGAGCACAACTGAGAACTTCGCGCCCCTCTGGATCATAGAGCCTCAGACCTGAAAGAGACTGTTCTCCAAACATGGCCATCTCATAGGAATCCACTTCCAAAGTGCCATCATATGTGTCGTTGAAGGTGTCCACGAATACAGCGCATATGTACTCCCCCAACAGCAGCGGCCCCAAAACCAGCAGCGCCACGCTGCCGCCTGCCGAGGCTGCCAACAGCCCCAGGCAACCCCGCAACAAACAGCCTCCACAACTGCTGCCTTCCTTCTGCGCGCTCTCCTGGATGTCGCTCTCGACCACGCGATTAGTTCCAGCTCGGGTCAGGGGGCATGCTCGCCAGATCTTCGCCCTCGCTGCCCAGGGAACGGAGCACACGGCGCCAAAGGGCCTCGCCATCGTGGGCAAATATCCAATCAGGTTCGATGGAAGCTGGGATCCAAGCACCACTGGCCAACTCTCCATCCAGTTGCCCCGCGCCCCAGCCCGAGTATCCAATAATCAGGCGCAGGGATTCCTCCGCTGCGGAACGACTCGAGACATAGCCAGCCATGGCCTCCAGCTCGCCTCCGAGGAATAGATTGTCGGCGATCTTGATCCCACCTGGAATCTCATCCGGGGCGCGGTGCAAGAGCTGCAGGGTATCGAGGGCCACTGGGCCACCGGCATGAACCGGAAAGGAATGTCCGCCCAACAGGGGGTGGTCCGAAAGCAGCTCGCCCACGGTCACCTCCGCCCGCCGATTGAGGGTCAGACCATAGGCCCCCTCGGGCGTGTGTTGCCCCATGAGAACCACGGAGTGCATAAAGTGCTCGTCGAGCATCTTGGGGGATGAGATAAGCGCCATCCCGCTGTTCACTTGTAGCGCCACGCCTGGAGCCTAGGAGAGCGTGATAGGGATTGCGAACCCCTATCTGCATTATGACATGGGTGCCTGTCCCAAACGCGGCCCACCGGACTCAAAGGAGAACACACATTCAACATGGGGCGTGTGGGGGAAGAGGTCCACGGGTTGAATGGGACCCGGATGATAGCCGCCGGCGACAAGCAGGGCCGCATCGCGGGCCGCGGACTTGGCATTGCAGGAGACGTAGACAAGCCTTCGCGGGGCTCGCTCCAAGATGGCCGGGATCACCTTGGGGTGCAGACCTGCCCGCGGAGGGTCTACCACGATGACATCAGGAGCCGCTGTCTGCGGATCAAGAAGGGCGACAAGCACATCACCTGCTAGGAAACTGACATTGTGGATGTCGTTGGCCTGGGCGTTGAGCCGCGCGTCCCTGACCGCCTCCTCCACCAGTTCGAGGCCGACGACCTGCCGCGCTCGGCCTGCGAGCAAGAGGGAAATCACGCCGGTCCCACAATACAGATCCAACACCTGCTCGCTGCCGGTGAGGCGCGCGGCATTGATTACCACTTCAAACAGACGCTCGGCCTGGGCCGTGTTCGTCTGGAAAAATGAGGCCGCAGAAAGACGAAAGATCAGCCCCCCGAGCTGGTCGTGGATAAAGCCAGCACCGTGCAGATTGAGGTACTGATCCCCCGTGGCCACCGCCGCTGCCCGTCCGTGAATACCCTGCACCACGGTGGTGATCTCCGGGTGCAAGCGCACCAACTCGGCCACCAGCGGCTGGATCTCGGCCGCGGCCTCGGTGGCCGTCACCAACAACACCATGATCTCTCCCGTGGCCATCCCCTTGCGCAATACAACATGGCGCAGGAGTCCGGTGTGCTCCACGACATCCCAGGGCACCAAGCCCTGCGCGCGACAGAGCCGCCGCACATCGGCCAGGATTTCGTCCGCACCGGCAAACTGGATCGGACAGGCGTCAATGTCCACTACCTTGCGATAGAGGCCACCGACATGGAGGCCAAGGGCGAAGTCCCGGGGTTTGTCGCCTTGCTCCCCGACCACGACCCACCGCTGGGTTCCAAAGGTGAAGTCCATCTTGTTCCGATAGGCCCAGGGGTCGTCGCACGGCAGCACCCTTTCCACGGCCACATCAGCCAGGCCCTCGGCGGCAAAAGCCCCTGAGACATGCTCGCGCAGGTGTTCGAGTTGGACCCCGTAGTCCAAGGCCTGCAGGGTACAGCCCCCACAGGTCCCGAAGTGCTCGCAGCGCGCGTCCACCGCCTCGGGGCTCTCCACAAGCACTTCCAAGAGCCGGGCACGAATACGCTGTCCGCGCCGTTTCGTGACCTCGGCCCGCACTCGCGCACCGGGAACGCCTCCGCGCAGTTCCACGCGATACTCGCCACAAGTCCCTAGGGCGCGCCCCTTGGCATCGAAGCCGTGGAGCTCCGCCTCCAGCACATCCCCACGCCGCGGCTTGCGCTCTCCGGGCAGTGGCGCTCGGCTCCAATCGATCGAGGTGTCTTCAACCATGGCAAGAGACTAACCCGGATTATTCATGAACCGAGATGCAAAACGCCTCGAGTCGGTTCCTGGTGGCGCTTTGTGCGTGCGGGCCCCGGAGACGACCTTTACAGGTCGTCGAGGACGCCAGTGCGCGCAAAGTGCCGCCAGGGGCCGAGAGGCCGGCGAAGTCGGCCGTTCGTGGTGTTTGGCGCTCGTGTTCATGAGTAGTCCGGGTTAGCAGGCTGAGGTGGAAGGCGCGATCGGTGAGCCACCGAACAGCGGACGGGGCGCGGCCTCCGGGGAGTGCTCGGCTAGCAACGCTTTCCCAGATGCTGCTACACTTCCGCCATGGACGGTATCCCCCACTCGTTCGCGAACAGCGCATTCCTGGAACTGGCCCTGACCCACGCCTCGACGCGCCAGCCCCAGAACAACGAACGCCTGGAGTTCCTGGGTGACGCGGTCCTCGACCTGCTTGTGGCAGAGGAACTGTATCGGTCCCCGGCTGACCTCGATGAGGGCCAGATGACCGAGTTCAAGTCCCATGTGGTTTCTCGTCGCACCCTGGCCCAGGGAGCCCGCAACCTGGATCTGCAGGAGCGCGCCCACCTGGGTTCCGGACTGGCGCGCCGCACACTCTCACGCGCAGTCCTGGCCAACCTCTACGAGGCGGTCCTCGGCGCCGTCTACCTCGATGCTGGTCTGGAAGCCTGCCGCACGTTCATGCGCACAACCCTGGCCACGCCCCTGGGCGAGGCCTTGGCGAAGCGCGGCACTGACAATCCCAAACAGCGCCTTCAAGAAACCTGCCAGGCCCGCTGGGGCGCTCCACCCGAGTACGAGACCATCGAGACGCGCGGCGCGGCCCACGCGCGCGCATTCCTGGTGCGGGTCAACACCGACGCACGCAGTTTTCCCACGGCCTGGGGTCGCACGCGCAAGGAAGCCGAACAGTGGGCTGCCCATGAAGCGCTGTTGATCCTGGAACAACAGTCCGACTGAACTGCCAGCTGCGCGCGGGAGCGCAGGATACACAGAGCGTGGAAACAACATCCTCAGCAACCGAACAGGTCGTGGAACGCGTGCTTGATCCCGCCATCCTCGACGAGGCATCAGGTCTGGACGCGATCCTGGCATTGTTGGAACCGGCGACCCAGCAGGGTGCTGATCAGCCGACTCCGATTCTCGGCAACCTCTGGGGTTCCTCCCAGGCCTTGATGCTCGCGCACCTGGCCGGCCGCCATGGCTCGCCTTGGGTGGCTGTCACCTCATCGGAGGCTGAAGCAGATCGCTTCCGGGATGACCTAGCCGCCTTCGGCCTGGGCGCCGCCCTCTTCCCGGACCGCGAGGGCGCCACCATTGACACCTCCGCCAATCCTGCCTCCGTGCGCGGACGCCTGCAAATCGCCCGCCGCCTAATCGGCCCCGAGGAAGAGCGCCCCCCCATCCTGGTCGCCTCCCTGCTCGCGCTACTCCAACCGGTTCCACTCCTGGCTGACCTGGAGCGTGACCTGCTCACCCTGCGCGTGGGCGAACTCCTGCGGAGCGACCAGCTCCTCGATCGCCTGATCGCCGCCAACTATCGGCGCACGCCCCTGGCCGAGGCTCCCGGAGAAGTCAGCCTGCGCGGCGACATCATGGACATCTTTCCCTACGCCGCCGACCTGCCCCTGCGCATCGAGAGCTTCGACGGCGCGCTAGAATCATTGCGATCATTCGACCCCGCCGATCAACGCAGCGTGGAGGTGATCAACGAAACACAGGTGTGCCTTTCCGGCGATGCCGGCGGCATCCGCCGAGGAGCTGGCGTGGCGGCGGCCACCCTGCTGCCGGCGGACTGCACAGTAGTTTACATCGAACCCCTGCGCGTCGCTGAGCAGGCCGAAACCCTGGGCATCCAATCCCCGGCCCACGAACGCGCCCTACGCATTTGGGCCAGGGAACTGACCAAGCGCCGCCGACTGGACTTGCAGAGTTTGCCCGGCACCTTGAATCCCGTTGACACCCGTTCGGTGCAATCCCTGGCCGTGGGCATGAAGGAGGTCCCCGCGGCCCTGCGCACGGTTACCGCGCAAGTCACTCGCGTTCTGGTTCTGTGCCAAACCGAGGCCGAGGAACATCGCTTCTCGGAGCTAATTGCGGCGGCGGGCGGCGTTCCAGGCCTCGAGGTGCGGACGGGCAGCGTCGCCCGCGGCTTCCGCCTGCCGGAAATGGTCCTGGTCAACCACCGCGAACTGACCGGCATCTCCGGCCGCCGCCGGGCCAGCACCCGCCGCCCCACCTACCGCGTCAAAGCCATTCAATCGTTTTTCGATCTCAAGGTCAGCGATTTGGTCGTCCACGCAGCCCACGGCCTGGCGCGCTACCTTGGCCTCAAACGCCTCGAACGCTCGGGCGCCGAAGAAGAGCACCTGCACCTGATCTTCGCCGATGAAGTCAGCCTCTTCGTACCCGTATCGCGTATCGACTTGGTGCAACGCTACATCGGCTCCGGCGCCGGCAAGCTTCCGCTGGACCGTCTGGGAGCCAGCAACTTCCGCAAGCGCAAGGAACGTGTCGAGCGCGGACTCTTCGACTTGGCCGCTGAGTTGATCGAAGTCCAAGCCCGGCGAGCCGCCCGCAGGCGCACGCCCTGGTCGCCGGAGGCGGAACTGGTC
>NYXZ01000057.1 GCA_002686595.1 Planctomycetota bacterium | reverse complement strand
GTCCACGACCGTAAAGCTTAGCGACGGCGCACCCGGACGAGTGGGCCACCAGTTGAAGCCAGCGGTAATCTCGGCCAGCACCGTGGCCATGCGGGCACTATCCCAGGTCTCCGTATTGACCGCGGGGCTACAGGCGCCAGAGACCCCACTGCTCTCCACGAAGATCACCCCCACCGCTACAGTGCCGGCCATGAACTCGCTGGTTTGAGCAAAGATTGGCGCTGCGGCTGGTCCGGGGGCGGCCGCCGGGCGGTAGGCGCCGGGGGCTGCCGAGGGGAAAGTCCGCGGCCGGTTGGGGTCAATGCGGACGTCGTTCGGTGGCTCGATCAGCGGTCCCTTGCGCCCCTGGACGATGGCTGGAGTGACCGTCGGTAGCGTGTAGTAGCTGTCGCCGGTCGTGTGGCCGCGGACGCGGGCCTGGCGGTCAAGATTTCCACCGCTGAGCAGCAACAGGGTCACGGCCACGCTGGCCAGCACCAGCGCAGGTAGGGCGCTTGCTCTCAGACTCAGAGAAGATGTGGGGCGCTGCATACGTCCCTAGATTTGTGGGATCAACTCAGTGGCTGGTGGGGTGTCGGCAAATGTGGCCAGCGCAGGGCTATTCGTGATCGGATAGGTACCCACCTCACCCCCGGCCCCTCTCCGCAAGCAGAGAGGGGAGTCTGTACCTCATCGCCTCCCAAGGCATGGGCCATCCTCGCAGCAGGACCCCCTACGCCCCCTCTCTACATCAGTGGAGAGGGGGCGTAGGGGGTGAGGTGCGCCCCGCGCACAGATAGATTGTCGCACAGCCAGGCAGGCACCGGCCGGATGCACCCGTCTGTGCTAGGCAGCCGCCGAGCCAGGTGCCACAGCCGCCGGGCACCGCGTCACCTGGTCGTTCCTCAGCCCGCCGGGTCACGGTTCAGCCAGGGTGGTTCGAGGGCCAGGGACTGCGCGGTGGAGACGGCGCGGCGACGCCAGTCCAGCAACTCATCGCCCAGCAGCCCCAATTGCACCACGCCCAACTCGGGATGCCACTCCATCCGCGCTCGCTGGAACCACTGCACCTGGAACCCGTTCTCCTCGATCTCTTGGGTCACCGGGTAGCCAAACAGCTCCAGCCCCCCATGCGTCTCGAAGTACCGTAGGAACTCCCCGCGGATCGCAAACCCCGTCTCGGGGAAGTACCAGAAGTCTTCGTCTGTCTCATACAGGGCGGGGGCGGGCGGCTGGTCCAGGCGCGGATCGGCCGCCCCCAACTGCCGGGCATCCAGCACCTCGTCGCCCACCAGCCCCAACAGTACCTGCCCCAACTGCGGGTGCCACTCCACGCGACCCCGCTGGAACCACTGCACCGTCAGCCCCCGCTCCGGTACCTCTTCGGTGCGGGGGTAGCCCCACCGCTCCACATCACCCGTGGCCTCGAAGAACGCCAGGAACCCAAAGCTGATGTAGTGCCGCGTGGCCCCGAAGAACCGCTGCACCGGACTGACCTGCTTGTCCAGTGGTAGCTTCGCCATGATGGCAAATGGGGTCAGGTGGGTCACCTCCGCACTCACCTGGCGGGTGGTCGCATCCACGACCGAGCCGGGCACTTCCTGCCACTGCCGGGTAGTGGTGTCGAAGAAGAACAGCGCCAGATCGCCCTCGCTCGCCTCCAGTGGGAAGGCGGCGGGGTCGTAGCTGATGGTGATCGTGATCGGCTGGGCCAGCACCCGCACCTGCTTGCCCGCCACCCTCACCTCGATCTCGACCACCTTGCTGACCGTGGCCAGCGAGCGCTGCCTGGCGAAGTCGGGCGGGGGCAGCAAGTTGATCGGCGTGCCATCTTTGGCTACCGCGAAGCCCAGGCCGATCCCTTCCGCGGCCACTGTCACCAACTCATCAATGCTGAGGGTTGCCCCCGCCTCGGTAGCCCCGATGGGCAGGGCGATCACCACATCGCGGGCGGGTAGGGCCACTTCCACCGTCACCGATGGATCAACCACAGCGCTGAACGACACGGCAGTGGGCAGCGGGGTTGGCTCATCCGGTCGGCGCGTGGCGGTGGCTGACGGCCCCGCCGGGACCGCTGTCGCCACCGCCGCCACGGGTACCACCGGCGCGACTGTCGCGGTAGCAGCCACCGTCGCCGTGGCAGTGGTCGCTGCTCGTGGCTGCTCGGTTGGCTGCGGTTGGGTGACCCCGCCGGACTGGGCTGTGGCCGTCGGGGTGGCCGTGGCCACGTCCTCCTCACCCGCGAGCGAGAACGAGGTGAGGTGCGTGGTGGTGACCACGAACTGGTTGTTCTCGGTATCAATCACATAGTCAGTCAGCACCCGCCAGGTGCCCGAACTCTCGTCGTAGAAGGCCGGCCGCAGGTCCGCGATGGTCTTCCCCGCTGCCGTCAGGGCGGCTACGTCAGCCGCGGACAAGCTGAGCACCAGGGTCACACTGTCGTTGAGCTGCTGGATTTCGGTGCCATCCGTCTGCGCGGCGGTAATGTTGTAGCCTTCACCGAACGGGGCCATGCCCGAGCTAGCCGCCAGGCTGAGGGTAGGCTGGATAGTGACGATGGCCTGCCCGTCTTCTTCGCTAGTCAGGGCCATCGGCGGGATTTGTAGCTCGGCCGTGCCCGATCCGCCGCGGATCAGCCCACCCAGCGAGCCATCCATCTCACTGCTGACCGCCGGCGCGACGGTGGCGATAGCGGTGAGGGCCAGGTTCTGAGCGCTCACGTTGGCGTCACTCACTACCACCGTCGGCTCAGCGCTGCGGTAGAGCGTGCGTACCCCGCTGGCTTCCACCTCGGCAGCGGCGCGCAGGGTGTAGGTTCCACTGCCGGCGGGGACGGTGATGGTGAAGTTCCCGCTGGTATCCGTGGTGGTGCTGATCCGCCGCCCGGCAACGGGTGTGCCCGCCACGGGGGTGACGATCTCGGCCAGTTGCACCACGGCCGCCTCGTGCCCGGTGCTGTTGATGGTTACTTGTCCACTCACCTGGACCAGGTTGGACGGGAACTCGATGTTTACATCGGCAACATCGGCGCCGGAGGCATCAACGGGGGTACCGCCAGCCGGCAGGGAGACGCCCTGGGTGGCCAGCGCCACTGGTCCCATCGCCGCCCGCAAGGCATAGGTGCCCGGAACCACCGACAGAGCGTAGACCCCGGCGGTATCGGTGGTGGTGGTGAACAGTTGGCGGGTGGCTCCACTGAGTTCCGCTTCGACCAACACCCCAGCCAGCGGGGTGCTCACGGCCTTGGTGACTCGCCCGCTGATCTGGCGGGTGATCCCTTGCAAGGTCAGCTCAATGTTACTCACCGCGCTCCCGGCCACGACTACCACCGGGGTCCGGGTGGGAGTGCCAGCACCAACCACATCGGCCTGGAAGCCCAGCGCCGAGTCCACGATCACGGCCAGACGCCAGGTGCCCGCGGACAGGGTCAGCGTGAAGGTGCCGTCGCTGGGATCGCTATCTACCTGCCGCACCACCCCGCGCACTGCGCTGCTCACCCCCACGGCCCGCACGGTCACCCGCTGCCCAAACGGAGTCGGAGTAGCCGAGGGAGTGGCCGTCGCCGCGCCGGTGGTGGTTGGCGTGGCGGTGAACTCCGGGGTGGGCGTGGCTGTTGGAATCACCCGAATACTGCCGGAAACACTGACGTTGCTGGCGGTCAGGGCCACGGTCTGGCTATCGGTCCCGGCCGCACTGATGCTGACACCGGTCTCCGCGGCCGGCGGGACCAGGTCGCTGCTGTTGAGCAGATAGCGCACCTCGTAGGTACCCGGTGGCACGGTCAGCGCCGCGGTCAGGCCAGTGAAGGCAGCGCTGGCGGCCTCACCTGTGGACGACCGCGCCAGGATGGTGCCGGACACATCATCGGTGGTGAGCGAGCTGCCGCTGGGCAGCGTGAAGGTCCGCGAGATGGTCCCGCTGGCCGACTTCAGGGTCAGCACCACCGGGGTGGCCGTGGTGGTGGCATCGGGGGTGCCAACGGCGATTTCCAGCCGGTTGCCAGCAGCAAAGCCGGAGCCGCTGCCGGGGATGGCCCGCACCGCGTAGGCGCCAGGCTGCACCAGCAACGTGTACGAACCATCGCTCTCGGCGGTGGCGAAGGCCGGCCGACCGCCCCGCACCGGCCGCGCCTGCACCCGCGCGTTGGCGATGGGCGTTGGCGTGCCGGTGACGTCGGCCGCGACGACTACACCGCTGATGTAGCCCACCGACTCGCTGAGGGTGATCGTGCCCAGCGCCTCGGTCTGGCCATCGCGCAGGATCACCGAAATCGGGTCCGGAGCCGCCAGTTGGGTATCGCTGGGCCGGATCAGCAGCCGCGCTGGTCCCGCCGGCACCTGCACCACCAGGTTGTTACCGCTGCTGTCGAGGGCATCCGAGGCCAACTCGGCGCGTCGGCTGGAGCCATCGGCGGTCTGCACAATCGCCTGGCCACTGACATAGCTACTATCATCGGTGCGGATCACCTTGGCGGTGAGCGTAGCCCCGGCCGGCTGGACCACGAAGGTGATCCCCGTGGCCGTGCCGCTGGCCAGCTTCACTACGGCTGGGCTGCCGACGAACAGCCAGTCGGCCCCAGCGTCGGCCGCGGGGTTCTCTGGGCGCACCCGCCACCGGCCACTGGGCACGGTCAGGCTATAGGTCCCGCTACTATCGGTCGTGGCGGTCACGCGGCTGGTGCCCCGTTCGTCGGTCGCCGCCACGATCGCGCCGACCACGGCGCTGCTGTCCTGGCGCGTCACCGTGCCGCTGATGGTCAGCGTGCGGGACTGGAAGGCAAAGTTGACCGGTTCTGGTGTGGGGGTGGCGGTGAGCACGGCTGCAATCTCGGCGCGGGTGACGAACCGGCGGGCCCGCGGCAGGATCAGCGCGTCGCTCTCCGCCGTTGCTGCGGGGGTAGCCCAGGCCGTTGCCGTGGCCAGGGGGGTCAGCTGGGCACGCAACTGCCAGAAGGCGTTGCCCGCGGGGCCGCGGATGCTATAGACCCCAAAGGCGGCGCCAGTCGGCGTCACCTGGGCCACAGCCTGCCGATCAACCGGCGCAATCCGGCGCGAGAAGGACTGCCCGGCAAGCCCAGGCGTTGGCGTGGTGGTGGTGCTCCCTGGGGCTGCGGTGATTGCCGGTTGGAGTGAGCCAAGCCCGGTGGCGCCACTCACCCGCACGCGGCTGAGCTGATCGGCCGTCAAGCCAGTCACTTGACCCGAGATCGTCACTGGGTTGAGCGTGTTCAGATCCACGTTGGCGGTCACGTCCGTGGGGCCTACGTCCGCCTCCAGCGTGGTGGTGAAGTAGCCACCCTGATCCACGACCACCAGGTAGGTCCCTGGCCCCACCGCGGCAAAGGTGTAGGAGCCGTCCGCGCCGCTCCCGCCGGTGGGAGTGGCCTGCACGAACGTCGCCTGGCCAGGCCGGCCCCGCACCAACCGCACGCTGGGGTTGGGGACTGGGGTGCCGTCAATGGTCACCGTGCCGCTCACCGTGCGTGGAATGGCGATCTGCACCCGCACCACGGCAGCCCCTTGTTTGCCGGCACTGTCGGTGGCGAAGGCCTTGAGCAGGTAGGTCTTGCCATTCTCCAGAGCGTTAGTTCCCCAGACCGCAGTTGAGCGGGCATTCTGAGTGGGCGAACTGTCGCTGCTGATCGTGGTGAAGCCACCTCCCGTGCCAATCTCCTTGAATTGGAAAGTGACCGAGGTGATCGTTCCGGCACCCGCGGTGGCGATGGCCTGGAAACTGGGCTGGCCACGGTTGAAGGCGCTGTCCGTGGTGATCGAGCTGCTGGCAGGCGCCACGATGGTCACGCCGGGCGCAGCCGTACTGACCGTGATCGAGATCGTCTTCTGGGTGCGGTTGCCCACGCTATCGCTGGCGGTCACTCGCAGGGCGTAGTCGCCATCACTGAGCGTGACGCTGCCCCACGTGGCCGCATACGGCGTACTGGTATCGGTATTGAGGGCGGTGAAGCTCGCAGCGGTCGCCGACTTGTAGGCGAAGACCACCGAGAGGCTGGTATCGCCACTGCTCAGCGCCCCGGCGGGGTCGCTGGCGCTGGCCTCGAAGCTGGGCTGCGACTGGTTGGTGGTTGCCCCGTCCTGCGGCTTGGTGATCGCCAGGTCTGGGGCGGTCAGATCCACGGTCAGAGTGGCGCTGGCGGTGCCGGCGCTCTTGTTGCCCACGGCGTCAATCGCCCGAACCACCACGCTGTGGATCCCTTCGTTCAGGCTGAGGCGGCCGGTCCATGTCCCCGAACTGGGCACCACCCGCTGGCCGACCAGCCTGCCATTCAGGGTGACCACGATCCGGTTGCCACTATCAGCGGTGCCGACCAGGTCTACCTGTGCACCGGGCTGGTTGGCATCGCGGTCATGGTTGGGACCGAGCCGACTGGGGATGCTGATCAGAGCGCCACTGCTGTCCTTGACCTGGGTGATGGTCGGGTTGCTGGGTACCGCTGCCTTCACCAGGAAGGCGATTGTGTCCGTGCTTTGGTTACCAGCCACATCGGTGGTGGCGGCGCTGGCCTGGTTGAACCCGTCGGAGAGCGTTGCCGTGACGCTAAAGCCACCATCGCTGCCCACCGTGGGTGTTGCGGTAGCTGTGGCCCCGGTCTTGCCGTAGGTGACGGTCACCGAGGAGCCAGGCTCCGTCCGGCCCCGCAGCACATACTGGAACCCGGAATCGGTGCTCGCATCATCGCTGGCGGTCAAGCGGGCGCCGTTGGTGGGCGCAATCCACGTCACCCGCGGCACCGTGGTGTCCACGGTGAGCGCCACTGTGCCCGGCGTCAGGCTGCGGTTGCCCGCGGTATCGGTGGCCACCGCACCTAGGGTAAATTGTCCTTCCGGCAAGGTCACGGTCGCTGACCAAGGGCTACCCGCGGTCACGACGGATGGCTTGGTGTCCAGCGGGGTGACGGCGCCGCTGGCGATGATCCCCAGATGCACGGTGCTGCCGGTCTCAGCCTCCCCGCTGACGGTCACTTGCAAGCCGAACCGGGTGGTGTCCTCGTCCTTGCTGGCGTTGAGCGTGCCAGCGGCCGGGCTACTGATCGTCGGCGCATCCGGTGGCACCGTATCCACCTTGATCTGCGCCGTACCAGACGTGCTGCTGGTGTTGCCCGCCTTGTCGGTCACCGTCGCGGACAGGGTCTGCGTGCCCTCCGGCAGGGTCACCGCGCTCTTGGTCCAGGTGCCGCTCGTGCTCACGACCGTGATGGGCAGCGTGCCGCCACTGACACTGGAACTGAGCGTGACCGTGCCCCCGATTTCAGCTGTGCCTCTGACAGTAGCTCCCTGCAAGCCGGTGGTGTTGCCATCGGGGTCGTCCTTGCGGTTGAAGACATTGCCACCAACAACCGGTGTGGCCGGGAAGGAGGTGACGGTGCGCGGTTGGGTTGCCCCCGTCTGCACGCTGACGATAGCTGGGGCCGCCGGGGCCGTATTGTCCACAGTCAGGCCGGTGCGGTCGGGGGCGGTTACCGCGGCGCTGGACCCATCCGTGGCCGTGCCCTGCAAGCGCAGGGCGGCACTGGTCACAGCCTGGTTGGGGACATCGGGGAAGCTGGTCGTCACCCAATCGAATGGTTGGTTGGCGGCAACTGACCCGATGGGGACGGTGCTGGTGCCCCCGGTGGCATGGATAAGCACCACATTCCAGGTTAGCGAACCGACGTTCGTGGCCGTGTGTTGCAATGTGGCGGTGCCTCGCAAGAAGGCAGTATCTGCTGGCGCCGTAACGCTCAAGGCCGGCGCTGCCGTGGTGGTAAAGCCGCTGGTGAACGTCTGAGCCAGCGGGTTGCCAATCTCAGACGCATCCTTGGCCAGATCGGTCGCCCCGGTGCTGACGGTCAGCGTGTGGGTGGTGCTGTTGGCCAGGTGAGCGGTCGGGTCAATCGTGAAGGTCGTGCTATCGGTGCTGACCGATGCGGTGCCGGGGATGAAGCTGCTGCCAGCGGTGAGCTTGACCTTGCCACTCTCAGCGTAGTCGCTGCTGCTGAGGCTCATCGCCTCCGAGAACTGGATGACCACGTTGGCGCTGACCAGCACGCCAGCCGTGCCGTTGGTCGGTGCAACGGTGCTGACCGTCGGCGGTGTGTTATCCAGCGTGACGGTGATGCTGTCGGGCGTGGCGGAACCGCTCGGTCCCCTCGCCTGCACGCGGACCACCACGCCGGTCTGATCCTGTCCCGCGGGTGCCGGGCCGGTGGTATCCCAGGCCTGAGTATGCACGCTGCCCGTCGGTGTGCCAGTCCCGATCGGCACAAACGTCGCTCCAGGGGTGGCCAGCAAGTAGTCCCAAAGGTAGGAGGTAGCATCTGCCGATTGCGCCTTCAACTCCACCGTGCCCCGCAGGATGTCCCCGGTCTGATGGCTGGTGATCTTCAGCAGGCCAGGCGTCGGGGTAGAGGTGGGAGTGGATGTTGGCGTGCTGGTCGGTGTAGATGTCGGCGTACTCGTCGCCGTGGGGGTGCTGGTCGCGGTATTGGTGGGGGTATTGGTCGGCGTGCTAGTGGGCGTAC
>NYXZ01000145.1 GCA_002686595.1 Planctomycetota bacterium | reverse complement strand
TCCCCGGGCCGTCCTCGGTGCTCATCCGCTGGATGTTGAGGACGGTGGCGAGCTGGGAGGCCCGGACGAGGCTGGGATCGACGGTCGTCACAGCTGCTTGTGGATCTCCCGGGCGATGATCTCGTCCTGCAGCTCGCGGCCGATGGCGGTGAAGTAGGCGTTGTAGCCGGTCACCCGGACCAGCAGGTGGCGGTAGCGCTGGGGGTGCTTCTGGGCCTCCTGCAGGACCGCCGCATCCAGCACGTTGATCTGCAGCGCCGTGCCGCCGGTGTCCGCGTAACCGCGCAAGAAGGCCTTGAACTTCTGGCGGTGCTCCCCATCCCGCAGCAACGACGGGTTGAAGGTGATCGTGTGGCTGGCGCCGTTGGGCAGCGCGTTTCGGTACCCGGCGAAGTCACCGCCGCCATCCGGGTCCTTCCCGCCCAGGGCCTTACCCACCGAGTTGGCGTTGGCAGTCGGGCCCAGCACATCGGCCCCGTTGGAGGGGCAGATCGCGTTGGACAGGAACTGCCCGCGCGGGCGTCCGTCGGCGGACGCGGCCATCACGTAGCCGTCGCCGACCCAGTAGTTCCAGCTGAGCATCCCGGGCCGGAACTGGCGGCCGGTGACACGGGTGCGGTGCTTCCAGGTCTCGTCGGCCCACAGCTCCATCACCCGCTGGGCCATGGCATCGGCTACGTCGTCGTCCCGGCCATACTTGGGGGAGCGATGCTGGGCCCAGGCCTGCAGCTTGCCGTGCCCCTCCCAGTTGTCCCGCAGCGCCGCGATCAGCTCGGCCATGGTGCACTTGCGACCGTCGAAGACCAGGTCACGGATCGCAAGCAACGAGTCGACGGTGGTGGCGAAGGTGACCGCCTCGATGGTCACCATGTCGATCTCGGCGCCGCCCCGGGTGACGTCCTTGCCCGACTCGGCACAACCCTCGATCAGACACGACAGGTAGGGGGTCGGGCTGAAGCGCGCGCGGGCCTCCTCGCTGCGCTCGTAGAGTTCGACGCAGCGGCGGACGATGTGGCGGGTCTGCTCGGCGTAGGCATCGAAGAACTGGTCGAAGGCGTCGAAGTGGGTGGCATCGCCGGTGTCGGGACCGTCCCGCCTGTGCGCGTCGGTCTTTCCGGTGATCGGATCGGTGAACGGCAGCAGGTCCCAGCCGCCGGTCAGCGCCAGCTCGACGGCCTTGAGCAGGTTGAGGTTGCAGTCGACGGTGCCGGAGCGGTCGTTGCCGACCATGGTGTTCTCCAGGCACCCCACCGACGCGTAGTCCATCACGTTGCCGGCCGTGATCTGGTTGCCCTGCCCGGCGCGGGCGGCCTGGCGCATCAGCCCAGCGGCCGACCGCTCGTCGAAGTTGAGCAGGAACGGAGCGCCCTGGCTGCTGGCCACCATGTCGACCACCCGGTCCAGCAGCGGCTCTGGTGAGTCCCGGTGGAGGCGGACGTTGGGCTTGGGCTCGAGGATCGGACTCATCTCGTCGATCACCTCGAGGATCGCCAGGGTCAGGTCGTTGGTGCGGTCCGACCCATCGGCACCGAGTCCACCCAGGCTCATCAGCTGGCCGAAGCCGGCGGTGATGCCCTGGTTGCCGCCCACCCGGATCATGGCGTCGTAGGCGGTATTGGCGTGGACCCAGAAGCAGCGCAGGATCTCCTTGCCGAACTCCCGGTCCATGCCCTCGGCCAGCGAAGTCTCCCAGTAGGGCAGCAGGTACTGATCCACCCGGCCGAAGCTGACCCCCGCCCCCGGGTAGTTCTCGTCGGCCAGGACCAGCATGTGGTTCAGCCACAGGGACTGGACCGCCTCCCAGAAGGTGCGCGGCGGCTCCCAGGGCACGCGGTCGAGCTGGCTCGCCATTCCCTCGAGTTCGGCCGCCCGGTCCGGTGTGGCCTCGTCGGCGGCCAGCTGGCGGCAGACGTCGGCGTAGCCCGCGGCCAGCTCGCGGGGCATGGTCGACGCCAGCATCATCGCCCGCAGCTGCTCACCGGCCTCCCCCTGTTGATCCGCGGGGGACAGAGCCCGGTAGCGGCTCTCCAGGTCGTCGTGGATGCCGCGCCAGCCCAGCCGGAGCGCCCGCTCGTGGCCAGCGATGACGTGACCACTGGTGGCGCCCGCGTTGCCGTAGCCGTGATCGTGGAACCACTTGACCGCTGCCCGGGCGCCCTTTTTGCCCAGGATCAGCCGATCCCGATCGCGGGCTTCGACCTTGCTCCAGCAACGGGAGGCGAGGATGTTGAACCGCCCGCCAGCCAGCAAGTCGCCGGGGAGCACCTCGTGGGGCAGCCGGTTGACCATCACCTCGCGGATGAACCACGCCCTCCGCTCCACCAGGCTGCGGCGCCAGAAGTCCCGGGGCAGCTCGACCGGCCGCGCCGCCTGCAGCGTCGAGCTGCGGAACGGCGGCAAGAAAGGGTAGGTCTCCGGCACGATGTAGTAGCTGATCTCCTCGTAGACCACGTCCCACGGGGTGCCGGTGGTCCAGCAGGTCCACTCGTTGTTCCAGGGCCGGTGGACACCGGAGAAGAAATAGTCGCGCAGCCAACGAACGCGGGAAGAAAGGCCTGACGGTCGCTTGATCGCGGGCGCTGGGGCCGGGTCGGGCTGGGCGCTCATGGGCCTCTCCTCCTGTGCGGCAGCCAGCCGCGAGTCAACTCACTTTCTATAACCCGCACGCGCGAGTGGCGCGAGTACGGCCGCCTATCTTATTCTGGTGTGGCGTGTCCGGACGCGAGGGGTCAGTGCGCCGACGGCGGGATCGCGGGGCAGGACGCGATCGCTGGAATCGTGCACAAACAGGTCGGACGATACGAGCTCATCGAGTTCCTGGGCCGCGGCGGCATGGCCGACGTGTACCTTGCGCGCGTGCTCGGCCTGGCTGACTTCAAGCGTCTGTTCGCCGTCAAGATGATCCGCTCGGACCTGCCAGAGTGGACCAAGTTCGGCCAGTTCTTCATCGACGAGGCGCGGATCACCGTCCACCTCCAGCACCCCAACATCGTCCAGATGTTCGACCTGGGCAGGTGCGACACAGGGCCCTATCTGGGCATGGAGTACGTGGACGGACCCGATCTGCGCCAGATTGCAGCGTCCAGGAAGGTTTGTCCGGGTTTCGCCCCAGTAATAGGTTGACATGTCCCCTCCGGAAATCCCGGTCGTGTGCCGGGGAGAGGAGGGACAGATGTCGTGGTTTTGGAAGACTGGGAAGTCCGAGGATGTCGAGGGGCTGGAGCCCGAGTCCGGCGAGGTTTCAGAGCCGGGGGTCGCCGAGCAGTTAGCGTTGGGAGAGGCGCCGGAGGAGGCCGAGGCGGAGCCGAGGCCGAGTCCGGCGCGGCGGCGGACCCAGGTGCCGATGGAGGTGCGTCTGCTGTCGGTGCAAGCCTGTGAGGCCGGGCTGCTTCGGCGAGACGTGGCGGAGCTGGCCGGCGTGACGGCCAACACGATCAGCAACTGGTGTCGGACGTACCGTCGTGACGGTCTGGGGGGCTTGGCCAAGCGCACGAGGTCTACGTCCACGCGGCGTATCTGCGAGGCCCTCGAGGAGCGGATCAAGGCCCACCGGGAGGCCCATCCCGAGCACGGTGTCCGCCGTGTGCGTGACGAGCTTCGCCGCAACGAGGGGCTGTCGGTGAGCGCCGAGACTGTGCGGCGCGTGGTCAACGAAGCGGACCTGGGTCAGCCGCCGCCGAAGTAAGCCCCTCCCCAGACCCAGGTATCCATCAGGCCTGATCCGGTAGATGTTGGTCACCTTCACGCGGAGGTGATCGATGCGAACGAAGCTCGAGATCGCCCTGGGGCGGCGCCGATGGCGGGTCAAGGACGCCGAACTCGTGCTGGCGGCCCTGGCGGAGAGCGGCAACACGTCGGCGGAGTTCGCCCGGCGACACGGCCTTCAGCCCAAGCGTCTCCAGCGTTGGCAGGAGCGATTGGCGCACCTGGAGTCGCCGTCGCTGGCGCTTGGCGACGAGCCGGAGGTGGCCCCCCTCCTTCCTGTGCGGGTCCGGGGGACGGATTCCGTGCCTCCTGCCTTGCACAGCACCACGCCAGGCGCGGCGCCAACGCTGGATGTATCGGTGGGCCGGGGTGTGGTGCATGTGCCCCCGGACTTCGACGAGGAGCACCTTCATCGGGTCGTGGTCGTCCTGGTAGCCCTGTGTTGAGCCTCCCGCCGACGGTGAAGATCTTCGTGGCGGCGGGCGCCGTCGATCTACGCAAGGGATTCGATGGTCTCTCCGCGGTGACGCGCGAAGTCATCGCGATGGATCCCCTCTCCGGTCACCTTTTTGTGTTCATCAATCGCCGTCGAGACCGCGCGAAGATCTTAGTGTGGGATCGGTCCGGGTACTGGCTGCTGTACAAGCGCCTGGAGCGCGGTCGGTTCCACGTGCCGAGGACGCCGGTGGCCGGAGCAAGCCACATCGAGCTCGAGGCCACCGAGCTGGCGCTGCTGTTGGAGGGGATCGACCTGTCCGGGGCGCGCCGCCGCCCCCGTTGGGAGCCGCTGGTCGCCTGATGGGGGGCGTCGCCGGTTTTAAGCTTCGCGCTCGTACGCGCGCGCGAGGTGTGCTACGACTGCTTCCCATGACGCAGCGAGGAGACTGGATCGAGCAGCAAGTGGAGCGGGCGATGGACCCGCTGCGCGGGCACCTCGACGGTCTCAAGCAGCGAGGACAGGAGGCCGAGGCCTGGGATCAGGCCCTCGGCCTCATCGGCCGGCTGACCGCCCGCCTGGCGGCCGTCGAGTACGAGGACAAGGTCTCCCGCCATCAGCGCAAGAGCGAGCAGATCGATCCCAAGCAGCTCGCCCTCGCCCTGGACGAACTCGAGAAGAAGGGCCTGCTGAACGACGACGGGGATTGCGACGAAGTCGTCGACGAGGAGATCGAACAGCTCATCGAGCAGGGTGAGCAGGAACGCAAGGCCGACGAGCAGGCCCAGGCCGCGCCGAAGAAGAAGCGGCGGGAGCTTCCCGCCCGCCTGCCCCGGGTCCGACGCGAGCAGGACGTCGAGTCCGACGAGCGGCACTGCCCCGACTGCGGTGAAGAGCGGGCCGAGATCGGCCGCGACGTCGTCGAGAAGCTCGACCTGGCGCCCATCCGCTTCCAGGTGCTACGGATCGAGCGGATCCGTCGCGCCTGCCGCTGCAAGGAGTCGGGCGTGGTAGTCGGACCCCCGGCCGCGGACCAGTTCGAGCGCCTGCTGGCCAGCACCGGCCTGCTCGCGTGGGTCGTCGCGGCCAAGTACGACGCGCACCTCCCCCTGTACCGGCTCCAGAAGCTCTGCCGGCAGATGGGCTGTGCCATCACCGACACCACCCTGGGCGGGTGGGTCGCGCGCTCCGCCTTCGAGCTGCGGCCGCTGGTCGATGCGATGTGGAAGGAGGCCAAGCAGTCGTGGCTCGTACAGACCGACGCCACGGGCCTGCGCGTGCTGGATCGGGATGCCCCGGGCGGAAGTCGCCTGGGCCAGATGTGGTGCTACCTGGCCGACGGGGGGCGACTCTGCGTGTTCCGGTACGCCCCGGACGGCGAAGGGAAACACGGACCCTGGAAGCACCTCGCGGGCCGCGAGGGCTACATCCAGGCTGATGCCGCGGGCGTCTTCGACCGGCTCTTCAACGGCAAGGAAGCCTCGGCCATCGAGGCAGGCTGCGCCGCGCACGGCCGCCGCAAGTTTGCCGACCTGCTCGACACCGACAAGCGCGTCGCCAGGCCGCTGAAACACCTCCAAGACCTGTACCGGATCGAGAAGGCGGCCAAGGTCCAGGGCATGGGGCCGGCCGAGCGCCTACAACTACGGCGACGCAAGTCCCTGGCCGTGATGGATCGGCTGAAGCGGTGGCTGGTCAAGACGGCCGGCCGCGAACCGCCCAAGAGCAGCCTGGCCCAGGCCTGCGCCTACTGGCTCAACCACTGGGAGGCGCTCACGCGATTTCTGCACGACGGTCGCCTCGAGGTCGACAACACCGACGTCGAGCGCGAGATGCGCAGCATCGCGCTCGGGAGGAAGAATAGTCTCTTCGTCGGCTCGGACCAGGGCGGTGAAAACGCCGCCGTGCTCTACAGCCTGACCCGGACGTGCGCGCTCAACGACGTCGACCCCGTCGCCTACCTCACCGACGTGCTCGGCAAGATCGCCAGCGGATGGCCCGAGGCACGCGTCGACGAACTGCTCCCCCATCGGTGGGTGCAGCCGCACCACGACCAGCAGACCGACCCCACGGTCTAATCGACTTCCCCCGGCTCCTCCCCCGTCCCTCGTCCCCGACCCACGCAACCATCATCCGAGACCCGGGCAACCCGCGCGACCTGGGGGAGGAAGGGGGCTTACGTCGCAACAGCCACTCCAGCAGGGATCGCGAGATGTGGGGGCGATACAACGAGTCCGAGTAACGACCCCTCTCCTCACACATCATGTTCTTGGCTGTCCCCGGATCTGTACCCGCTCTGGGACCGCCAGGGACATTCTCGGACACATCGACTGAAATGAGTGTTTCGCTAAGTGCCTGTAACGACTGCGATCAGGGGGGTGGGGACACCTTGCTCAGACATTGATGCTGTGTATGAAAGATAAGCACTTTGGGGTGCTTAGGTCGATTTGTCTCCGTCGTTCCCCATGTCGCATTTTCGCTGCTCCTCTTCCTGCACCT
>NYXZ01000056.1 GCA_002686595.1 Planctomycetota bacterium | reverse complement strand
TGATCGCGCCGTTCGCGCTGTTCGCGCCGATCGCGCTGATCGCGCCGTTCGCGTCGATCGCGTCGATCGCGCTGTTCGCGCCGATCGCGCTGTTCGCGCCGATCACGCTGTTCGCGCTGATCGCGCCGTTCGCGTCGGGCGCGCCGGGCGTACGGATCGCGCCGCGCGCACCGCTTGCGCTGGGCGCGCGGGCCTGGGCGCCGTCATGGTTTGGTTGGGTCTGGCGCTGATGGCCATTTCCCTGCCGCTGCTCTTGCCCACCCCCGGGGACCCGTCCCCGCCCCTGCGCCTTTTGGTGGTGGACCTTTCCCCGAGCGCCACGCGACCGCGCAGTGATTCCACGGTCTTCCTGCGCCGCTGGTTGGCGGCCCAGGACCTGGCTGCCGGGACAGCAGGCGAGGAATTGGCCCTGGTTGTTTTTGGTGCACCGGGAGCCCAGTGCCGCCGCGTGTTCGGCCCCGACGCCGCCGGCAAGTTGCGCGAGGAGCTCCTGCGCGGTCCCCTGGACGGACCGCTGAAGGGGTTGCAAGCGGAAAGCGCGGCGGGGGCCGGCCGGCCCCTGAATCAGCCCTTGAATCGGCCCGCGAATCAGCCCGCGAATCGGCGTGCGGCACCGGGCGCGCGCCACACTTCGGCCGGGGTTCGGGGGGGCCGGGCTCAGGCTGCGGAGAGCGATCTGGCCGCTGCCCTCGATCTGGCCCAGAGCCTCATGGGCCGCCGCGGTCGAGGCGTTGGCAGGATTGTGCTGCTCTCCGACGGAACCCACACGGGTCCGGACCCGCGGCCAAGTTGGAACGGTTGTGCTGCCTGGGCGTCGCTCACCCTGGAGCGTTGGCCCGCACCTGATCTCCCGGATGCGGCCATTGCGGAACTCTCCCTGCCCCGGGAGCTGGAGGTCGGAGCGCCCCTGGCATTGGGCGTGGAACTCACGGCCCTGTTCCCGGGTGGGGCGCAGGCTCGCCCTCCGGCCAGCGAGCTCAGCGTAAGTTGGAATGCTGCTCGGGGCGCCGGCCAACAGCGGTTGCCCGTGGCTTGGAAGCCGGCGCCCTCCGCTCCTGGTATGGCGCCGCAGGCGGGCGTTTGGCATGCGAGCCTGGTGGTGCCCCTGGGCCCGGCGGCACCGGGGATCACGGATGTGGTGGCCCGGGTCACCTGTCCCGGCGACCCGCTACCGGAGAATGACCTGGCGCGCTGCGGCACCCGGGCGGGGCCGGAGTTGGTCTGCGCGGTGATTGTGGATAGTGGGCGCCGGGAGGAAGTGCGGCGCTGGTTGGTGGCGGGCGCTGCGGCGGAAGGGGCGGCCTCCGTGGCCTCGGTGGCCTCGGTGGACGGGGGCCTGAGTGCCCTGAATGTGGATCCCGTTGTGGTGGACGGTTTGCAACTGCGTTTTTGGGAGGTGGAGGAGTTGGGCCAGGCCCTGGTGGAGGCCGATGTGCTCTGGACTTGTGGCGTGGCGCCGGATCGCCTGGATGGCCGCCTGTTGGCTTCCTTTGTGGAATACGGAGGCGGCTGGCTGGCCTCGGGAGGATGGGATCTGCTCCAGGGCTGGTTGCCGCAGAGGGGGCGCCAGTTGCCCCAGGCGCTGCTGCCCCTTGAGCCCCCGGAGGGAGATGCGGAACGGGATGTGATTTTGTTGGTGGACGGCAGCGGCAGCATGGCCGGAGGTCCCTTCGAACTGGTGCGCCGGGGCGTCTTGGAGCTGGCCCGGGCCAGCTTGGCAGGGGATCACCTTTCCCTGCGCTTTTTCACGGGAGTGCTCGGGCCGCAGCAAAATGAAGCGGTGTTGCCAGGGGCGGGCACTCGGCGCGCAACGCTGCTGGGCATCCTGGCCGCGCGGGTGCCTGGGGGCACGACGGATGTGCTCTATTCATTGGATCAGTTGGTGGCGGAGCGGGGGCGGCAGGCCGAGCGCCGCGCCGCCCTGGCCTTGCTCCTGACGGATGGTCACACGGCTTCCTCGGATGCTGAACGCACCCGGGAGGTATCCCGGAAACTCGTCGCCGCCGGTGTGCAGCTACGCGTCTTTCCCATCGGCGAGCAGGCGGATCGCCAGTTCCTCGGGCAACTGGTGGCGCCGGGGGAGAGTTTGGTGGAAGTGGGCGAGTTGAGTGAGATCGGCGAGCTATTCCAGCGTGAGGTCAATCAGGCGCGCATTCGGGAGGGCGCGGCCATCGGACTCACGGTGGTAGGCTCTGAGTCGGCGGCGGTAGGTGCAGGCCAAGCCAGGGCGTCGGCGGTCGGGGACTGGGGTGGGCTAGATGGTGCCTGGCCCGGCGGCCTGCCGCCCCTGGAGCGCTTGGCCCGGGCCCGGGCCAAGGACGGCGCGCGGGTGCTCTGGGCCGATGACCAGGGGGCGCCGGTGCTGGGCCTGTGGAGCGTGGGTCTGGGAGCGGCGGCCCTCTTGGCCACGGATCCCGTGGCTGGGCCCGTGAGTCCAGGGGACCCAGGTGGTTCGGCGGGGAGCGCCAGCCGGTCACTGAAGAACGTGTGGGCTCCGGCCTGGGTCAACCAGGGGGCGCTGCTGCGGCCCCTGTTGCGCGTCCTGGGGCGTGGAAGTCGGCGGGGAGAGCGTCCCCGGGCAAACTGGCGGGCAGAGGGGCTGGTGCTCGATGGTGTTCCGCCGACCTGGCCGGCGGTCATCAGGGCGCGCCGCCGGGTTCAGGCGGAATCCTGGCAGGCGGTTGTCGCGTCGGACACGGGGGCCGCGGCGGACACGGGGGCCGGGGCGGGCACGGGGTCCGCGTCGGACACGGGGTCCGCGTCGGACTATTTGGTGCTCACGACGGACAGTGGTCCGGGGGGCCGGAGCAGGCGCGTGGGGCAGCCGGGAGCCAGCGTTCCGGGGCCGGGGGCGGATTGGGAGTCCGGCGTGCTCGAGGTGGTCGGACCCGGGGGGCTCTTGGCCAGCCTGGCCCTGGGGGCTCCGCGGGCGGCGGAATACGACCCGCGGCGCGTGGAGCGTCTGCCCGCGGCCTGGGAGCAGGTGGAAGCGTACGCTGGGACCGGGACGGGGGGCGTCCCCGGACCTCTGGATACGGTCGATTCTGTGGGCGGCGGTGCGTCCGGCGGGCAGGCGCTGGGCGGCGGGGGAGGTGTCCCTGCCCTGGGGCTGGTGGCCTTGACCCTGGGCCTCATATTGCTGGCCGCCGGCGCCCTGGTGGGCCTGGGGCGCGCCTAGCCAGAGCCATTTGTGGCGTCTCGCTGGTTTTGGTCAAGCGGGCGAGCTTCCCAATCCGATGGTGTCTTCAATATGAAGATCCCTCAAAAAGCCACCATCAGCAGGCGAATCGCCCCTCTTATGCTCGTCGTTCCCCTGGCCGTGGGCTGTGCCGCCAGCGGCGATGTGGAGGAGGATGTGCAATGGCTCGACCCCTCGCCGGCCCTCGGGGCGCGCATCGATGCCGGGGCACGGCGCCTGCCCTGGTCCCACGGCATGGAACGGGTGGAGTTGATCCGCTGGTTCGCCGCCGTGGGCGAGCCCGCCTATCCGACTCTGTTGGCCCTGGTGCTGGACCCCCGCAAGGAGGTCTCCTGCGCGGCCCTGGCCGCCTTGGGTGCCACCGGTGATTCCCGTCTGGTGGATCCCCTCTGGAGCCTGCCCTGGCCCGAGGCGGACGAGGTCGATTTGGCCCTGGAGCGCGCCCGCACCCTGCTGCGCCTGGGAGATTGGCGCATGGCTCCGCCCCTCATCGACGGTTTGCGGGATGAGCGCCTGCTGACCCGTGCCCTCTGCGCCCAGGCACTTTTTGAGGCCACCGCGGAGAGCTTTGGCTACGACCCGCGGGCGGCTGAGGACGACCGCGAAGAGGCCATCAGGCGTTGGGAATACTGGCTCTGGGAACGGACCGGGTCCCGCTCCTAGACAAGATGGGTGGAAGCGGTCTCAGACCGCTTCCAAAAGGCGCATCAGTTCCCGAAAACGGGATTCACCCCTGAGGCTGGCCAGGTCCTCGTCCTCCCGCAGAAAACCGGCGTCGTCGTAGCCCAGGCGCACGGCCTTTTCCAGGGCGTCCAGAGCCGTATCCAGCTGGCCGAGCATGGCCAGGGAACAGGCCAGGTTGTAGTGCACGGTGGGGTTTTCAGGCACCAGGCGCGCCAGGCGCTCGTCGACCTCAAGGCCTTCCTCGATGCGGCCCAGGCGCGTATAGGCCTGGCCCAGTTCAGCCAGGGCATCCAGGTTGTCGGGATGGCGCTCGAGGGCGCGGCCCAGGAACTCGACCATGAAGGCCTGGCCCAGGGACTCGGCCCGCTGGCGGGTGCTTTGGTTGAGCTTGGGGGAAGTGTGATCCACAGTTCGTGTCAGCCTACAGGATGGGGACGAATATGCCAATAAACGGGGTGAGCGCCAGAGAGTGGCACAGGAGCGTGGGAACTTGGTGGCCGATGCCCTATTAATGGGATAGGAAGGGGAAACGCTCATCTATCTAATCACACAATAGAGTCATGGAACTGCACTTTTGCGATGTCTGTAACGAATCTGTCCCGGAGGGGGATCTGGCCCAGGGCGCGGCCGTGGAGCGTGGGGGGCGCACGGTTTGCAAGCGCTGCGAGCAGGCCATGAGCAAGCCCGGAGAGGGGGCTGGGGGTGAATCTGGGCCAGGGCAGGACGGCGGGCCGGCGGCCGGGAGTACGGCCAGTGGGGCGAGCCCGACTCAAGCAATTGGAGCGGAGGGTGCGGCGGAGCTGGGCACGGTCGGGACGCCGGGGCGCTCCGGGGGCGGCACGGCCTGGGTGGCCCTGATTTTCGCCGCCGTCATGGGGGCGGTTCTGCTCGACAAGGTCGGCGACCTTGAACTGCGCACGGGGGATCTGGAACAGGAACTGGTCAATCGCTTGGCAACCATGGAGCGCGAACACAACGGGGAGCGCAATCGGTCTGCAGTCGAGCAGCTTGAAATGCGCTCGGCTGTGGAGGCGGCCCTGGGCGCCCAGGAAAAGACCAACGCCGCGGGGCTGGCGGCGTTGCAGCGCGAGGCCTCGGCCGCCGGCTCCGGGGTGGCTGGCCTGAGGGCGCAGTTGGCAGAATTGGAACGGGGGCAGGCCAGTGATGGTGCTGGCCTGCGGGCCGCGGTGGCCAGCCTGCGGGAGCGGGCCGCGGTGTTGGAGGATGCGCGCCTCTTGGCGGAGAAACGCATGGAGGCCTTGGAGGAGGGGGGTGTGGGCCTGGCGCGGGCCGCGTCCGCGCCCACCGAACCGGCGGAACCAGAATGGCTGGACTCCATGGAGAAGCTCCAGAGCGGTGAAGCCATGGTGCGCATGGAGGCGGTCTACGCCCTCGGCGAATCGCGGGATGTGCGTGTGGCCCCTTATCTGCTGCCCTTGCTGGAGGACGGCGACAGCCTGGTGTGCATGGCGGTCGTGCGCATTCTCGGGGACCTGGAGGCCAAGGTGGCCGTGCCGGCTTTGATCGAGGTCTTGGACCACGACCACCGGGCGGTGCGCGAGGGGGCGGTGGGCGCCCTGCGCGGCATCACGAAGAGGTCCTTCAGTTACGACCCGGCGGCCGCGGAGGACAAGCGCAAGGCACGGCGCGATGTCTGGCGTGCTTGGTGGGCCAAGGACGGGGAGAAGTTCCTGGCCGCGGGCTAGCCTGCGGGCCAGCCACGGCCAGCCACGGGCAGCCACGGGCAGCCACGGGCTGGGCACTGTTAGGCTCCTAGTCGGGGCGGGTTTGCTGCCGTGACAACGGTGTGTCCCGGAGCCTCGGGGGTGGACGGGGCGCCGGAGGGTCGTAGAATGGTTGGCCCCTTCTTTGGGGATGCCAACAGAAGACCCAAAAGCTGCCATGAAAAAGATCAAAGTAGACGGAAAAGTCGTCGAGCTCGACGGCGACGAGATGACCCGCATTATCTGGGATTTCATCAAGAACAAACTGATTCTGCCCTACCTGGACATCGACCTCGTTTACTACGACCTCTCGATCCAATCCCGGGACGAGACCGATGATCAAATCACCATCGATGCCGCCCATGCCATCCAGGAGCACGGGGTGGGGGTCAAGTGCGCCACCATCACACCGGACGAGGAGCGCGTGGAGGAGTTCGGTTTGAAGCAGATGTGGCGTTCCCCCAATGGGACGATCCGCAACATCCTGGGGGGCACTGTCTTCCGCGAGCCGATCCTGTGCACGAATGTGCCGCGCTTGGTGCCGGGTTGGGAGAAGTCAATCGTCATCGGCCGTCACGCCTTCGGCGATCAGTACCGGGCCACGGACTTTGTGGTGGAAGGCGCCGGGCGCTTGACCATGACCTTCACCCCGCAGGACGGCGGCGAGCCCGTCGAGCGCGAGGTGTTCCAGTTCACCGACGGTGGTGTGGCCATGGGCATGTACAACCTGGACGAGTCCATCCGGGGCTTTGGCCGGGCTTGCATGAACTACGCCCTCGGGCGCAAGTGGCCCCTTTACCTGTCCACCAAGAACACAATCCTCAAGGCCTATGACGGGCGCTTCAAGGATCTCTTCGAAGAGGTCTTCGAGGCGGAGTTCAAGGAGGCCTTCGAGGCCGCCGGCATTTGGTACGAACATCGCTTGATCGACGACATGGTGGCCCAGGCCATCAAGAACGAGGGCGGTTTTGTGTGGGCCTGTAAGAACTACGATGGCGATGTGCAATCCGATGTGGTGGCCCAGGGCTTCGGCTCCCTGGGTTTGATGAGTTCGGTGTTGATGACGCCAGACGGCGACACCATTGAAGCCGAGGCGGCCCACGGCACTGTCACGCGGCATTACCGCCAGCACCAGGCCGGCAACGAGACCTCCACCAATCCCATCGCTTCGATTTTCGCCTGGACCCGGGGCCTCGCCCACCGCGGCAAGCTGGATGGCAACGGGGCCCTGACGGACTTTGCGGCCACCCTGGAGAAGGTCTGCGTGGAAACCGTCGAGGCGGGGCACATGACCAAGGACCTGGCCCTTTTGGTGGGAGGTGACCAGAAGTTCCTGACCACCAACCAATTCCTGGACAAACTGGACGAAGGTTTGCGCAATGCCATGGAGAGCGGCGCAAAAGCCTGCGCTATCTGAGCCCAGCCATGCAAACAGTCCCCCAACGCAAACTTACCGTGGTGGGGGCCGGCTATGTGGGCTCCACCTGTGCCCAACTGGCCGCCATGAAGGAACTGGCGGCGGAGGTGGTCCTGATCGATGTGCTCGAAGGGCGTCCCCAGGGCATTGCTCTTGACCTCTGCCAGTCCGCCGCCGTGGAGGGCTTTGGGGCGCGCGTCGTGGGCACCAATGATCCGGCGGACACGGCCGGATCGGATGTGGTCATCATGACCGCCGGTCGTCCGCGCAAGCCTGGCATGAGCCGTTCCGATCTGCTCGAGGTCAACGGCGCCATCGTGCGCGAGGTGGCGACCTATGTGCGCAACCTCTCCCCCGAGGCCATCGTGATCGTGGTCACCAATCCCCTCGACACCATGGTTTCCCTCATGCGCCACCACACGGGCTTTCCGGCCCGGCGCGTGATCGGCATGGCAGGGGTCTTGGATTCATCGCGCTTCAGTTGGTTCATCGCAGAGGCCACCGGCGCTTCCGTACAGGATGTGGACGCCATGGTGATGGGCGCCCACGGAGATTCCATGGTGCCCCTGCCCCAGTACTGCACGGTGAACGGCGTGCGCGCCGGTGACCTGGTGGGTGATGACGCCATGCACGCCATGGCGGATCGCACGCGCAAGGGTGGCGCGGAAATTGTCGGCTTGCTGAAAACCGGCAGCGCCTGGTACGCGCCGGCTTCATCGGCCGTCGCCATGGCGGCTTCAATCCTGAACAACCAGCAGCGCCTCTTGCCCTGTGCCTGTTTGCTGAACGGCCAGTTCGGCTTCGAGGGCCTTTACATGGGAGTCCCCGCCGTACTCGGTGAGAACGGTGTGGAGCGCATCGTCGAGGTGCCCCTCAGTGCCGAAGCGCGCGCCCAGATGCAGCAGACCGCCGGCGCCATCCTCAATGATCTAGAGGCCCTGCGCGACCTGGACCTGATGTGATCTAAGCGTATTCGAACCCGCCCGTGACCCCAGCGAGAAGACGGCCATGACCACCCGCACCGAAACCGATTCCATGGGGCCCATCGAGGTTCCCTCCGCTGCCCTCTACGGTGCCCAGACCCAGCGTTCCCGGGAGAACTTCAAGATCGGTGGCCACACTTTTTCACGGGCCATGATCCGCGCCCTGGGGGTCGTCAAGAAATGCGCCGCCCTGGCGAACATGGAGTTGGGAGAACTGGATGAGTTGGCGGAGGAAGAGCGGACGGCCCTGCTCCAAGCGGCGGACGAGGTCAGCAAGGGTGAGCACGACGAGCACTTCCCCCTGGTGGTCTGGCAGACCGGTTCCGGCACCCAGTCGAACATGAACGCCAACGAGGTCATCTCGAATCGGGCCATTCAGATCTTGGGGGGTGAGCTGGGGTCCAAGGCGCCTATCCACCCCAACGATCATGTGAACCGTTCCCAGTCATCCAACGACTGCTTCCCCACGGCCATGCATGTGGCCGCCGCGGAGCAAGCCGCGGCCCGCTTGCTGCCGGCCTTGCAGGAGTTGGAAGCGTCCTTGCGCGCCAAGGCGACGGAGTGGGAGAGCATTGTCAAGATCGGGCGCACGCACCTGCAGGACGCCACGCCGGTCACCGTCGGCCAGGAATTCTCGGGCTACGCCCAGCAACTATGCGACGCCCGACGCGCCATTGGAGCGGCCCTGCCCGCGGTTTATGAGTTGGCCCTAGGCGGCACGGCGGTGGGCACTGGTCTCAACACCCACCCGGAATACGCTGCACTCGCCGCCGCCAAGATCGCCGGCGAAACCGAGTTGCCTTTCGTCAGCGCCCCCAACAAGTTCTCGGCCTTGGCGGCCCATGACGCCCTGGTCTTCCTACACGGCACCTACAAGGTGGCCGCCGGCGCCCTGCTCAAGATCGCCAACGACATCCGCTGGCTGGGTTCCGGCCCGCGTTGCGGTTTCGGCGAACTGAAGCTGCCCGCCAACGAACCGGGTAGTTCCATCATGCCCGGCAAGGTCAATCCCACCCAATGCGAGGCCATGACCATGGTCTGCGTCCAGGTCATGGGCAACGACGCAGCCGTGGCCTTTGCCGGCAGCCAAGGCAACTTCGAGCTGAATGTGTTCAAGCCGGTCATGATCCACAATGTGCTGCAGTCGAGCACGCTGCTGGCGGACGCCTGTGATTCCCTGCGCTGCAACTGCATCGACGGCCTGGAGCTCGACGGCGAGCGCGTGGAAGCCCTGATGCGCAACTCCCTGATGCTGGTCACGGCCCTCAACCGCCACATCGGTTACGACCAGGCGGCCAAGGTGGCGAAGAAGGCCTGGGCCGATAACACCACCTTGGTGGAGGCCGTGGTGGAGCTCGGTTTGATGAGCGCCGAGGAGTTCGCCGCCGCCGTGGTGCCGGAAGAGATGGTTGGGCCCCGGGCCCTGACGGCGAAATAGGGACTCGCAACCTCCCCCCCCGGGTGGGGCATCGGGCGGGGCATCGGGGGGGCATCGGGTGGGGCATCGGGGGAGGCATCTGGGGGGGCATCTGGGGAGCCATCCGGGGCCACCTGGGGCGAAAACAGCGAGCTGGAGCACCCCAGGTGGCGCCCAGAGTGTCCAAGCGTGCCCTGGGCTCCGAGAGGGGGTTGCGCCAGGGCCACCGGGAGCTAGACTCTTGCGCTCCCAATCGCCGCCGGGGAATCCCTCGGACCTCCCCCAAGCCCAGATTCCACCCGTCATGAAGGTCAAGATCCGCAACAGCAAGGCCAAGAAGGCCAAGAAGACCGGCTTCCGTACGCGCCAGAAGACCGCCGGCGGGCGCAAGGTCAACAAGCGCCAGCGGGCGCGCCACGACAGCTTCTAGTGCCGCGGGCCGCTTGCCTGCGGCCCACCGCCCGGCCCGGAACAGGATTCTGTTCCACGCTCCGTAAACCCGCTCGCTTTTTCTCGAGGCCCCGGGCTGAAGGTCTGTCCAGCCCCGCGGGAGGCCAGTATCATGGTTGCCCCGTTTTCCGCTTTCCCGCCAGACAATCACCATGAAGATCCACGAGTTCCAGGCCAAGCAGCTCCTCGAGCGCTACGGCCTGCGCGTGCCAAAGGGCCGCGAGTGCACCACCGTTGACCAGGCCGTGGCGGCCTACGAGGCCCTCGCCACCGACCTGTGTGTCGTCAAGGCCCAGATCCACGCCGGCGGGCGCGGCAAGGGCGGCGGCGTCAAGCTGGTGCGCAGCGCCGCCGAGGCCCGCGAGGCGGCCCAGGCCATCCTCGGCAAGCAACTGGTCACGCACCAGACCGGCCCGGAGGGTCAACTGGTGCGCCGCCTGTGGGTCGAAGAGGGCTCGGACATCGCCAGCGAGTACTACATCGGCATCGCCATCGATCGCGAGGCCCAGCGGCCGGTGATGATGGCCTCCTCCGAAGGCGGCATGGAGATCGAGGAGGTGG
>NYXZ01000114.1 GCA_002686595.1 Planctomycetota bacterium | reverse complement strand
GGCGATGGCCGGCGGCGGGCCCGGTGACCGGGGTCCAGGTGACATGGGGGGGGATGGCGGCGGGGGAATGGGCTGGGCTAGGGGAATCGGATGGTAACGGCGTTTTGCGGGCCGGGCACGGCCCAAGGCCAGAACCAGGCGCTGAACAGGAGGCGCCAGTGGCCTGGCTGGCGCGCCAACTGGCGGCGGCAGCGCCCGCTGGTCTCGGCGGCCGGGCTGATTGGCAGCTGGAACCTCCATTTTTGGGGCTGTAGACTCCCCGGCTCAACCATGGCTGCCACTACTGAATACAAGGATCAAAGGGACGCGCGCCCTGCCGCGGGCCTCATCCTGCGGCGCTTTGCATTCGCCTTCGTCGTGGTGGGACTGGACCTGTGGACCAAGCACGCGGTTTTCGAGTGGTTGAGCCCCATCCAACACCAGCTTCCCCGGGACGCCTGTGGTTTCGGCCACCCGCGCCAGCCCCTGGTCGGCGATTGGCTGACCTTCATGCTCTCCTACAACCGTGGGGCGGCCTTCGGCCAGTTCGCATCCTTTCCCTATCTGTTGGTGGGCGGGCGCGTCTTTGCGGTGCTCTTCCTCGGCTGGCTGCTGATTCGCACGCGGGCGGGGCGCGCCCTGCACACGGCGGCCCTGGTGCTGGTGCTGGGAGGGGCCCTCGGCAACCTCTACGACAACCTGATGTTGCCACCGCCGGCGGGCCATCCCTTTGGCGCGGTACGCGACTTCATCGATGTCTACTTCCCCATCTGGAATTGGCATTTCCCCACCTTCAATGTGGCGGACTCTGGCATCACCGTGGGGGCTATCCTGCTCTTTCTAGCTGGCTTCCTGCAGCGGCCCGCAGAAGCCGAGGATGGAGATCCTGCGGGCGCTGGGGAAACCGAGCCTCCCGTGGAGTAGGATGAGCCCAGGTCCCATGTCACGCCTGGTCACGAAACTGCCGCCACTCACGCTTTCCAATCCCATCATGTCCGCCTCGGGCACCTTCGGGCACGGCCTGGAGATGGGGGCGATCGTGCCTCCGGAACGGCTCGGAGCCCTGGTGAGCAAGACGGTGACCCTGGAGCCCCGGCCCGGCAATCCCATGCCGCGTGTGTGGGAGACCGAGGCCGGTTTCCTGAACTCCATCGGTTTGGAGAACCGCGGCTTGGAAGCTTACATGGAAGATGTCCTGCCCACGGTTGCGGCAGCGGCGCGGGCAGGCACGGCCATCGTGACCAACATCGGTGGACACACTCCGCAGGAGTTCGTGCAACTGGCGCAGGCCCTGGGGGAGCGCCCGGAAATCGCCGCCCTGGAGGTCAACCTCTCCTGTCCCAATGTTCAGGGCGGCAAGTTGCCCTTTGCCACGGATCCAGCAGCGGCCCGTGACATCTTGGCGGCGCTGGCGAATGTCACCGACAAGCCACTCTGGGCCAAGCTCTCACCGAATGTGGCGCGCATCGACGAAATGGCTCTGGCCGTCGAGGAAGGTGGCGCCGCGGCCATAACCGCCTGTAATACACTGCTCGGCATGGCCGTGGATTGGCGCACGCGCCGGCCGCGCCTGGCCCTGGTGCGCGGTGGCTATTCGGGACTGGGCGTGCGTCCCGTGGCCCTGCGCTGTGCCTATGACTGTGCCCGGGCCGTCTCCATTCCGGTCATCGGCTGCGGCGGCATTTCCAGCGCCGAGCATGTCCTCGAGTTCATCGTCGCCGGTTGTACGGCGGTCCAGGTGGGCAGCGCGAGTTTCTCCGATCCGGGTCTGCTGGGCCGTTTGGCCGCAGAGGTGGAGGACTTGTTGGAACGGGAAGATTGCCCCGACCTGGCGGAGCTTTGCGGCAGTCTGACAGAGGGGGCTCCGTGCGCCTGAAGTACCTGACCGCGGACCACATCCGGCGTGCGGTGGAACTCTTCATCGCCGAGGCCTGGCCCGATCTCGATAGCAGTCGCCCGCGCTTCAACCCCGGCATTCTGGCGGAAGCCACGACGGCCGAGGAGGTCTTCGCCCTGTTTGAGCAAAAGCCTGCGGGCGAAGGTCCCCAGTGCGCGCGCCACTCCCTGCGTCTGGGGTCGTCTCGCTATCCCTTTATGAAACTCGTTGTCCAAGAATACCTGGTGGAGGAGGAGTACTTCTTCTCCGTGGACACCCACGACGATCTGGATGTGCGCCCGAGCCAACCGGATTTCAAGGAATGGATGGCGCTGAAAGCCGCCAACCGGGAACTCAAGGACCGCATCGAGGCAGCCTGGCAGGCCGCCGGCCTACCGACCCATGAGGATCTGCGGGAGTTGGCCCAGGATCTGGCTGCGGTGGGGCCCAAGGGCGCAGATCGTGGGCGCCGCCTGCTGGTGGTCGATGACGACTCAGATGTGGCGCAGGGCCTCGGCGCCCTACTCGAATCAAAGGGGTACGAAGTGGAGTTGGCACACGATGGTCGCCAAGTGCTCGATCGCCTCGACTGCGATCCCCTACCGGATCTGGTGATCCTGGACTACGCCATGCCCCTCTTGAACGGCCAGGAGGTGCTGGAGCGCATGCGCGCCATGCCCCGCACGCGCAATGTGCCGGTGCTACTGGCCACGGCCTCAACCATCGATCTGGCCCACATGCGCCGCATCAGCGGCCTCTTGCGCAAGCCCTATCCGGCGGAGGTGCTCTTCGCCATGGTGGGGCGCTTGCTCGAGGCCTGAGCCGCACCACCCCGCCGGGGCCGTGAACAGGGCTCGGCGAGGTAAAAGATGCCTCTGATGGCCTGATTCCCCGTGCCCGGGCTTCCCCCGCGCCGGTCCTCCCCTTGTAATGGTCCGCTGCTCAGCCCCGCCGCCAGACGGTGGGGCCCCTCGCCAGCCCACAAGCCAGCGCTCACACACCGACTTTAATGGATTGGGATACACTCACTGACAGGCTCTCCGTTTTCGGAGATCGCTTCGGGCGTTCATTGAAGCGCGTCTTCGGTTCCCGCAACGAACGCGTTGTGCGCCAGCTCGAGCCGATCATCAAGCAGATCGCCGAGTTGGAACCCTGGGCCCAGGGGCTGACCGCTGATGAGTTCAAAGCCCAGACGGCGCGTTGGAAGGAGCAGTTGGCCGCCGGTGAAACGGAACTCGATACGCTGCTGCCGGAGGCCTTCGCCCTGGTGCGCGAGGCTTCTGTGCGCACCATGGGCATGCGCCACTTCGATGTGCAGATGGTGGGCGGCTTTGTGCTACACGAAGGCGGCATCGCGGAAATGATGACCGGCGAGGGCAAGACCCTGGTGGCCACCCTGCCCATGTACCTCAACAGCCTGGAGGGCAAGCCGGTCTACCTGATCACGGTCAACGACTACTTGGCGCGTCGGGACTGTAACTGGATGCGGCCCATTTACGAATACCTGGGCTGCACCGTGGATTCCATCCAGTCCTCCATGCCGCCCAACGAGCGGCATCCGGTCTACGCCTGTGACATTGTCTACGGCACGAACAATGAGTTCGGCTTCGACTATCTGCGGGACAACATGAAGACCAGCGTGGAGCAACAGGTGCAGAAGCACCTGCACTACGCCATCGTCGACGAAGTGGACTCGATCCTGATCGATGAAGCGCGTACGCCCCTGATTATCTCCGGGCCGGCGGAGGAGCACATCGACCGCTATCGCAAAGCGGATCAGGTGGCCCGCGCCCTGACCCGTGATGAGCACTATGAGGTCAAGGAGAAGGAGCGCACGGCCAGCCTCTTGGAGGCCGGGATCGTGGTGGCGGAGGAGCAGGTGGGCGTGGACTCCTTTTACACGCCGGGCAACGAGGACTGGCCGCACTACATCGAAAACGCCCTGCGCGCCCACAACCTTTACACCTTGGACAAGGAGTATGTGGTTGAAGAGGGCGAGGTGGTCATCGTGGATGAGTTCACCGGGCGCAAGATGCAGGGGCGGCGCTGGTCAGACGGCCTGCCCCAGGCCGTGGAAACCAAGGAAGGAATCGAGCCGCGGGGTGAAAACCAGACCTTGGCCACGATCACCTATCAGAACTACTTCCGGATGTTTGACAAACTGGCCGGCATGACGGGCACGGCCCTGACGGAGGCCGGGGAGTTCCACAAGATCTACAACCTGGATGTGGTCAGTATTCCCACCAACCTGCCCCTGGTGAGGGAAGATGGGCACGATGTGGTCTATCGCACCTTGAAGGAGAAGTGGAAGGCCATTGGGGATGAAATCGAACGCCTGCACGAGGCCGGCCAACCGGTGTTGGTGGGAACGACCTCCATTGAGAAGTCAGAGCTGGTTTCGGGCCTACTCCAACGCCGTGGAATCAAACACGCGGTGCTGAACGCCAAGAACCACGAGAGCGAGGCGAGCATTGTCTGTCGCGCCGGGGAGAAGGGCGCTGTGACCGTGGCCACCAACATGGCCGGACGCGGCACGGACATCAAACTGGGAGGCAACTTCGAGTATCGCCTGAAGAAGCGGCTCGACGAACAGGGATTGGTGGAAGGGGACGAAGAGCATTTAGAGGAGATCGATCGCGTGCGGGAGGTCGTCCGCGAGCGCACCGCCGTGGATGAACACGAGGTACAGGGGTTTGGCGGGCTCTATGTGCTGGGCACGGAACGCCACGAGGCGCGGCGTATCGATAATCAGCTACGCGGCCGCACCGGGCGCCAGGGAGATGTGGGGGCCTCGCGCTTCTTCCTCTCCCTAGAGGACGATCTGATGCGCATTTTCTATCGCGATTGGGTGACCAACGCCATGGAGAAGCTCGGCATGCCCGAGGGCCAGGAGATTGAGTCCGGCATGGTTTCGCGAGCCATTGCCAAGGCCCAGAAGAAGGTGGAGGATCGCAACTTCGAGGTGCGCAAGAGTCTGCTCGAATACGACGAGGTGATGGATGAGCAGCGCAAGACCATCTACTCAGTGCGCCAGGAAGTGATGGAGGGGATTGAGCTGCGTGCCAAGGTCGAGAACATGCTGTCTTCGAGCATTGAACGCGCTTCCGTGACCTGGTTCGAGGATGCGGAGGGCTTCGCCGGTTGGTACCAGAAGACCTTTGGCGTCGAGCTCAGTGCTGAGTTGGCGGCGGAATGCACTTCCAAGGGCGGCAGTGCGGAGGGCGCCTTGGGGCAATTGACCGAACTCTATGACAGGCGCGAGGCGGAGTTTGGCGAGGCCCTCATGCGGCGCGTGGAGCAGTACCTGTTGCTCAACGCCGTGGACAGTCGTTGGAAGGACCACCTCAAGGCGGTCGATGCCCTCAAGGCTGGTATCGGCCTACGCGGATACGGTCAGGTGGATCCCAAGAGCGAATACAAGAAGGAGGGCTTCGAGCTTTTCCACCGGCTGCTGGAGGCCGTGGAGGAAGAGGTCAGCAGCTTGATCTTGCGCATCCAGGTGGCGCGGCCGGAAGCGGCGGCAGCAGCCCCCGCCGGCCAGGAGCTGCCGACGCCCAAGGGCATGGGGCCGGGCGTGGCGGGCGCCCCGGTGGGGGGGCAGCGACCTGCCCGCCGGCCCGTCCGACGCGCCCCTGCCAGCGCGGCATTTGATGTGCAGCGACGGCGCCAAGCCATGGCGGCGGCAGCCGCAGGAAAGGGGGCCGAGGCCCCCGGCGGCAAATCCAGCGCCACGGCCGCGGCCGGACCGGAGTCCGCGGCGGAGTTCGAGGGCGTGGGGCGCAACGATGCCTGCCCCTGCGGCAGTGGCAAGAAATTCAAGAAGTGCCACGGCAAACTCTAGGGACCCGTTGAAGAACTCCCTTTCAACGGACTCCTAGTGTGCGGCGGCGCGCAGGTAGCCGCGGGGGCGCAGGCCCGCGTCGGTAGGTGCAAGGGATGGCCGAGGTGACAGTCAGCCCCGGTGGCGGGCGGCCTGGGCCCATTCTGGAGGACGCCTATCCCGGCTTCCAACGGGCCGTCTTGCACTGGGCCTATGACCTTCTTTGGTTGGTGGCCATCGTAGTGGGGGGGCCTTGGTGGATCCTGCGTTCCCTGGTGAATGCCGATTTCCGTGCGGTGGTCTTGGGGGCCCTGACCTGGTCCCTGCCCGCGTTGCCCGGGCTGCCCGCGTTGCCCGGGCTGCCAGCGTTGTCAGGACCTGGCGGCCGCCGGCGCAAAGCTGGCAGCGGCCCCGGAAAACCCGCCGGTCAGCGGAAGCGCATTCTGGTTCACGGCGTCTCCGTGGGTGAAGTCAAGGCCGCCCAATCCCTGGTGCGCGGCCTCGAGGAGGAGGCCGCCAACGGCGAAGCGCTTGAAGTGATCATCAGCGCCAGCACGGCCACTGGCCTGAAGGTGGCCCGGGACCTGTATCCCGATCATCTGGTGGTGCGCTTTCCGGTGGACCTCTCGTTTATCGTGCGGCGCTTCCTGGGGCGTCTGGCGCCCACCAGTGTGATTCTGATTGAACTCGAAATCTGGCCCAACTTCCTGCGCGAGGCCAACCGCCTGGGGGTGCCCGTGGCGGTGGTCAACGGACGCATCACCGTGGAGAGCTTTGCGCGCTACTGCCGCTTCCGCAGCCTGCTGCCGCAGTTCGGTCGCATCACACTGTTCTGTGCCCAGGACGAGGTCTATGCCGATCGCTTCCGGACGCTCTCCGCGGCGCCGACGCGCGTACTGACCAGCGGCAATCTCAAGGTGGATGGATTGCGTGTCGGCCGGCGGTTACCCAAACCCGAGACACTCAAGCAGATGGGACCATTGGACGGACAGTTGGTCCTGGTGGGGGGCAGTACTCACAATCCGGAGGAGTTGCTTTTGACCCAGGCCTGGCGCGAGACTGTTCCCGAGGCGCGGCTGGTCTTGGTGCCGCGCCACCCGGGCCGGGCCGGGGAGATCATCCGGGCCCTGTCCCAGGCCGGGGAAAAGTGCCAGCGGCTGAGCGAACTGCGCGCCGCCGGTCAAGTGGCCGATGCGGGCCGACCCTTGGTGGTGGACACCATCGGCGAGTTGGAGGAGGTCTACTCCCTGGCCGATCTGGCCTTTGTCGGCGGCAGCCTGGTGCCCCATGGGGGACAGAACATGCTCGAACCCGCGGCCCAGGGCGTGGCCTGCATCTATGGGCCACACGTGGGCAACTTTTCCCGCGAAGCATCCCTGCTGGAGAGCGCCGGGGCCAGCGAACGACTCTCCGCGGCGGGGGAACTGGGGGGCAGCTGCGCCCGCCTCTTGGGGGATCAAGCCGGCCGAGAGGCCATGGGGGCCGCGGCCCTGGTGGCGGTTGCCGGAGAGCGGGGCGCCGCCGGGAAAACCCTGTCCGCCCTGGGGGCGGCGGGCCTCTGTTGAACAAGACTGACAGGGTGCCCGGCGAAATCCGATAGGGGCATCTCTTGGGGCTCGTCAGATCTTGCCCCAGGCCCTATCCTGCGGCGTGAATCCCCAGCGCTGCCGCGGCCTTGGATCTGCCCACCCCGGTCCCAGTGGACCTGGAACGGCGTTTCTCCCTGTAGTCCGCGCAGTCCCTGGCCGATGAAGCCAGAGCCCTCCGGTTCCCAGAGGACTACCTCACACCACTCCGCATCCCCACCATCCCGCCTAGAACAATGACGCGCCGTCTTTTTACATCAGAATCCGTCTCCATGGGCCACCCGGACAAGCTGGCCGACCAGGTTTCCGACTCGATCCTAGATGCCCTTTTGGCCCAGGATCCCCATAGCCGCGTGGCCTGCGAAACCATGGTCACCACGGGCCTGTGCGTTGTGGCCGGTGAGATCACAACCAAGGCCACGGTGGACTACGCCCAGGTGGCCCGCGATGCGATTTGTGCAGCGGGTTACACGGACGACGCCTATGGCATCAACGGCAACACCTGCTCGGTACTGGTCAGTCTCGACAGTCAGTCCCCGGACATCAGCCAGGGCGTGGACGAAGGCGCTGGCCTACACGCGGAACAGGGCGCTGGTGATCAGGGCCTTATGTTCGGCTATGCCTGCGATGAAACGCCTGAGTTGATGCCCTTTCCCGTGCACTACTCCCACCGCCTGGTGGAGCGCATGGCTGAACTGCGCGAGAATGGCACCCTGTCCTGGCTGCGCCCGGACAGCAAGAGCCAGTTGACCGTGGAATACGAGGACGGGCGCCCGGTGCGCGTACACACGGTGGTGATCTCCACCCAGCACGATCCCGAAGTCAACGGCAAGAGCGACGAGGAAGGCGTACTGGCGGAGATTCGCAGTCAGGTGATTGAACATGTAGTGGGCAGCGTGATCCCCGCTGAGTTCCTGGACGATGACACCATCTACCACATCAACCCCACCGGGCGTTTCGTGGTGGGCGGCCCCCACGGCGATTGCGGCCTGACCGGGCGCAAGATCATCGTCGACACCTACGGCGGCATGGGCCGCCACGGAGGCGGAGCCTTCTCCGGCAAGGACCCGAGCAAGGTCGACCGCTCGGCCGCCTACGCCGCCCGCTGGGTGGCGAAGAATGTCGTGGCCGCGGGACTGGCGGAACGCTGCGAGGTGCAGCTCTCCTATGCCATCGGCGTGCCCGAGCCCCTGTCCGTGCGCGTGGACACCTTCGGCACCGGCAAGGTGGATGAAGTGGCCCTGGAAGCGGCGGTCAACGACGCTTTTGATCTGCGTCCCTCGGCCATTATTGGCGACTTGGGCCTCAAGGCGGCCATCTACCGGGCTACCTCCTTCCACGGCCACTTTGGCCGTGACGGCTTCCCCTGGGAAGCCACGGACCGTGTGGCGGCCCTCAAGGACGCGCTGGGCGCGCCCGCCGCGGGCTGAACCATCTCCTGAGGGGCGTCCGTGAGGCGCCCACCACCACCAGCCTGCCCCGCATTTGCGCCCGCGTGACTCGCGGCCATGGATCGGGTACAAGGGCCGCGCGGGGACTTCCCCGCGCCTAGCCCGCGTGTCCCAAGCCCCGAGCACCACTTGAAGCCCATGCCCTCCACTAGCCAGCCCCTAGCAACTCCGAGAGCCCAGGCCCGCGCCGGCTTCACGCTGATCGAGCTCCTGGCCGTGATCCTGATCATCGGGATTCTGATGACCTTCCTCCTGCCGCGCATCCCGGAGGCCATCGACGCCGCCAAGGTCACGGCTTGCAAGAAGAACATGGGCGAGATCTACAATGGACTGGTCATCCACCAGACCAAACGCAACCGCGCCCCCAACGGATCCGGCGTGCGATTTTTCGGTTCCTTGATCTACAAGGGGATCTGGGAGAACACGCCGAGCACGGCCAAGAAGCTCACCTGTCCCGGCGTCGATATCGGCGCCCTGACCATCGGCGAGTTGGATCCCCTGGAGTGGTTCGCGGAAGAGGAACTGCTCGACGGCAGCTACTCGGCCTACGCCGGGCGTGACTGCTCGGAGTACCCCCTGCGCAAGTTTCCCGGTAGTGGCAACTGGGCCTTGGTGGCCGATGACAATGACGGCGGCAACAATCACGACACGACCACTGTCGTGCTCTATGCCGATGGCAGCGTGCGTTCCTTCGATGTCTTCGAGGAGCGGGAAAAGGGCAACCTGGGACCGGAAGAGGAGCTGCTGATAGTCGGCCCCGCTTCGCCGCTGGAGGAACTGCAAAAACTCAGCCTGGACTAGGTCCCGGCCCGGCGCCATGTCTCCCTTCCCGCTCATTCGCGCCATGCGCCCGCACCAGTGGGTGAAGAATATCTTCGTCCTCGCCGCCCTGGCCTTTGGCGAGGCCCAGGCGCCGGGGCTTGTGCTGCGGGCGGCCTACGCCTTCGGCGCCTTTTGCCTGGCGGCTAGCGCCGTCTACTTGCTCAACGATGTGGTCGACGTGGAGAAGGACCGCGCCCACCCCGAGAAACGCCACCGGCCCATTGCCGCCGGTGAACTGTCCATTCCCGTGGCTCTGGTGGCTTGTCTCGTGTGTGCCCTGGGCGGCCTTTTCATGGCGCGCCTGGCGGGGTTTGTGGAAAACGGCGAGGCCTGGCATGTGACCGTCGTCCTCGGTTGCTACATGCTGCTCAATCTGGCCTACAGCCTGCGCCTGAAGCGCGTGGTGCTGTTGGACGCCTTCTGCATCGCCGGGGGTTTCCTCTTCCGCGTCAAGGCCGGCGCCCTGGCCGTGGGTGTAATCGTTTCCCCCTGGCTCTTCCTGTGTACACTCTTCCTCTCGCTTTTCCTGGCCCTCTGCAAGCGGCGGGCGGAGAGCGACCTGCTGGGCGAGGAGCGCGGCGCCCACCGCCGCATCCTGGAGGACTACACGCCCGCCTTCCTGGACCAGATGGTCACGCTGCTGGCGGCCTGCACGATCATCGGCTACTCCATGTACACGGTTTCGGCCCAGGGCGAGGGCACCTTCGGTCCCGAGAATCGTCTCTTCTGGACCGTGCCCTTTGTGGTCTTCGGCCTGGGGCGCTACCTGTTGCTAGTGCAGACGCGCCAGGGCGGCGGCAGCCCCACGCGGGTCTTGCTCGGCGGCGACTTGACCTTCCTGGGCAATGGTGTGGCTTGGCTGGTGGCCATTTTGTGGCTGCGCATGCAGGCCTGAGCAGCGGTCTTTGACCACTCTCTAGCGCCCGGGTGACTCCCACAGTTCCGCCCGCCGGCGGCGCCGTTCCCGGGCCTGGGCCAGCGTGGGAATCGGGGCGGACTCTCCGGAGGCGCCTGCCCCCGAGATGCCTGTCCCCGGGATAACGGCGCTGGACAGGGCCGCCCAGGCCGCGGCCAAATCCGGCGGGGCCTCGGTCGCCATCCAGACTTCCAGGGCTGACTCTGCCAGGGGCCCGGCGTCGCTGACCAGTTCCCGAACGAGGAAATCAATGACCGGCGGGTCGGCTGACTTCAACTCCACCAAGGCCCGGGCGATGACCACGGAGAGGGCCGGTGATTCGGTGGTGCCAAACAACGCCCGCAGGGGAACGACGGCCGTTGGCTCTCCCAGTTCACCGAGGGCTCGCACACAGGCCGCGCGCAACTCGGCTTCCTGGCCAGTACCGATCGAGGCCAAGAGGGCAGCGCCCACGCCCGCCCCGCCGATGGCTCCCAGGGCCTCGGCGGCCTGGGGCGCCAGCAGGGGATCGGCCAGGGCGGCCAGCAGCGCTTCCCGGGCCGGGGCGCCCCGCTGTCCCATGCGCCCGAGGCACTGGGCCGAGTGGATGCGCACATAGATATCCTCGTCGGTCAGGGCGCGAGCCAAGAGACGGGCCGCCCAGGGCCCGAGGCGCGCCAGGACAAAGCGTCCGTCATCCACACCGCGCAGTTGAATGCGCTCCCCGCGCAGGGCGGCAATCGTGTGCCAGGTTGCCAGGCGCAAACCGGGGCCCGGCGCCTGCTGGCCCAACTCTCCCCGTGTCCAGGCGGCATCCGCTGCCGCGACTGAGGAGTAGCCCCACATTGCGGTCACGGAATCCAGGGCGCGTTCCAGTTCATGGGCCTGGCTGTCGGTGGAGTCCGCGGTGCCAGGTAGGCGGCCAGAGGATTCCATTTCGAGCAACATGGCGAGCCCGGCCCCGTTGCCCAGTTCCACCAAGGTCCGGGCCAGGGCCGCGGCGGCGGAGTTGTCCTCTTCATACTTGAGGCGCAGCAGGAGGCGCGGCAACTGGGAACGGGCGGCTTCCCGGAGAGTGGCGGCGCCGGGCCCGGTGGATGTTCCCAGGTCGCCGATGAGGTCGGCGCAGGTCCGGCGCAGGGCGGGTTCCTGGGCGTTCCCCTGGGCCAGAGACAGCGCTTCACAGGCCGCGTCGGCGGCGGCCGGGAAGGCTCGGGCAAGGACCGCCAGCAGCTCCGCGGCGGCCCGGCGCTGGCGCAGGGCGCGTCCCTCCTCCGCCAGCAGTTGCCCCAATACCAAGGCCCCGTCGGCGGGGCCGGCGGCGGCGTCTTCGCGGGCGATGGAGGCCATTTCACCCGCCGGAGGCGAACTGGCCAGCAACTCCACCAGGCCCAGCATGCGTTCGCGCAGCTCGGAGTCCGGACCCGGAAGGGCCAGGGCGGCGGGGCGCGTCTCCGCCTGGACGGCAGTTTCCGCCGCTACCAGGGCCGCCTCCAATACAGCGCCCAGGGCCGGTGGCTGGCGCCGCGGGCCTGAGCTGGCATCTTGAGCGGCATCCCCACAGGCAGCGACGGCCAGGCACAGACAGGTAACTGCCCGTCTCACGGCTTCAGCGTCAGGCTGTGGACCAGGCGCGCCTCTCGTTCTGGGTCAGGGTGGTCGGGGTTCTCGTAATACGGCGTCAGTTTGTAGAACAGGGCCACCTCCGCGCCGGCCCGGGCCTCTTCTTCACCGAGGGATACGCGGCGCGTTTCACCGGCTGCGAGGTGCGTGGCGGGAATGTCCGTTTCGTGCCGGTAGGGATCGCGGAAGCGGTAAAGGTGGCGCCAGGGGCCGGGCTGCGCGTCGTCCGCATTGGTCGCGCCAACTGCCACAAGCGGGCGCCAGAAAAGGTCCGCCGCCCGCGAGCGCTCGTCCGTGGGGAAGTGATGGCCGGCACCGACATTCTCCACTTCAAGCACCCAGTTGAGCGGGTTCTGCGGGTCCCGTTTTCCGCGCAGCTCCACCGCACTGCGCACCAGTTCCAGGTCGTGGCCGCCACGGCAACTGTGATCGCGCCCTTGGTTGGGGTCGTCGTTGCGCAGGGGCATGTGGCAGTCGATGCAGCCGATGCCGCGCTCGGCCCAGGACGAGGCGCGCCATTGGCGCACGGTCTTGTGTTGGTCGTGGCACACGCCGCAGTAGTCGGGGCGTTGCAAGTCGAGCATGGCGCGCGGGCGGCAGGCGGCACCCGGCCTGTCAATGGTGCCGGCGACGCCCGGGGCACCGGTGTCCGCGTCGCGGATTAGGTGACAGGCGATGCAGTCGACACCCTCGGAGCGGCGCGCTGCCCGGGGCAGGACGCGCTTGCCGACGCCGGTGGAGAACACCGGGCGTGGGGCGTGGCAGTCGATGCAATCGGTGTTGGCGAAGTCGTTGGAGAGGGCGCGCACATCCGGGTCGTCCCAGGAGCGGGCGTGCCATGATGATTTCCACTCATCGAAAACTGCTGGGTGGCACTCCGCGCAACGGTTGGAACTGTCGAAGTTCACCGGAGGTGCGGCGGGGGCGGGGTGATTGAGCAGGGCCAGGGCCAACCACAGGGCCAGAGCCAGGGCCACCAGGCCCGTCACGCGGCGCAGGTCCATCAGGCCTCCTCTCCGGCTTGGCCCTCGCTGAGCTGACCGGCGGCGTCCATGGTCAGGATGCGGTTGGCCAGGCTCGCGGCCTCGCCGGGGTCGTGGGTCACATGCAGGGTCGTCAGGCCCAAGTTCCTCTCGAGGTCTCCCAGGCGACCCAAGAGTGATTGGCGCAACTCCACGTCCAGGGGGCCCAGGGGTTCGTCCAACAACAACAGGCGTGGCTGCGCTGCCAGGGCCCGGGCCAAGGAGAGGCGCTGGGCCTCGCCGCCGGAGAGCGTGTCGGGCAGGCGTTTGTCAAAGCCCGTGAGTTCCACGAGTTCCAGCAACTCGGCGCAGCGCGCTGCCCGGGCGGCGCGGTCCAGCGTGCCGCGGCGTCGCAGGACGAAGTCCAGAGTCCTGTGGGCGCTCATATGGGGCCACAGGGCGCCTTCCTGGAAGAGCATGCCGAGGGGGCGCTCCTGCGGCGGGCTGAGCAGGCGCGGGCCGTCGCTGACGAGTTGGCCGAAGAGTTTGAGGGTTCCCGCGCTGGGTTGTTCCAGGCCGGCGATCAGGCGCAGCAAGGAAGTCTTGCCGCAGCCGGAGGGGCCTACCACCAGGACATGCTCGCCCACGGACAGCGTCAAGTCGAAGGGGCCTAGGGGGCGGGGCTGGGGCGCGCCGGCGGTCGCGTCGGGCGTGAAGGAGAGGCCTCGGGCGCTGAGGGCCGCTTCGTTTTCTAGCTGGTGAGTCACGGGAGGATGCGCAGGGAACGGCGGGAGAGAAGGCCCCAGAGCAGGGTCGGTAATACGGTCACGAAGGCTGAGATCAAACACAGGGCGGCGACAAAATCATCGCGTCCGAAGTGGATGGCGTTGAAGATGCGGAAGATGACGGTGCTGTTGGCGGCGGGCACCAGGATGGCGGCGTCCAGTTCACGCATGGAGAGGACGAAGACCAGGATCCAGGCGCCGCCCAGGGCCGGCAGGAGCGGCGGGGCGACGATGGTGGTCAGGCGCCGCAGGGGGCCGGCTCCGGAGATGGCGGCGGCCTCTTCCAGTTGTGGGCCGAGGCTGGCGACGGCCCCGGCGCAAACCAGGATGGCCAAGGGCAGAAAGCGCCCGCAGTAGAGCAGCACCACCAGGGCCGGGGAGTTGTAGAAATCGGCGGTCAGAGCGTGATTCCAGAGGACGATTTCGCCGATGCCGAAGAGTACGGCGGGCACTGCCAGGGGCAGGAGTGTGGCCAGTTCCAGGGCGCGCGCCAGGGTGCGGCGGCGCAGGCGTTCGAGGGCGTGGCCCAGGATCAAACCCAGGACGCTGGTGAGGGTGGCGGCCAGGGCCGCGCAGGTGATGCTGGTGAGGAGGTTGGAGCGGCAGAGATCGATGGCGTAGGCGAAGGCCTCGCGAAAGGCGGCCAGGGACCAGCCCCGGGGGCCGCCGCCGGCTTCATACAAGAGGCGCAGCAGGGGGCAGAGGGCGCTGGTGGCCACCAGGGCGGCGGCCGGCAGGAACAGGAGCTTGCCCCAGGGGCCCAGGGGCAGGGGGCGTGCTGGACGGCCGCGGCGGCCGAGGGTGGCGAAGGCGCCGCGGCGTCGCAGGGCGAGGGCCGGGAAGAGGGCCAAGAGGGTCAGGGCCACCAGGGGCAGGGCTGAGGCCACGGCGGCACCGGTGTCCGTGCGCGTCTGCCAGGCGCTGAAAACCTCGTCGGCGTAGACATTGAACTTGGGGCCCACGGAGGAGACAAAATCCGGGACGGCGAAATCGTTGACCGTGAAGACGAAAGCCAGGGCCGTGCCGCACAGGGCCGGGGGCAGGACCAGGGGCAGGGCCATGGCGAGGGCGGCCCGTGTACCTCCGGCCAGGCGGGCGGCCTCCAGGGAGGCGCCGTCGATGCGCTGGGCGGCGCGGGCGGTGAAGAGCGCCGGCAAGGGGAAGGTGGCGGCGGCCAGCAAGAGGGCCGTGGCCGGGGCGCCGCGCAGGTCAACGAGCTGGGTCCAGGTGATGGCCAGGAAGATGGGCGGCAGGAGCAGGGGGATGAGGGCCGCGGGGCGCAGCAGGCGGGCGGCGGGCAGTTCGGTCAGGGTGGTCAGCAGGCCGAAGGGCAGGCCGACGAGCAGTGCTAGCAGGGAACTGTAAAGGCCGAGCAGGAGCGTGCGACCCAGGAGACCCAGGGAACGGTCCTCGGTCAGGGCCAGCAGGTGGGGGAGTTCGATGCGGGGCAGCATGGCTCCGATGGGGGCCAAACCGCAGATGATGAGCAGCGCCAGGGCGGCCAGGACGAGGGGGCGGCTCAACGGAGGAAGCGCTCCCTGAGTTCCGCCAAGCGGTGGTCGACTTCTGTTCCGAGGGCGGCGTAGTCGACTTCCATGACGCGCATGTCAGCGGCCGAGCGCACATGGGGCGGGCGCGAAACTGAGGCGCGGACCGGGATTTGGGCGGAACGCGCGGCGGCCAGGGTCGCTTCGATTTCAGGCGAGAGGATGAAGTCCACCAAGCGCCGGGCGGCCTCGGGATGGGGAGCGCGTTCCAGGATGCAAACCGTGTTCGGAATCAGCAGGGTGCCGACGGTCTCCTGGTCCGGATAGACGGCGGCCACGGGATAGCCAGCTTCCCGGGCTACATTAAAGTCATCGGTGTCAGTCCACCCGAAGGCCAGTTCGCCCTCGCGCACCAGGCGCATCAGGGTGGCGTTGCCGCTGGTCAGATTGACACCGGCGTCGATAATGCCGGAGAGATAGGCCCGGGCCCGCTCCTCGCCCAGAACCGGGAAGAGTAGGGCCATGTGTGTCAGGGTCGTGCCGGTCAAGGGGCGCGCCATGCCGACGCGGCCGCGCCAAGCCGCGTCCAGGAGATCGTCCATGCCGTGGATGGTCGTCGGATCGGCCAGGTCCGTGTTGACGATCAGGATGCGCGCGCGGGCGGCAAAGCCGGTCCAGCGGTGCTGCTCATCCCGGAAGAGGGGCGGAATGTCAGCGGCCGCCGGGGAGTCATAGCTGGCCAGCAGGCCGTCCTCCGCCATGGCCACCGTGTGGGCGAACTCGTTGTTCCAAAAGACATCACAGCGCGTGGAACCGGATTCCTCGCGGATGCGGCGTACCAGGCCCACGGTCTTGTGGGCTTCTACGTCGAACTCGGCCTGGACCTTGAGGCCGGTCTGGGCCTCGAAGCGCCGGATAATGGGCTCGGCGTGGACCTGGTCCAGGGCGCAGTAGATGACCACATCGGGTTTTGGGGCGCAGGCGGCGAGGGCCAGGCAGAGCAGTAGCGTGAGGGGCGGCGACTTGGTGGAGGACATGGCTGGAGGGTGGGGCTGGGGGTTGGGCAGGCGTGGGAGTGGGGCTGGGCAGTGTGGCAAGGTCCATGCCCGGGGGGCGGATGGGAGGCGGGTGTCGTTGGGCGCCTAGAGTAGCGCTTGGTCGGACCCATATGGCGGCTGCCTGGGCCAGGGGGGCATGCTTTGTGTTACGAGAATGTAAAGAGGCTTTCCCGGCCTGTGACGACCTTCGGGCTTGGACCGTGCCACAGCCACGGCAGAATAGGCCCGCGACCGGTCGGCCACGGGCACTTGTCTTGCATGGGCAGGTGCTCCCCCCCGGTCGGCGCATAACCAAAAGAGCCACTACCATGATCCGCCAACCGCAAGTAAAGCTGACGCCTGTCCTGGCATTCCTGTTCACCCTGGGGGGCCTCTTGCCCGCCGCCCTGGCCGCCGTGCAGACGCCCGTGGAGGCGGCCCTTGAAGATGTCAACGGCGACGGGTCCTGGGCCGGGCCGCGCATCGTTTCCGCCGATGGGCGCAACGAGCTCGTCTTCGAGGGGCTATTTCAGGCTAGCGGGGCCTGGGTGGAGTCGGGGCGCGACCCGCGCATGGACTTTGGTCTCAAGCGCATGCGCCCGGAGTTT
>NYXZ01000113.1 GCA_002686595.1 Planctomycetota bacterium | reverse complement strand
GAGAGGGCGTCCCCAAGTTGTTCAAAAACGAGCTCCTGCTCGACGCCGGTTTCTCCCGCCCCCCCCAGCCGGACCGCCAGGGCAGTCAGCCCCGCCTCCATGTCCAACTGCACTTGGCCCAGGTCAACCAGGGCGCGCCCCCGCACCCCCACCCGGCCCTCCAGCCGCCGCGTCTCCGGCAGGACCAAAAAATCCAGGTCATAGGCCAGCACATCGTAATCCTCCCGCGGATCAGAGGCCTGGCCGCCGGCTCCCAGCGCTTCGCCACAGCGCGCAACCGTGGCCGGCTCCAGAGCCACCTCCCCGGGGGGCGCGCACCAACCGACGAGTACTAATAAAAGGGGAGTGATCAAGGCTGGTACAAACTGGTGCGGAAGGGGGGATTTGAACCCCCACGCCCGAAGGCACAGGATCCTAAATCCTGCGCGTCTGCCGATTCCGCCACTTCCGCGTGGCCCGGCAGCCTAACAGGATGCGGAGTGGCGCACCATGCCGCGCAAGCGCGGCATGGTGCGCCACTCTGTACCCCTCCGGGAACTTGACCACTTCCCCACTCAGGTCACCGGCGCCAAGTTCCCCTTGCCGTCATAGTTCGATGATCGATTCCCAGGACCAGGCCCGGGGGACGCCGCCCGTGGGGATGAAGTGGGCAGTGATGGTGATTGTTCGCCCAAAGGTTGTTGGTGGCACATAGTACCGCAGGCTGGCCTTGTCATCAGTCGCAAGGCGGGGGGTAGAGCCGAGGCCTTGCCAAGGACCGCCGCTTGAGGCATAGAAAAACTCCACGACGCCGTCCATGGGGGCTAGGTCTGCCCAACCCGAGACATCCAGCACCAACTCGGTGATGGGCTCTACTCTGGAGCCAGGGACATCGCTGGTGCGGGCGACGCTGAGGGACAGACCCTTGTTGGCGGGAGGGCTGGCGGCGGAGAAACTGATGGGAGTCCCCACCCAACGACTGTATTGAGCGCCTTCTGGATCAATGCCACAAAGCGCATCGATGTCGTCCTCGTCGGTCAACTTGGCTTCACCCGAAACTCCACCGCCGTTTGCATTGACGAGCGTGGTGACTGTGGTCGCGCCACCAGCTGCCACCTGAAAGGACTGTAGTTGATTGACGCCATGGGGCAAGCCCAGTTCGGTTGAGAAGATAGCCGTGCCCATGGGGCCATTGACCGCAATCGCATCCACCTCGTCAGCTTGAGCGTCTAGGCCGAGGTCTGCGGGTGAGGCAAACACTACGGGCGCGCTCCACGCGTAGCGTCCCAGGCCCGTTGGAACGTATGAGATCTTGTAGATCCCCGCCCCACTAGCTACCTGTGTTCCAAAGTAGTTGCCCGCACTATGGCTGGCCAGGGCATTTGCGGAGTCGCGGGTAACGGAGAAGTAGAATTCGTTGGGGTTGACAAAAAGGACTCCGTTGGTTGCCCCGAGATTCATAGCTAGGAGTGGAATCGCAAAGTCCATTCCGTCGAGCTCCGGCCTGGCGACAGGCCCAAAGTGAAGGCCCATATCTTGCGGGGTTTGAGCCAGTTGAGTGACGCCCAAAAGGCCCGGCCAAATGCCCGTCGAGGTTTGCACCACATGGCTCAGCACATGGGCCCCAGGATCGACCTGGCCCGTGATCGGGTTGGCCGGATCACCCAGCGGAGATTCGTTCGTGATCGAGTACAACAATGCGCCCCAGCGATTGCCCAGGTCTAGACGCCCCGCTGCATCTAGGGTCATGAGGTCGTTGCCCGTCGAGATCCCGTCGAGTTCCACGGCACTGCTCCACACCCCAAACATAGAGTTCAGGCTGTAGTCCGCCTGAGCCATCGCGACGAGCTGTCCGGGCACCCGCAGTTGCCTCGGATAGAAAGGCTGCGTGCCAACGCGCTTGATGCGCAGCTGATCACGCCCAGAATTGGGGGCCATGGACAGTCCGTTCGCCAGCGTGGAGAAGGGGCCGTTCCCGGTGGGCGTGACTGTCTGCCCGTAGCTGGGTACAGCGACGAGCAGCAGGGCTAGGCTGAGGAATGAAGAGCTGGGTTTCATTGGGAATCTCTGGCTGGGGTCTCGCTCACTGGACGCGCCGGGGCAAGGTGTTCGATGAGAGCGCCGAGGTAACCGCGCAGGGCTGCTGACTGCGAGTCAGACAGGTCGGCGGGCATGGCCCTAAGCAGTATACGCAAGTGCGCCCAATTTGTAGGTTCTCCCTGGAGAACAAGGGCGATCTGCGCGAATGCCTGGCGGAAATCACCGGCCACGATGGCCTGACAAATGAGCGCCTCGACGCGCTGACTTCCCTCGCCAAAGTGGGTCAGGGCGCTCCTAGCAGCAGCGCTGGCCCCGTCCGGGTCTCCCGCGTCGAGGGCGGCGAGGGCACGGCAATACTGGACCTCTCCCAAGAGGTCCAAGTGTTGTCGCTGGCCTTTTGATTCATCAGCAAAGGCCATCTTGCCGATCCACAATTCAGCCTCAGCAAAAAGGTCCTGTTGCAACAGAACACGAACTAGCGTCAGTTGCGCGTTGCGGTCCTCGGGACGGATCGAAAGGGTGACGCGCAGCTCGCGCGCCGCCGCCGCTAGGTCCCCAAGGCGCCGATAGGCAATACCCAAGTTGGAACGCAGACCGTGGTAGCGCGGCGCGAGCTCCAGACCGGCCTGAATGGGCTCGATGGCCTCGCGATAACGCTCCTGGCCCAGGAGAGCGCCGCCGATGGCGTGCGCAGTCGTTGCGGACCGGCGCCCCTGGGCTTCTTCTAGGCGCAGCGCTCGCTCGTACACACCCCGTGCGGCGCTGAGGCGCGCTTCACGATCACCGGCACTCGGGATCAAGGCGACGAGTACTGGCAGCAAGAGCTCCTGCGCAGGTCTGAATGATTTGAGCCCTGCGTGGGTCAACAAGTCGCGTGCAACTTTCAGATCGCCTGCGCCCTGCGCGTGGCGCAACAGCTCAAAGGCACATAGATAGTGATCAAGAGCTTCGGTCGGTCCGCGCGGATCTTCCGCGTCGAGGCTGTGACCGGCCACGGTTTTCCGGACTCGTTCCAACCATTGGCTGGCATAGGGGCTATCGAGGCTGGCACACACCGCGGCCATGTCCTCCAGCCCACCGCCGGAGTCTCCATGATCAAGACGGAAGTAACCGCGCAAGAGGTGCGCCCCCAGCGGTTGCTCCTCCAGGGCGCAAGCCCGGTTGAGCAGGGCCTGTACGCGCTCGCGATCCTGGTCCATCAACTGCCGGTGGCTCGGTGCCCAAATCGTCAGGGCGGGTGGCATGCGGGCCCAGAGTTCCTCTAGCTCCATCTTGCGTTGCAGGTGTGAATGAGTGTTCCAAGCGCGAACACCCACAGCACACACACTGAGAACAGCCATGACCAAGACCGTGCGCGCCACTGGTGAACGCCTAACCTTGCGCCACAGGCGCTGCAGGCCGGAGATCGGGCGAGCCGAGACAGCGCGATGTTCGAGGAACGCACGCAAGTCCTGAGTCAGATCCGTTGCTGTCCCGTAGCGCTCGCTGGGCTTGCGCGTGAGTCCGCACTCTACAATCGCGCCCAGGTCCGGCGGCAGTTCCGAACGCAGACGTCCCACGGGAACGGGATCGTGTCGTGCCATGTGAGCAAAGATCTGACTGGGCGTGCCCTCATAGGGCGGTCGCAGAGCCAGCATGTGGTAGAGGGTCGTCGCAAGCCCATACACATCGCCCGTCGCTGCCGATGACGAGCCCAACTCCAAGGATTCGGGTGGCATGTACGCGGGTGTTCCGAGCATGGAGTCCGCCCGCGTCATGCGCGATACGAACTCGCCCCCCGCCAAGCCAAAGTCCAAGAGAACAACCGTCCCGTCCCGGCGCACAAACACATTGGAGGGTTTGATGTCGCGGTGCAACACACCCTGGGCGTGGGCGGCGCTCAGGCCACTGGCGAGTTCTGCGGCCCAGCGTGTCATCAAGCGCACATAGCTGGTCTCGGGCAGGCGGTCGGCCTTGAGCCAGGCACCGATCCAGCGCGTGCCGTTGGGCAGGCAGGCCCCGGAGCGCTCGCACGCCTGGTCGAGCAACTCATTGAGGGGCAGGCCTTCGAGCAACTCCATGACCAAGAAGGGCTGCCCCTGCAAGGTCTGCCCGCGGTCGAACACGGTGACGACCGAGGGGTGGCGAATTGCCGCGAGGGCCTGGACTTCGCGCTCAAAACGGGCGAGGGCATCCTCCGGGGCGAGGGCCTCGGCCCTCAGAATCTTTATTGCCACGTCCCGTCCGAGCTCCCGATCCTGTGCTCGATAGACCACGCCCATGGCCCCCGCTCCCAAGCGCTGCTGCAACAGGTAGCGCTCCTGCAGAAGCGTCCCGCGTAGGGCGTCGTGTCCCGCGGCGTCCCGCTGCAGACCGGGCATGTGTTCAGCCAACTGCAGGGCCCCGCGCACAACCTCTAGCAGTTCTGGCCTGCCTTGGCAGAGCTGCTCAAGGGGCGGCTCAATGCCTTCGTCGATCATCTCAAGAGCGCTGCTGACGAGTTCTTCGATGTTGGGAGGGCCGGGATCGTTACCTTGCGCCATGGCTCAGTCCTCCCCCGGGGCCTTGATGCCGCGCTCGCGCAGGCGCAGGAGGAGTTGCGCATGTGCACTGTAGAAGGCCTTGCGTGCGGTGTCGGCAGCAGGGTAGGCGAGGTCCTGCGCGATCTGGGCAAAGGGCGTGCACAACTCAAGGCGCTCGCGCAACAGCAACCGCGTGCGCTCGGGAAATGAGTCGAGAACCTGACAGAAGGCACGCATCTCCTCCGCAGCGCCCGCCCAAGTGGCGGGACCTGCTTGTGTGGCGCTCACCTGCACGTCAGCTAAATCAACGGACGCTCGGCGCTGATCGCGCCGAGCCGCCTCGTGGAAGCGAAGCGCGTCGATGATTCGGTGCCGTATGACCGTGGCCAGGTAGCCGATCAATGCCTCCTCAGTCTCCGCCTCAACCGACGGCAACTCTCGCAGCAGCGAGCGGAATACATCTTGGACCATGTCGCCGGTACTGAAGAGCGCAGCCATCCAGCGGCGTTTGCTGTCCAGATCCCTGGCCAGGGAGTTGTGCACTAGCGCCTGGACCTTGGGGTAGAGCTCGTCGAATAGAAGCTCGAGCGCTTCCTGATCTCCCGCGCGTGCTGCGCGCAAGGTTGGCTGAAACAAAAAGGGGAAAGGGGAGCTCGACATGGCCAAGGAATGAGCGCGGGTCGCGGCGCATTGTGAACCTTAATAATAGTTCACCCTACAGCATCGATCAAAACAGGGGGGATCGAGGTTGCTCGCCCGCTGGCCCGGCCCAGCTGGGGGCCCACCGGTGACCAACTGGGCCGGGCCCGGCCTCCACCGGGGCCGGCCTGTCCCAAGTGACCAGTCCCGGCCCAGGTCGGGCGCTCAAATATTCCTCAGTTTTCGTTCCTCTGACCTGGGCGGTTTTCGCCCAGACGGGTGAAGAGGCCCTACGGCCCCATTTCCTTGCCCCCTAGCTCAACGAAGACAAACAAATGAAGCATATATTTTCCACGACGTGCTGCGCCCTGTTGGCGGCCCTGTATCTCTCACCCACTTCCGCAGCCCTCCAGGGAGGCCTTGGGAACAACGGAATCCTCGGCGGAGCACCCTACATTGAGTCCTGGGTCGACCCAGTGCGCGGTAGCGATTTGACCGGAACCATAGGTCAAGCCAGCCTGCCGTTCTCCACGCTTGGGGCTGCTATTGCGGCGGTCTCCAACGTGGGTCCCTCCCTCGCCAATCCCGGCCTTGTGCACGCAAACCCCGGGCTCTATGTGAACGAATTGTTGCCCGTCACGATGGCCGAGTTTGTACATGTACAAGGCACAGACGCGCGCTCCTGCGTCCTGCGCGGGGACATGACTGGCGTCCCACAAACCCCCTTCTCTCCGTTCATGCCATATGTCAATCAAACCCCAGCCAACACACCCAGTGAGATTCTGGTGGACTTCTCCGGGCTGACAGACAGCAGCTTCGTGGAGATGTTCGACGGCTTCACACTGCGCGGGGGAGACATCCAGGTCTTCGCCGACACCGCCGCGGGCGAGATCGACGGCTGCGTCTCGAACTGCGTCTTTGACATGTTGGATTGGAGCCTGCCAACAGGGACCCCTCCCGGGACGCTCTTGCCTGGTCCCGACTTTGGCGTGCTGATGGTGCACATTTGGAACGGTCCCCTAGAGCCCCCCTTCGATGCACCCTACCCCGACATTCGGTTGCACATCCTGAACAACACATTCATTAGCAAGTGGTTTGTGAACGCCCCCAGTAATGCGCCCATGGAAACAGTCAGTGCGACCAGCACCAATGTGGCCATCTGTGATGTGAATGACCCCCGGCCCGGTGATCCCGACACAGCGCTACGCGGAGTTGGCAACCCAAACATTCAGAACAACCTGATACGTGGCGAGACGATGGCCTTGCTGGGCATCGACGCCTCCGATACGCAAGTGAACAGCTTGATAAAAGGGTCCCTCTCTAACGCCTTTGACCCAAACCTAGCGGCTGGCATGAACCATCGTTATGCCTCCGCCGTGCAGGGAGCTTTGCCCATGCCCGTGATCAACCCCAACCCAAAGACCGGAGGCTCCGATCCCGCTTTCGTGGGAGAAATGCTCACGAGCTACTTCACCTTGCCGATGAGCCTAGGACGTGATTGGCGGCTACTACCTGACTCGCCAATGGTCGGTCTAGGCGTAGCCCCCAAAGCGGGTCGGCTGCAGGCTGCCAATGGCACTGCCTACATCGAGACGGGTCGCATCCCTGACAGTAGCTTTGCTTGGGACGGTGAGGGCTATGGCAACTTGCGTATCCGGGGCGGGGTAGACCTTGGCTTTGACGAGAGCGACACCTTGATCGTCTGCGGCTATCCCAACGACACGCGAGACCTCTCACCTGGCTCGGCCTTTCCCGGTGCAGGCACAACGGCGGGTGTGGGCGGGGGCTTTTGTTTCCTCAACGAACCTGGAATCGTTGCCACCTGCACAACCAGAACGCCATTGGATCAAAGCGCTGGCTTCCTTGGGAGCAGTTCCGCGCCTTTTGGCCTGCTGGTCCCCGGAGTCGCCCTGCCCGGTTTCGCCGCCGAGTCCTATCCTCTCTTGCTCGACGCCTTCAGCGGCGCGCCCATCCAGTTCGAAGTAGCCAGCCTACCGGGTGCCACTTTGACCGAATACTACACCCCAATTGCCGCACATGACTGGCAAGTCCACGAGCTTCACTACTACCCCCTTGAGGTCCGCGACCGCGCCGAATACCTAAACGTGCAAGTAGCCTTGCTCCCCACCAGCGACACCGTTTGGGTGGCCAGCAACAGCCAGAGTTCCCGCGACTAGACGGCTAGCCGCGTTCACCGCTGAGTCCCCCACTACTCAGGGCGGAACGACAAGCGCAGCAACTACCGCGTGAGTGTTGATTATCACGCACGGTTGCTTGAGCTAGACCGGTTTGGGGCAAGGTGTTTGAGGTTCCCCTGAAAGGCCGAGGCATGGGCCTTTCAGGGGGCCGCGGGAACCAGCAGCACATGCCGACCGTTGGCTGCCGAACCTGAACGGGAAGCCGAGACGAAGAAGCTCGCTCAACTGGTCAGCGCCTAAGTACATCACCACAAGGATTGGGGACAGCTCTGCATTCCCGCGCGCCACGGGTCAAGACAACCCAAGCCAACAACCACGCCGCCGGACACGGGTCACACACGGCAGTTGGCAATACTCCAGGCTAACGAGGCCTAGCTCCCCCCACGCATCCCAAATCTACTCCGTCCCGGTCCCCCGCAGGGACGCCACCCACCTGCGCCTCGTCGCCCGCCACCGTTCGCCCAGGGGATCATCATCGGGATGGGCAGTGCGGTCGCCGGCGGCCTGCAACTGCGCTCCCCAGACCAGGCGCAGTACAGACTCGCTGCCGCGGCCGGCGGCGTGCAACAAAGGCGCGTCGATGACAACCGCCGTCCCCGGTGTAACCTCCAACGCCTGCTCCCCAGCAAGGGGAGCAAATGGATCGCGAGGAGCCGACTCAAGGGGATCGTCAAAGGCCCGCGAACGAACCACAAGTGGCCCGATGCGCTCCGAGCTGCCGAGGGGATAGCACAACACCAGCAGGCGTTCGAAGCGTTCCCTTTCATCCAGCGCCTGCTGAAGCTCGCCCTGGTGGTGGTGCCATTCGAGTCGCTCCCCGCAGGCCGGCCCGGACAGACGCGCCCCGGTGCGACAGAGCCGCGGCCCACGCTCCGGCACGCCGAGGGCCCGCGCGCAGAAGGAAAGAATGTCGCTGCGCCCGAGGTAACCCCCAAAGCCAGGGTCCCGCGCGAGCAGCGAAAAGACGGTACAGCCCAAGCCCGTCAGACTGTCGACCTCCCGCCCCCCCAGCAACGCCGTCAAGCGCAGGACCATCCCCTCGTTCTCCGCGCCATCAAAAAAGCCCTCAAAGGCACACCAACCCTGTTCACGCAACCCCCGCAGTTGCGCCGCCTGGTCGTAGCTAGTCACTGAACGCGCCATGGCTGGATGATACACACAAGTACGGAGTGGCGCACCCTGCCGCTGTTGTGCAGCACTTTCCTGCCGCACAACAGCGGCATGGTGCGCCACTCCGTACTTGGTGGAGGCGGCGGGAATCGAACCCGCGTCCCGGAATGAGCCGGCGCCGAGCGTCTACGTGTGTAGTCAGCCGTTTGAATCTCGCCCGCGGGCCGCCGGTTGACGGGCTGCCCTGGGGCCAGCCCCGCCTGAAGTCTCGCCGGTCCGCCACGGGGCGTTGCTCGCCGGCCAGTCCGCTGTTGCGTCCTCCCGCGGCCGCGGACACTCCGCGGGGGACGGCTGCTTATTTAACTAAGCAGCGAGAGAGTAGTTGTTGGCAATTAAAGCCGTTTCCGGGGCAGGTTGCGGGGTGACCCGGAGTACCCGACACGCGACTCGGAGCGGCGCGAAACCGGTCGAAACCAGTGCGCCCCCTAAGTGACCCTAAGTATAGGGCAGATACCTGTGCCCCGGCAGGCGGAGTTCCATTTCTGATGGTTTTTAAAGAGAGAGTGCGACCCGCGCGCCCTCGCCCCGTCTGAGGAGTAAGGCCGCCGCCCGGCGTGAAATCTGTGCGCGGATGGCCCTCCACCACCACCAACCCCGCACAGATATGTCCACCCAAATCAAATCCATTCCCCCCATCGCCCTGTTACTGCCCGCGGCCCTGGTCCTTCTCGCCTTGGCCTGGTTCGACCCCTTCGCCTGGCGCGCCCAGCCCCGCGCCCAGCCCGTGGACGGCGAGTCATCGGCTGCAGCTGGTGCCGCCCTGGTGTCGGAATCCGAGCCCGCGGCTGTCCCGGGCACCGGCCTCGTGCCGATTCCCGCGCGCGACACCTTGCCACCGGCCCCCACCCTCTGGGATGACGAACTGCGCGCCCTGTTGGAGAAGATGGCAGTCATCCCGTGGGACGAACTCGATGGCCTGCTGCGGCCCATGCTGGTCCCCGTGGCGAACATGGAACGCGTCCTGGCCCTCTTGGCGTCCGGCGCTCTGGGAGATGAGCTCACTGCACAGAGCGCCGCCGAGATCGGTGCGGTCAAAGCCCTTGCCTTGGCCGCTCTGGTCTACAACACCCCCGGGGATACTGGGGAGTTGTCCCAACTCAGTGCGGGGGTTGATGGTCGGGCCTTCCTTGTTTCGGTTCTCGAAGGCTTGGCCATCATCCCTGCTCCCAGCGATGCTCAACTCGCACGCCTGCTGACCTCCCTGCGCGCCGGCGAAGGGGCACTGCTCAGCGTCGAGTTTCTGCCGCTCTTGCGGGAACTGGCAGCTGCCAACCCCGAGAAGAGTGACCTGTTCGAGTCTCTGCTGGCGGACTTGGCTGCCCAGTTGTCAGACGAGGAACGGGCCGCCTACTACGCGCGTTTCCTGAGCGAAATCGACTCACCGAAACTGCTGAAGGACGCCTTGATCGGACTCTTCGGCGACGAGGCCCAGGCGGCGACGGCCATGAGCTGGGCCACTGAGCTGTTCGACAGTCAGGCGGACAATCGAGAACTGCGCAGGGAAATAGCCATGGCCATCGCCGTGGCGGCCCCGGCGGAAGAGGCGGCTGCTTTCTTCGGACAGCGCGCCACGAGCAACATGTACGCCCAACTCATGACCCTCGGCATGCGGCCCGAGGCCGCCGACGCCTTGCTCGCGGAGTACGATTACCTGGCCACCCTGGACAGCAATCCCGGCCCCCGCAAGATGTTGGTGGCCGGCATGGCTTCCCTGGGCAAAGACCACATGTTTGATGTGGCCCGCTATGACCCCGCCCCGCAAGTGCGCGGCCAAGCCGTGATAACCATGACCGCCTACGTCGCAGGCAGCGCGACGCCAGAGGCCCTGGAACTCATTCGCACCGGCTTCCGCGAAAGCCAGGATCCCGGTCTCGGCATCCCCGCCCACCAGGCCCTCTCCGCCGCCCACAATCTCGCCCAGAAGACACGCAACACGGCTGGCTCGGTTAGAGACGGCAGCGTGGATCTCATGCGCGAAATAGCCCTGGACCACAGGGTTCCGACCTCCACCCGCGAACGCGCCGTGCAGTTGCTCTCCAGCTTCTTGTCACACGAGGACTTCGATGTTCTGAAACAGCAGGTCTCCAGCCTGCCGTTTACGCCCTACTAGAAGCGCCAACCGGTATGGCTTGGCCCGACCAGTTGGATATTTTTAATCACAATCAACTATGCGGAGACAAGTCATCATGAAAACACTCACCCCCCTCCTTTCCTGCGGCGCCCTGGCCTTCCTGCTGACTCCCCTGTGGGCCGCGGGACAATGTCCGGATGTAGGCGCGACACAGGTTGACGCCAGAGTGGATGAATCCACAAGCGGCAGGGAATGCGGCATCGGCTTCTCGCTCTTCGGACATAGCGTGAGCATCGGCGGCGAGTTCTGCCCGAGCTTCAAGTTCATCTACCCAGCGCACCAGGTGTGCGATGGGCAGGCATCACCGGGTAATCGCTGCGTGCCCAAAGGGAATTTACCGGTTCGGTCCCAGGCTTGCGAATGTGCCCTTTTCGGTGCCCTTGGGACCGGTCTCTCGCTGCCCGAATGCGATTGTAATGAATCCGCATTGAACGCCGGTCATGTGGAAGACGCCGAGACAGTGCCCTGTCGCGAGCCCCGCTGAGCCACCGAGCAAAGCCTCAGCGGCGCCTTCTCAGGGCGCGGTCCATCTCCCGTTGATCGCTCCGCTGGCGCGCAGCCTGGCGCTTGTCCTGCTGGCGCTTGCCACGCACCAGGCCCAGCTTGACTTTCACCAAGTGCCCCTCGAAGTAGAGTTCGAGGGGCACCATCGTGATGCCCTTCTCCCGCGCCTTCTTGTACCAATCGTCGATCTGCTTCTTGGAGGCCAACAGCTTGCGTTCGCGGTCGGGCTCGTGATTGTGGGCCGAACCGTGGCTGTAGACCGGAATCGTCGCCCCCACCAGCCACAACTCCCCGTTACGCGAGCTGGCATAGGACTCGGCGATTGAAGCCTGGCCGGCCCGCAGACTCTTGACCTCCGTACCCTGCAGGACCAGGCCGCACTCCAGCTCCTCCAAAATCTCATAGAGATAGCGGGCCTTTCTGTGCTGGGCGATGGTGCGGTGCTTCTCGGAACGAGCCATGACAGGGCCCAGCATAACCTGCCCAGCCCCCCAGCCCTGCACCGCCCCCGCCCGATTCCGCCCTGGACACCTCACAAGCCAAGGCCGCACCCGCCTCCTGCGGCCCGCTGCCTCCCTGGCAAGCAGTGGCATCCAAGGGATGTACAGCCCCCCCCTCCTCCTCTCCAAACCCGGCCCCTTTCAGCCATCCTTCCAGCCGACCAGCAAGCCTCCGCCAACCTCCCACCCAGCGCCCCCCGGCCCGTCACAAAGGGCCCACCCGCCGTTGACCTGCCCGCACCGGGGTCGTATGGTCTCCCGCTCCTCCCCGTGCCCGGGTGGCGGAATTGGCAGACGCGCATGGTTCAGGTCCATGTTTCCGATAAGGAAGTGGGGGTTCGACTCCCCCCTCGGGCACCACCCCTTCCCACCCTTGCCCAGCGGCTAGCCCGGCCCAGGAACCAGTTCCATGACAGTCGAGCCCCCGCCCGATCCCGCTAGCAAGGCCCCGCCCGCGCCGAGCCTCGCCCAGCTACTCGTAGCCGCCCTCAAGACAACCCTCATGGGCGCGCTCCTAGTCGCCGCCGCCTTCGGCCTCTATCACCTGTTGAAGCCCCTGCTCTAGGCTCGCCCCTTGCCCCCCTGTCGGTCCGAGCAGGCCCTCGGCAGCGAGGAAAGCAGCGATCTTCTCCGCCGCCACCTCATGCCCTCGCGCGGTCCAGTGGTAGTTCTGCAGGTCGTAGGTGGGCTCGTCCCCCTTCCCTGCTGTCTCCGGATGAAACTCCGCGGTCAGGTTCAAGCAGGGAATGCCTAGGCTGGCGGCTGCCCGCTCGTAGCAGGCTTCCATCTTCCCGTGGCCCGGCCATGCCCGACCCAGCATGTGGGGCACCAGAACCAGGACAGGCCGCCCACCTCCCCGCAGGACATCCCTGTGCCATGCCTCCAAGATGGCCTGCACCAGAGTTGCCCGCTCACCGGAGGTGATTTCCTCAGGGACTGGCAACCATTTCTTCCGGGCGGCCTCGATTAGCTCCCAGACCCTCAGCCCTGGCCCGTGGTTGGCCCGCCAGCTCTCCAGAGTATCGGCCACCGAGGCGACCGGTTCCCCGCCTCCCCTCAAGCTGCCACCTTCCACCCTCAGGCGCGGCTTCGGGAAATCCCTAACCGAAAGCACATTGCGGTGAAAATCTGGGATGAACGACACCAGCACAACCACATCCGCCTGGTAGCGGGCGCCTTCTTCCCTGTAGTAGAGCATCTGTTGGTCGTTGCCATAGCCGTTGGCACTCAGGTTGATAACTTCTACCTGCGGATGCCCCCGAGCGAACACCTCGCCAAAAACCTCCCCATCCAAAACACCGTAGCCAAAAGTGAACGAGTCCCCCACAAAGAGCAGGCGCCTCCGTTCGGACGCACGCCGATAGCTGTGCTCCGCCTTGCCACGCAAACCGCGACTGTTGGTGCTGTAGTCACTGCGGGCAAGACCAGCCAGGGGCCGCCACCCGAGCACAGCATCGTAGCGCATGCCACCGCGCTCCATGGCATTGCCCTCGGCCGCCTTCTCCTCCAGGCGCAGCAGCCAGTAGCGCTCCGAGTTCTTGTCAGTGAAGCGATACTCCGGCAATGCGAATCGCAGGCCCAACTCCAGGGCGGCCACCGCCAGCAACAGGCCACCCAAGAGGGCGAACAGCCTCCTCACTTTCACCGGCTGGCCTCGGTTCCGCCCGCACTCAGCCCCGCCACCCGCTCCCGCCGAGCCTCGTCCCTAGGACATCTCCCCCACATCTGCTCCCAGCTCCCTACAGCCCCGCGCCGCCGGGAGCGCGGTAGACCAAGACCGCGCGCTTGCCCATCTCTCCGGGAAGCTCGTGTTCCAGAACGGTGTTCAGGTGGAAACCCAGCCGTTCCGCCTCGCGTTCGCCGCTGCGCACTTCCCGGGACCAGTTGGCGCCCTTGAGCATCACGTAATCCTTGAGGCGATGCTTGACCTTGCGCAGGGTGCGCACGTTTTCGCGCACCGAGGAGATGGCCCGCGCCACCACGATATCCACTTCCACCGTGTTCAGGTGATCCTCGGCGCGTTCGGCCACCACACTGGCGTTGCTCAGGCCCAGTTCATCCACCGCTTCTTGCAAGAAGGCGGCCTTCTTCTTGCGCGACTCACAGAGAATCACGCGGGTGTCATCCTCGCCCACGGCCATGGGCAAGCCGGGAAAGCCCGCGCCGCTGCCCAGGTCCAAGACGCGCCTGCCAAAGAGAGGAATCAGGCGGCAAGTGCGCCAGGAATCCAGGTAGTGCTTGGCGGCCACTTCCCGCGGCTCGACAATGGCCGTCAGGTTGAGCTCCCGGTTGCGCTCCAGGACCATCAGGGCGTGGCGCGCGAAAATGTCGAGCACGCCATCCTCCACCGTCTCGCCTTCAAATGCCCAGGCCATGGCGTCCTGGAGCACGGCCAGCTTGGGCACCGGCGTCTCCGGCCCCAGCTCGTCTTCCTCCTCTTCCTCTTCCGGCTCCTCCAACTCCTCCCCGGGAGCGGGCAAGGGGCGCGGACCCCGGGGATCAGGTGTGTAGCCCTCCTCGGGTGAATCCGTGGACTCCTCCGCGGGTTTTTCCTCGAACTCTTCCATGTGGTCGGGGGGCGATATCGGCATGCGTGGCAGGGCAGCAGGGACTCGAACCCCGATCCTACTGATTTGGAATCAGTCGCTCTAACCAATTGGAGCTACTGCCCTCCAGAAGCGGGCACCATAGCGCCGCCCAGGGGACCCCGCAAGGCCGCGCACCACACCCGTTCCTGCCTGGCGCCCCGTTTCAAGGCCACGCCGAGGCCACGAGGCCCAGGGGCATCCGCCGGGATCAGGCCCCGCGGTCCACGGTTCCCACAAGGCAGCCCTAGCCAGTTCACCGAGGCACATGGCCCACTCCCTCGGCGCTGGAAGGCAGCCCACGGTTCCAGGCCAACTCCCAGGCGGTTAGTATCCCGAGGTTCACGCCATGCCCCGCAAACGACGCTCAAACAACCGGTCCAGACAAGGCTCAAGCTCCGGTAATCAGTCCAGTGAAGGGCCCGCCGACGGGGCAGCCCAGGACGCTGGAGAG
>NYXZ01000055.1 GCA_002686595.1 Planctomycetota bacterium | reverse complement strand
GGGCAGGTTGGCGTGAATGCCTATCATCAGAAGATGCTCTACGTGTGGGACCTGGATTGGGCCCAGGATGGTGTGCCGTTTGCGGATTGGGCACTCGCCTTCGACAGCAATGCGGTGGACGAGGACTACACCGTGGCATACAACATCAGCACCGCCGTGGATGTTTACGATCGTCCCAGCAATCACCTCGAGTATTGGACACGCAACAATGCCAGGGATGGTTGGATCGTGGCCCAAACCACGGAAGACTGGCATATCGGCGATCGCATCGACGGTGTGCTTATCGTCTACCCCATCAGCACCTCCAGTACTGGTTATGTAGCTGACAACTATGAAGCTCAGTTGAGTGCGCTGCGGGACGATCTAGCTGGTGGGAAGATGCTGGTGGTGCACTACGCCGAGCTCGGTTTTGATGACGAGGCGGATGTGCCGAGCTTGGAAGAACAGATCGCCATCGATGCGGGGGTGGCCGACGGGATCGTCATGTATGACTTCCCCCTGACCCTGCTCTATGAAGGCGGACATGGTGGTATTTTTGCCGAGCGCACTCCCACCAGCGGCAACTTCCCAGATGGCCTGATGGGTTTCTTCCCGCCCCGGGAAAACGGCATGACCGGTTGGTACCAGTCCTGGTCAATCCCGGTGCCGCTGGATCCCACCGAAGCCCAAATCACATTCCGTATCGAAGACTCGAAAAGCACAACTACTACCTGTTCCAGCGGTTGCTGCGGCACGGACTACTTCACCAAGCGCCTCTACCTGCAAGGGGCGGGTGTTGACCTCTACTGCGATGGGCTGCGGGGAGATGAAGGCGAAGAGAGCTACACCTTTGATCTGTCCGGCGACGGTGGCGATGTGCTGGAGTTTCGCTATGAGTACACGGATTTCGTGGGCAACTACGGCAACCGCGTACACTTCGAGGTGACAGACGGAAACGGCGTGGTGCTGCCGGCCTCGGATTGGACCTACACTTCCGGCACCACCGACGGCTGGCACCGAGATGTGCTGGAGGCGGTCACCGACCTCTTCCAGGTTTACAACCCCTAGGAGCCCGTTGGTATATGCCCGTCGCGAGGCGAAGCCAGCGGCGACGAGCCTGACGCCGCAGCGGCGTCGAGGGCAAAGCCGTAGTGGGGAGTTTGTCAACGAACTCCTAGGAGTACCGGACGGGATCTGCCGGGCCGCCAGCCAGTTGTTCTCCCAGGCTCGGTCCGAGATCGGCGCAGAGTGCCAACAGGCGGTCCAGGGAGTCGGCGCGACCACCTTCTCGGGAACGGCCGCGCCACAGGGGGCCGTGGTCCGCCAGGCAGGGGGCCAGGAGGCGGGCCAATTCCTGGTGGGCCGGTGCGGCCAGGCGCGCCAGGGGGAGTCCGCCCTGGGCCAGGCGGGCCAGGCCCAGGTGCAGGCACGCGTTCGCCAAGCGAGCGGCCCAGGCCACTTCGGCCCGGGCCAGGGTGGCCTGGGGCGTGGGGCAGGCGAGGGCTTCCAGGTGGGCGCGGGCGGCCGTCAGTTGTTCCTGGGCCCTTTCCAGGGTGCGCGCAGCGAGGCCGGGCAGGCGCCGGTGGGGCAGGGCTTCGGTGGCATAGCGCAAGAGGGCCGAGGGCGGGTTTTCGTTTGCGGTGCCCACGGCGGGAGCCTCCGCGGCTCGGCCACAGGCTTCAACCGCGGCGGCCAGGCCGCGTGCGCCGTAGCACTGCTGATCGAGGTAGGCGTGGATATCCTCCGGGGCTGGGAGTTGCATTGTGTTCCAGGCCAGGGAGAGCCCCAGGGCCAGGGGCCCGTCACTGATCGTCGGTGGCTGGTGATGGCCGCGGTCGCCCCAGTCCGTGATCAGATACCCGGCGGCGCCGCGGGCAGCGGCCTCTTGCGCGGCAGTCACCAGATTGGCGCGGGCGTTGGCAGGACGGCCCAGGAAGGAGTTCCAGGAGCTGGTTCCCGGGCAGATGTAGAACTCCGTCCCGGCCAAGGGTGTGCAGGCGCGCTCCCACGGGTGATCAGCCTCGTAGCCCCAAACCAGGGGCATGGCACCCGGCGGCAGGTCGGCGGCCAAGTCTCCCGGGGCGCCGCCGGGATTGGAATCATCTCCTCCGGCGGCGGCCAGGGGGAGTTCCGGTGCCAACAATTCGTCGGCCCAAAACTGCACCCGGCGACCGTGGTCGACGGCCAGACGGGCGACATTTTTCAGATGGCCGCAGAACAGGCGGCGGCGTCCCAGGCGTTTTTCCAGCGCGGCGGAACGCCCCTGGCCCAGGTCCTCTGCTTCGTCCAGCCCCACACTCAGGATGCCGTTTTGGAAGGGAGCATTTTCTGCGACCACCGGCGGCAGGCAGTGGGGGAGCAACTGCCCGTAGAGTTCTGCCAAGAAGGGCAGCGTGGCATCGCAATCGACGGCCAGGCCATAGGGTTCGCGCGCCGTGCTGAAGGGATGGTCGATGCCCCCTGGGCACTCGGCCAGGTGGTGATAGGAGGGGTGTTTCAGCCAACGGTGCATGTGGCCCAGGCTCTGTTGGTTGGGCACCAGGTCGATGCCCCGCTCGTGGCAGAAATGCGCCAACTCCGCCAGTTGGCCAGGTGTGATGGGGTCCGTGCCTTGCCAGACCGTCTGATGCCCGTCGTAGGCAAAGGCGTGTTCCGTGTAGAGCTGCAGCTCGTTGATCTTGAGGGCCGCCAGTTGTTCGATCCAAGCTCGCAGGAAATCCATACGCGGCACGCGGTCGCGGCTGATGTCCAGCATGACACCGCGCCGCAATATGGCCGGGGAATCGACAATCACCTCGCAGGGTAGTGGTCGCGGGGCCTGGGCTTCGCCTTCCCAGGCGCTCGCCAGCCATTGCTTCAGAGTGCGCGTGCCCTGGAGCAGGCCCAGGCCGTGGGGCGCGGAGAGCTCGATACGTTCCGGCGCGATGTGCAGTTCGTAGGATTCGGGACTTGGATGCGCGCCGCTTGGTGACTCCCCTCCAGAACAGTACGTGAGAATCAACTGGGCGTCAGAGCGTGCTCCGACACGGGAGAACTCGACCTGCCCCAGACCCATCTGCCCCGGCCCTGGGGATGCGGGCCTCTCCAGGGCCGGTAGGGCGCGGGTGAAGTGCTGCTGGGGCCCGTCGCAGTAGAAGGCGATGCGGTCTTGAGCCTTCCAGAGTCCTGGTCGGCGGTGGCGCCGCCGGGGCGGAGGCAAGAGGTTGGGGGGAGAGGCGCCCATTCTTCCGTCGAGGATACAGCGTTACCTCCAGGAGACGCTGCCGGAAGTTTGGCCACCTCTCCCCCCGTTTGTGCAAGCCGTAGCTTGCGGGAGAGGGAGCGGGCCCTTACTCGTTGCGCCAGAATCTGTTCGGTTCGTTTTGGAGGTTGCCGGAGAGGATGTCCAGGTCGCCGTCTTGATCCACATCCGCCACGGTCACGGCATGGGTGGCGCTGCGGCCGTCGGCGGGGGAAAAGGTGCGCGCGTTGGCCTCCAGGAATGTGCCGTCGCCCTCGTTGAACCAGATGTAGTTCTGTTGGTCCAGTTGGCCGGGGTTGTCGACGTTGATGTCCAGGCCATTGCCCACCACCAGGTCCAGGTCGCCGTCGCCGTCGAGATCAGCTAGGACCAGGGACTTGGTACTACCGGTGCCCAGGGCCTGGCCGCTGTCGGTGAAGTTACCTGCTCCGTCATTGAGGAAAATACGCTCCTCGACCACATTGCCCACGGCCAGGTCCAGGTCGCCGTCGCGGTCCAAGTCCCCCAGAGCCAAGGCCCGCGTATCTGCGTTGCCCAAGGCCTGGCCGGAATCGGTGAAGTTGCCCGAGCCGTCATTCAGATAGACGCTGTTGCCTTGGCCCGCCCCGTTGCCCAGCAAAAGGTCCAGGTCGCCATCGCTGTCGATGTCGCCGAGGGCACAGCAGGTCGTAAGGCTGTCAGGGAGCTCCTGGTGAACTGAATCAAAAACCGGCGACCCCGCTTGGCCTAGAAAAACCATGCTGGGGGGCTGGTAGCTGGCCAGGATCAGATCAGCTGCTCCGTCGCCATCGAGATCGCCCACGGCCAGCTTGGATGAGGAAACCCAGGCATCCGGGGGCGGAATGAAGGCGAAGGTCCCCTGCCCATCCACGTTTTCCCAGGCCAGGTAGGTGATGGGCTCCTTCAAATGCTGGTTGCCCTGGTTGCCAGCCAGGAGGTCCACATCACCGTCCCCGTCGAGGTCGCGGAGCAGGAGACTGTAGACCCGGGCGCTGGCATCCAGGGCATCACCAAAAGGGGTGTAGGCGCCTTCCCCGTTGTTCTTCCAGACCTGGATGCCTTCGTTGTTGCCGGTTACCAGGTCCAAGTCGCCGTCCAGATCGAGGTCGGCGGTGTCCATGCTGAAGGTGGAGTGCGCCCCCAGCTCCTGGCCCGCATCCCGGAAACGCGCAGCGCCCCAGGTGCCGGCGAGGGATCCGTGGTAGAGCACATCCGGACCCGCACTGTTGAGGGCCAAGATGTCTTGGTCGCTGTCCCCGTCCAGATCAGCGGCCAAGATATCCACGGTGGAGCCGGTCCCCAGGTTCTGTTCAGTGTCCACAAACAGGCCCTGGCCGTCATTGGCCCATACGCGGTTGGCTCCCACGCGGCCCTGGACAATATCCAGCGCTCCGTCGCTGTCCATGTCAACCAGGGCCAGGGTCGCGGTGAGGCCCGCTAGTGCTTGACCCGAATCGGTAAAACTCCCAGCTCCGTCGCCGAGCCAGATGGTTGCGGCGGTGGCTTCACCGATCACGAGGTCCTGGTTCCCGTCCCCGTCGAGATCGCCCAGGGCGAAGGTGTAGCCGAATGAGCCGCTACCCACCGTGGGCGAGTCAGTGGTGAAGGTGCCGTCACCGGCGCCGGAATATACCTGTACGGAAGGGCCGGACCGGATCAGCAAATCCTGGTCGCCGTCATGGTCAAGATCGGCAGCCAAAAGGGCGCGGCCGTCGGCGGAGAGCGCACCAGGAAGGGAAGCTCCTCCGCTGGCGAAGTTGCCATCGGAATCCTGGGTATAGGTATGGCCGCCGGAAGTGGTGATGCTGACGACATCCAGGTCCCCGTCGTTCTCCAGGTCCAAAGCCAGCAGATCAGCTGTGACACCAAAGCCGAGGGCAGCGCCGGAATCCACAAAAGTCCCATCGCCATTGCCCAGCAGGATGCGGTCGGCGCCGGATGTACCCAGAACGATGTCCAATGAGCCGTCCCCATCCATGTCTGCCAGGACCAGGCACAGGATTGAATCAGCACCAGCTAGAAGGGCCTCTCCGGGGGCCAGTTGGCCCGTGGCATCCGCGAGGTAGATGCGGTTGGTGCCAGCCAGCACCAGGTCCTGGTAGCCATTGCCGTCCAGGTCGCCGGCTACGGCCCGCAGGCTGTCGCCGAGGCCAAAGCCCCCGGGGCCGGCCACCAAGCCCGGGAAGATGTCCACGCCCTCGGATTCGGCGGCGGAGAGGCCGGACTCGGTTGAAGTGATGGCTCCCGGTTGCAGATTAGGGCTGACATCCAGGCCCGAGGGCGAGTTGCGCGCAGTGAAGGCCGGGTCGAAGCCCTGGCGGGTCTTGAAACTGGCACCGTTTCCTAGGGAGATGGTCACCTGGTGGGACAGGGGGCCGGCGGCCAGGGCGGGCCCTTGGCCGAGACGATCGCCATATACCTGCGTGCGCATGTCGCTGCCCAGGGCGCCAGCGAGGGTCACGGCCTGGTCGAAGGGAACGACGAGCTCATCCCCCGCATCCGGCTGGCCGTTCAGGTTCAGGTCGTAGTAGAGGGCCACGCCGCTGGTGTGGGGGGCAGTGGTGCCCCCGCCGCCGCCGCCGAAGATAGCGCTGTCGTGGTGGTGGCAGCCCAAAAGGGCCAAGCCCGTGAGCAGGGGCGGCAGCAGGCGTGGAGTTCGCGTTTGTGCAGCTGTGGCGGGGGGAGTGTTAGCAAACTTCATGGTGGAGGATTTGGAGGAATTCATGGCTCTGCCCTAGTAGTCAGATCGGCAGTGAGTGGCCACCCATGGCGCGTATTCCCGGTGCTTCGACTGGACAAATCCATCTGACGGCCCGGGGGCCGAAAGTTGGGCTCAAGCCCGTAGTCTGGGCAAGGAGTACACGGTGGAGGACGAAGCGCTGGTACGTCTGACCCGTGTTAGGTCTTGCGGTGAGTTGCGGTGAGTGCCGGTGCGGCCGGCGGTGTGGCGTCGATCCCGCGGGGAGAGACATCACATCTGGGATGGTACAGTGAAAACAAATGATCGCAAGAGTGAAAATGAAAGAAAAGCGCGACCCTGAATGCATTCAAGACTGACGGAGTGATGCAAAGGGTTGCTGCGGCTGCAATTGAAACATGTCGTGCTGGATGCGCCTTGGATGCCTGAGGGGGCCAGAATGCTCCTAGGGTGTTTGCCCTGTTGGTAGGCGAAACCCGCAGGCAAGGGACGCAAGCCCGGAGCAAGGGGCTCCTAGCGGTCCGCCCGGCCACTGCACGATCAACTGGCCAGGAAACGGCCAGCTAGCTAATGGCAGCGTCAGGGCATAGGCACTGGCTGCTGGGCCTCAGCTGCCCTGGCCTGCCATTAAAACGCCACCTGGAAGCGGGCCAGGAGCATATCCGTGTCTCCCACCTCATCCAAATCGGCCGTGCAGAGGTTGAGGGAAAAGCGCGAATGGGCATCCAGATACCAGTTGACGCCGACTCCCAAGGTCCAGAGTTCATTGCCGTTGAAGGCCGGACCGGATTGGAAATCGGCATATGAATAGCGGGCCACGGCCTCCCACGCACCATCGCCGCCGCTGGTCCAGGGGCGCAGTGGGGTTACTCCGCCAAAGCGGCCGCGGTCAGTCTCGTAACGGCGCCGATCGCCTTGGCTGAGAAAGCGTCCCAAGGTGATGTAGTAGGCGGAGACAGCCGGATCGTCGCCGGAGATGGCATCCACACTGGCCTTCATCCACTCGCCTTGCACCGTCCAGGGGCCTTCCATGTAGGCTGCCTCCAGCCCGATCAACTCGACGCTATCCGCAGCCACTGAGCCCGTGTCTAGGTAATCCGGGGCAAAGGCCGCTTCGGGATCGGTGCTGAATCCCACGGCATCTCCGTCAGGGGAGCGATGGCTGAAGGCGGCCCCGATGTGCACAAGGCGTTCGCTGGCCTTGCTGTCCACTGGGATGGCGGTGAGGCGGCCGGTGATGGCTGTCTCACCGTCGTCGTCCCATTCATCTAGGTGCTGGGTGCCGCGGAAAAAACCAGCGGCCCAGGTCATGCGGCCGCCCTTGACAGGATCGCTGAAGAGCACGCCCAAGTTGCGTCCGGGTGTCAAGGAGTTCGCCAGGCCCAACTCGATCATCAAGGCGTCCTTGGCGCTGCCCTGGCGTTCGAGGCCGAAGGGTTCCTTGATGTGGCCGGCTTTGATCGAGGCGGCGGAGAGGCCCTCGAAGCCCAGCCAGATATCCCGCGGCCGGCGATAATCGACACCCTTCAGCTCGTAGTCCAGGCGGAAGGGGAGGTTGGGCGTGAACTGGCCCTGGAGGCCGAGGCGCAGGCTCCGCAGGCGCAGATCGTCTTCCACTGGAGACAGCAAGAGGGAGGTGTCCGCGTCCGGATCGAAGTCCTGCCAGTCCACTTGGTAACGGCCGTAGAGTTGGACCTCGAATCCGTCGGGTGTTTCCTGGCCGGCCTGTTGCGTGGGGGGCGGTTGAAAGGGGGCTAGGGGCGCGATGAGGGGACTCAAAAGGAGGGCGGCAATCATTGGATGCATCCTGGCGATGGAGGTGTGAGCGGCAGATCGTTTGGCAAGTTGGCCAGCCGACCTGGGACAATAGACAGTACTGGAGGTGGTGTCTCAAGCGCGGAGTTACTCGGCGCTGGCGGGGCAGCGGCAGGCAGCCTTGGCAGGTAGCAGCAGAGCGGCCGAAGTGGATTGGAAATGAGTGACGGATGTCCCGCTTTAGCGGGAGCATCCGTCACTGCCGGCTTTTCGCCGGTGGCCTGGGCTCGCTAGAGCCAGGCGGGGAGAGAGGAACCGCAGCCCATCGGCTGCACTCCAAAGCTAGCCCCAGTTTCCCGGGGAGGTCGGCCCTGGCCGAAAAAAGTTTAGTGGACCTCGAGCAGTTCGACTTCGAACTCCAGGTCGGCGTTGGGGGGGATGGCGCCTCCGGCACCCCGGGCGCCATATCCCATGGCCGAGGGAATGTGCAGCACGGCCTTGGTGCCCACTTTCATGCCGTCGAAACCCATGTCCCAGCCCTGGATCACCTGGCCCGTCCCCAGCCGGAAGCGGAAGGGCTGGCCCCGGTCGCGGGAGGAGTCAAACTGTTTACCACCATCCGCCAGGCGACCGGTGTAGTGGACGACGACCTCCTGGCCCCTCGCGGCGGCGGGACCTGTACCTTCCTGCTGAACTTCGATTTTCACGCGCAGAATGTCCACAACCTCCACATCGAAGTCCAGGGCGGCGTCGGGGGGAATCGAACCGCGACCCTGCGGACCGTAGGCCAAGGCGGAGGGGATGTGCAGCACGGCCCGCGCGCCGATGGCTAAGCCCGCGAAGCCCCGGTCCCAACCCTTGATTACGCGCCCGGCCCCGAGGGGAAAGGAGATCGGCTCACCGCGCTTGCGAGAGGAATCGAACTCCGTGCCGTCGGCGGCCAGGGTGCCCGTGTAGTGAGCCTGGATCAGGTCGCCGGCGGCGCATTTGTCTCCGCTGCCCTCGCGCATGATATCGATGGTCAGGCCATCTCCCAGGTCAACTGTGCGCAAGACGGCAGCGCCGGCGACACCGTTTTCCGCAGTCGCCTGAACCTGGCCTGCAACTGTGTCGGCGGTCCCGAGGGCCTCCCCGTCAGCGGTATTCTCAATGTCTGCGGCTGCCTCGGCGCTGGCCTTTGCGGGCTCGACAGGGTCAGCTGTCGGGGGGATGGGGTCGCTACTACAGGCGGCTAGGATGGGAAGCAGGAGGAGGGCGGAGGTGCGCATGGCTTGGGCTCTCTGAGTTGGTTTGGTTGGCGTTTGTCGCTTTTGGAACGGGCAGGATGCCCGCCGCGTGCGTTGACGGCAAGCCCCACCACGCGAGTCACTCAGGAGTCACTCAGGAGTCACTGGGGAGTCACTCTGGCGCGGCGGAAATACGAGCACAGGCAGCGGGCGCAGGCAGCACCAGTGGGCGAAGAGGCACCGGTAGGCCTGGGCCCAGGAGTATCAATCCAGAGCAGTTGTGCTGCTAGAGGCGCCCCCAAAGGTGCGTAGGCCAGCAAAAACCAGCCTGGGAAGGGCAGCCAGTCAGAGAAACCGTACTATCAGGGCACTGCGTCGCCCCAAGTCCCTGCTCCACGCAGGGCTGCTTGGCGGGGCAGGCACACAGATTTACCGTTTTGTGCGATCCTGGGTTCCGCGGCCTGCGTCGAACCACTGGATAATAGCCCCACAATAACTCCCCGCGACAAGATGCTCTCAATCCTCACTGCCCTCGTTCCCGTTGTCCTGCCCGCCAGCATTCCCGTTTCCGTCAGCCTGCACGAGGACGATCCCAAAATCCTCGACCGCCAGCCCATCTATCCCGGCCCCGGTTGGCGCCCCGGGGCTCCTCCGGGCAGCAGTTCGAGTAGCCACGGCTACCTCTCCGGGGGAGATAACCCCGGCCTGGAGTTCATCTCCGACAACGCCTCGCTCTTGTCCTGGGTCAGCGGCACGGAGTTGTTCGAGGCCAATGGCAATGATTGCTGGGGCTATGTTTCGCCCTCGGGCCGCGAGTACGCCCTGATCGGCCTCTCCAACGGCACCGGCGTGGTGGAGGTGACGAGCCCCTCCTTCCCCCAAGTCGTGGCCCATATCCCGGGTCCCGGCAGCCTGTGGCGCGACATCAAGACCTACCAGAACTACGCCTATGCCGTCAGCGAAGGGGGCGGCGGCATCCAAGTCATTGACCTCTCCGGTGTGGACAACGGCGTCGTGACCCTGGCCAACACTGTTACCAGCGGAGGCACGACCCAGTCCCACAACGTGGCCATCGACGAAGTCTCCGGTTACCTCTACCGCTGTGGCGGCAGCGGCGAGGGGCTGCGTATCTACAATCTGTCCAATCCACTGAACCCCAATTACGTGGGGCAATGGTCGAGTCGTTATGTCCACGATGCCCAGGTTGTGACCTACACCAGCGGCACCTATGCCGGGCGCCAGATCGCTTTCATTTGCGGCGGCTACGGCAACGGCTCCAGCCAAACGCGCTTCGAGATCCTGGATGTCACCAACAAGTCCAACATCTACACGCGCGACACTGTCTTCTACAGCAATGCGGCCTATGCCCACCAGGCCTGGATCTCGCCGGATCGCCAGTACGCCTACTTGAACGACGAGCTGGACGAGAACGGCACGCTGCCCACCACAACCTATGTGATGGACATCTCCAACTTGAACAACGCCTCCTTGGCGGGCTCCTTCACGAACGGCAACCGCGCCATTGGCCACAACCTGTACACGCTGGGCAACCGCATCTACGAGGCCAACTACCGCAGCGGCCTGCGCGTCTTCGACGCCTCGGATCCGATCAACGCCACGGAGATTGCGTCCTTCGACACCTGGCCCCTGGATGACAACGATCGCTTCAACGGCGCTTGGAGTTGTTACCCCTATCTGCCCTCGGGCATCGTCTTGGTCAGCGACATCGAAAAGGGACTGTTCGTGATCTGGATCGGAGCGCCCTTGATCACCTTTGAATACCCCCAAACGCCCCCGGCCATGTTGCACCCGGACGGCCAGAGTTTCCAAGTGCGCGTGCAGGAAGCGCTGCCCGGGACCCTGCTGGCGGGTAGTCCGCGGCTTTACTTTGATGACGGCAGCGGCTGGCAGGATGCGCCCCTCGTCCACACCGGCGGCGAAAACTACGATGTGGTCTTCCCGTCCCTGCCCTGCGGCGGCAACGTGGCCTGGTACATCAGCGCCATTTCGAACAACGGCATCCAGTGGAACGAGCCTGGTGTGGCGCCCTACACGCGCCGCAACGCCTATTTGGCCCTGTCCCACAATGTGGCCGTGGACGAGCAAATGGAGTCCGCCGCCGGCTGGACGGTTGGCGGTCCCGATGACAACGCCACCGCTGGCCTGTGGACCAACGGAGATCCCAGCGGGACCCTGGCCCAGCCCGAGGACGATCACAGTGAGAACGGAACGCGCTGTTGGTACACGGGGGCCAGCGGCGATGTGGATGGCGGGTTGACCACGCTCACCTCGCCGATCATCGATGCGTCCCAGCTTTCCGATCCCCATCTGTCCTACTGGCGTTGGTTCTCAAACGACGAAATGGAATACGTCGGCAACGATCGGTTTAGGGTCTTCCTTTCCAACGACGCTGGAGCCTCCTGGTCGCTGCTGGAGGCCGTTGGACCCCACGGCTCGGAAGTGGCCGGCGGCTGGATCCATCACGAGGTGCGCCTGGCGGAGTACCTGGCGCCCACCGCCGGTGTACAGATTCGCTTTGAAGCCCGCGACCGCGAGCCGGATCACCGCGTGGAGGCCGCCATCGACGACCTGCTCCTCTTCGATGTGGAGTGCGACTGCAACGGCAATAGTGTCAGCGACCTGGTGGATATCGACACCGGCACCAGTGGCGATTGCAACCGCAACGGCGTGCCGGACGAGTGTGACATCACAGCCGGCACCAGTGCGGATGCCGACGGCAATGGCGTGCCGGATGAGTGCGAGTGCACGCTGCTCAACTACTGTTCGAGCACTCCCAACAGCGCGGAGAACACGGCGGTGATTTCTGCCACCGGGAGTACCTCCACCGCCGCCAATGACTTGGTTCTGAACGTTCTCGGCGGCATGCCAGGGCAGTTCGGATTGTTCTTCTATGGCTCGGATGACACCCAGATATCCTTCGGCCAGGGCTTCCTCTGCGTGGGAGCCGGCGGCAGCGGCATCCAACGTCTGTCGCCCCCGGTGTCCCTGAACGAGAACGGCGGAGCTGCTCGGCCGTTGGATCTCACCCAACCTCCCGCCAATGGGGGACCGGGCCTGATCACCGCCGGGAGCACCTGGTTCTTCCAGACCTGGTACCGCGACCCCCTGGCCAGCGGGGCGCCTTTTAACCTGTCAAACGGCCTCCAGGTGAGCTTCTGCCCCTGAAATAGGGACCCTGGCAGCATTTGACGGCACCGGATGCGGCGGAATCGTCGTTTTTGTGGGATAGTATGGAGAGCGGCAAGCCCTCCCCAGTCACCCCTGAACACGATTATGAAGACTCTCCACGCCATCCTAGGATCCACCCTCTTGCTTTTTGGCGCCTCCAGCGCCGCTGCCCAGGGAGCCAACGATTGTGCCAATGCCCAGGCCATCGCGGGTGCGGGCACTTTTAACTTCGACAACACTGCGGCCAATACCGACGGGCCCCACGATTGCAACGGCCAGCCTACGCGCCGCGATGTGTGGTTCGATTGGACCGCGCCCAGCACCGGGTCCTACATCATCGGTACCTGTGGCGGCACGACGCTGGACACACGCTTGGCGGTTTACGACGGTGCTGCCTGCCCTCCCGGAACCCAATTGGCTTGCGATTCGAGCAGCTGCAACACCCAGTCGCGAGTCGAAGTGTCCGTCGTCTCCGGCAGCCATTATTTGATTCGCATCGGTTCGCGCCAGGTGGGAGCCAGCGGCAGCGGCACCTTCGACATCACCTACAACCCGTGCACGACCATGCCCGACGATGGGCTGGAAGAGAACGATGACTGCGCCTCCTCCCTGGCTATCACTAACGGCTCCTGGCAGGGCCTGTTCGTTTCCAAGGTCGACGAGGATTGGTACACGGTAACCGTTCCCGAGGGCGGTCAGTTGGTTTGGGATGTGCTCTTCAGCCATGCCAGCGGTGACATCGACATCTTCATTTACGACGATTGTGATGGCAATTATCTGGCGGTGGGGGGCTCGGCATCAGATGACGAAAACATCACCTGGGACAACCTCGGTACATGCGAGGAGACCTACTACCTGAAGGTCGAGCACTGGGGGCCAGACACCAATGCCGAGTGCAACAACTACGACATGGTCCTCTCAGGCGCGGGGGCCGGAACCTCCTGCAGCGTGGGCACCAACTTCTGCTCATCTACCGCCAACTCCTCCGGCATGGCCGCCACCTTCGGCGTTTCCGGCAGCAACAGTGTTTCAGCCAATGATCTGGTGCTGGAGGTCTCCGGCATGCCCAATCAAATGGGCATCTTCTTCTACGGCACCACTCAGATGGGCGGCGGCGCTGGCATCCCCTTGGGGAACGGGCGTCTGTGCGTGGGGGGCCAGACCTTCCGGCTGCTGCCGCCTTACCTGGCGGCGGGGAACTTCGCCTCGCGGGCCATCGACTTGGCGAATCCGCCCCAGGCCAGCGGCCAAATCCTGGCCGGCTCCACCTGGCACTTCCAGGCCTGGTTCCGCGACCCCCCGGCCGGCGGCGCCTACTTCGACTTCTCTGACGGCTACACGATAACCTTCGACGCCTAATGCCGAGGCTAGGGCGCCCATGGCGCGCAGGCCAGCAGGCTCCGGCTCCTCGAAGCTACCTGTGGCCCCTGGTGGTGCTAGCCTTGGCCAGCCCACAGGGACAGGGCCAGTGGTCCAGTGACCCGGCCCTGAACCTGTCCCTGGCAGACTCAGCCGGAGATCAGGTGCAGGCCAAGCTGGTGGCTCGCGCGGATGGTGGAGCCTATGTCAGCTGGTTCGACGGCGGTGCCGGGGGCTACGACCTGCGCCTGCAGCGCATCGATGTGGATGGTTTTGAGGCCTGGCCCCACGGGGGCCTGCTGGTCGCCGATCGCGGCTTCAGCTCGACCCAGGACTACGGTCTCTCCATCGATGCTAGCGGGGCGGCCCTTTTGTCTTTCCGCGACGACCGCGCCGGGGGAGTTCAGATCAGCGCTTCCCGCGTTTCCCCTGCGGGCACGCTTTTGTGGGGAACCGGCGTGCAGTTGACGAACACAAGTTCCTTCGTCGGCGCTCCCAAGATCACTGGTACGGACGACGGGCAGTGCGTCGTGGCTTGGACCCAGGACAGTTCCACAGCTATTCAACGACTGGCGAGTGACGGGACTCCCCAATGGTCCGTGGCTACGGTGCTGACGCCTGTCAGCGGAGCCTATCTGGCCAGCGACCTGCACGGCGCTTCAAACAGTGCCTTGCTCTCCGTGGTACATCAGACCGGCAGCCAGTTCTGGGCCCCCAAACACCTCAAGGCTTTCAAGCTTGATAGCGGTGGAGGAATCCAATGGGGACCGGTGGCGGTCTTTGACGGAGACTCATTGCAGTTTGGCAGCTTTCCAACCTTCGTCCCGGATGGCGTCGGCGGGGGCCTCTTTGCCTGGTACGGCACGGGGCCGCTCGAGTGCTACGCCCAACACATCCGCGCCGACGGCAGCGAGGCCTTTCCCCACAACGGCGTCTCCGGCTCAACTGATACTGCTCGCGTGCGTGTCGATCCCTCCATTTCATATGACGCGGACAACGACCGCACCTATCTCTTCTGGACGGAGCAGAACGCCGCCCAGACGACCTTTGGTTTGCGGGGACAGTTATTCGACGCCAGTGGCAATCGGCAATGGGCGGCGGCTGGCAGCGAACTGCTGCCCTTGGCCGCGGCGGAGGTGCGTTCTGTGCGGGCCAGCGCCGACAGCGCCGGCGTCATGGTGGTCTGGACGCAGATCCCCGCCTGGGGCCAGGATCGAATGTACGGCGCGCGGGTGGACGGAGCCGGCGCTTTCTCCGTGGGGCCCTTCGATGTGTCCTCCACGCCCAGCGGCAAGTCCCGTTTGCAGGCGACCCGTGGCGGCCACGGCCAGTTGATGTTGGCCTGGAGCGACGACCGTACCGGAGCCGATGACATCCTGGCCCAGGCCATTCAGGCAGATGGCAGCTTGGGGCAGGCCACTGGGATCGGCCAGGAGTTCTGCTCGTCCACGCCCAACTCCTCCGGCCAGGCCGCAGTCATGGCGGCCAGCGGCAGCACTGGAGTAGCCGCCGATGATTTGGTGCTGGAGGTGAGCGGTATCCCCAACCAGATGGGGATCTTCTTCTACGGTACGGCGCGACAAAACGGTGGGGCGGGGGTGCCCTTCGGCAATGGCCTGTTGTGTGTGGGGGGACAGATCTTCCGTTTGCTGCCGCCCTACTTGGGCAGTTCCCAGGCGGCCAGCCGGGCCCTGGATATTGCCCACCCGCCCCAGGCCAGCGGCCAAGTCACCGCCGGCTCCACCTGGCATTTTCAGGCCTGGTACCGCGATCCACTGGCCGGAGGCGCCAGCTTTGATTTATCGGACGGGTTGACGGTCGTGTTTACTCCCTAGGAGTCCGTTGAAAGAGTCACGTCGCGAGGCGCAGCCAGCGGCGACGAGCCTGACGCCGCCGTCGGCGTCGACGCCTGATGGTGGTCATGGATCTGTTCCCCGTCGGCGTGGACCAGCTGATCGCCGCCACCAGTTCAGGCGGCTACGCCTACGCCCGTTCCCAAGACTACATCCAAGGCGGGACCTTCCAGTTCTTCACCTGGTTGCGGAGCATCGGCGTGACCCTTTTCGTCTGTGGTGGGGTGCTGCCCCTGACCTGGTTCATGCTCACGCGTTGGTGCTCCCTGAAGCCCAGCCAGAGCGGAGCCGAATGTTTTGTCGTGCCGGAATCAGTCCTGGCGGCCCCGGAAAACGGGAAAAGGCCTGACTAAAGCAGGCTTTTATGGCCCGGGGGCTTCCCATGCTCCGGAATAGGCGTACCATCTTTGCCTCGGTTGCCAATAAGGCGACCTGCGTGCAGCAGATTCCCGGCCTCCCATTGAGGATTGACCGGTGAAAAGCGCCTCACATTAGCTCCCACCTGTTACTGCTGAATAGGTATGGACGCGCCGCGGCTTGGCCCGGCGCTCGGCAGAACAGGAAACCGCTATCAAGACTATCGAACGACCCAAGGGGTCGGGGGAGCGCTTTGCGTCCTTCGACCTGTGCCCGAACCTTCTGCGCGCCGTCACCGAGGCTGGCTTCAAGGAGCCGCGCCCGATCCAGGCAGCAACCATTCCCGCGGCCCTAGAGGGCCGGGATATTCTCGGTCTGGCCCAGACCGGCACCGGCAAGACGGCGGCCTTCGCCCTGCCCATCATCGAACGCCTCTTGGCACGGCGTGGCGAGCGCCGCGGCCCCCGTGCCCTGATTCTGGCCCCGACCCGTGAGCTCGCCCTTCAAATACAAAAGGAGATCGAGCTCCTTGCGAAGTTCACGAATGTGCGCTCCGTGGCCATCTTCGGGGGCATCGGCCTGGGTGGCCAGAGGCGTGCCCTGCAGCGTCATCCCGAGGTGATTGTCGCCTGCCCCGGGCGCCTGCTGGACCTGGCCGGTAGCGCGGATGTGCGCTTGGACGGCATCGAAACACTCGTGCTGGATGAAGGCGATCACATGCTCGACATGGGGTTCCTGCCGGATATCCGACGCATCCTGGCCATGCTCCCGGAACGGCGCCAGAACATGCTCTTCTCGGCCACCATGCCCCGGGAAATCCGCGGCTTGGCCGGGGAGCTGCTGGACAATCCCAAGACCGTCGAGCTGGCCAACTCCGTTCCGGCCGAGACCATCGAGCACGCCCTCTATCCCGTTGACCCCAAGCGCAAGACGGAGTTGCTCATGCACCTGCTGGGCCAGGAGGATTTCACGTCGGCCATCGTTTTCCTGCGCACCAAGCACCGCACCCGGCGCCTGGCTGAGGAACTCAAGAAAAGCGGGCAGCGGGCCATTGGTCTACAGGGAAATATGAGCCAGGGCCAACGGGAGCGCGCCATGAATGGCTTTCGTTCTGGCCGCTACAATGTGTTGGTGGCCACGGACATCGCCGCTCGCGGTATCGATGTGGCTGGCGTCAGCCATGTGATCAACTTCGATGTGCCCGGCACGCCGGATGCCTATACCCATCGCATCGGGCGCACCGGTCGCGCGGAACGCAGCGGCAAGGCCTGCACCCTGGTGATCAGTGAAGACTTCTCCATGGTCAAGGAGATTGAGCGTCGTTTGGACATGAGCATTCCGCGCGTCAAGCTCGAGGAGTTCGGCGGCAGTGCCTTTGAAGCCGCGGAACAACGCTCCGGCAAGCGCCACGGCGGCAAGGCCAAGAAGGGTGGCGGGGGAAAGTGGAACAAGTCTGGTGGTGGCCAGTGGAGCAAGGCCGGTGGCAATGCCGGCCATGACTCCGGAAACCGCTCCTGGTCCAAACCGGAGCGCTCATCCAACTCCGGCGGCCATTGGAAGAAACCCGGTGGCGACAAGTGGAGCAAGCCCGGCGGCAAGTGGGATAAGCCCGGCGGCAGCCCCGGCCGTGACTCCGGTAACCGTTCCTGGTCCAAGCCTGGTCACTCATCGAACTCCGGCGGCCATTGGAAGAAATCCGGTGGCGACAAGTGGAGCAAGCCCGGTGGCAGCTCCGACCGTGACTCCGGTAACCGTTCCTGGTCCAAGCCTGGTCACTCATCTAACTCCGGTGGCCATTGGAAGAAATCCGGTGGCGACAAGTGGAGCAAGCCCGGTGGCAGCTCCGACCGTGACTCC
>NYXZ01000054.1 GCA_002686595.1 Planctomycetota bacterium | reverse complement strand
GGGGAACTGAAGCACAACTCGAGCAATCCGAGCTGTCGAGTTCCCCGCACCCCCGAGAAGCGCCGGATGCCGGGCCGGCGTCCTCCCCGCGGGCGGCCTACAGACCGCGATTCTCGCTCGAATCTCCTCCGCGGCGCCGTCGCTGGGCGGGCCGAAATCGGGGAACCCATGGGGAACCTCCGGGGAACCGAATCGAAGCCCCCACTGGGGCCTGAGTTCGGCCGCATCTCTCGATGTGCCTAGCGGGGGTCGCTTCGTACCGGCGACCTCACCCGCCCTCCCGGGCACGAAAAAGAGGACCCAGCCGGGAAGGGCCGAGTCCTCTCTAAAATGGTAGCGGGGGTAGGATTCGAACCTACGACCTCCGGGTTATGAGCCCGACGAGCTGCCAGACTGCTCCACCCCGCGGTGAGGGGGCTATTATCTGGATTGGGGTTTGGGAATCAAGGGGGAAGAGGTGGTTAGTTGTTGTCGGCGGGGGGCGCGGCGGGCCCGGGGGGCAAGCGAGGCAGGCGGGCGGCGATGTTGTGCAGGGTGGCGGTGCTGGCGGAGTCGTCGAGCAGGGCTTGCCAGGGGTGTGCGGGGGGCGTGGCTTGCTGCGTCGGTTGGACCGGAGCTAGGGCAGACTTGAAAAGGCCCTGCACGCGGGACAGCTGATGGTCATCGGCGTTCAGGGCGTACTCCACCAGGAGGGCCAGGTCTTTCAGGCGCACGGCCAGGGGTTCGTCAATCCAGGCCGGGCGTTCGACCAGGAGCAAGAGGGCGAAGACCGCCAGGGAGCGATCCGTGGTGGCTTGGGCGGGCTGGGTTTGGGCGGCTTGGGCGGGCGGCGGTGGTTGGTTGAGGTCGGCGGCTGCGGAGGGCTCGTGGGCGGCTTGGTCCGGGTCCGCAAGGGAGTCGCGGGAGGGTTCGGCGGCATCCGTTCCTGGGGCGCCGTTGGCGGAGGTTGATTCGTCGCCGGGGGCCCTTTCCGGGTGATCGCCGGTGGCTGCCGCTGGCGCGGCGGAGGAGGCCCCATCGTCAGCTGCCTGGGCCAGCAGGGCGGCGGCGCGGCGCAGGTCCGAGAGGTCCAGGACAGCTGCCAAGGGGCCGTCGGGACTCGGGCCGGGCTCGCTCCGGGCGGCGGCTGCCTGGGCCGCAGACAGGATGGCGCGGAAGTCGCCCCGGGCACCGGCATCGTCGCCCAGGCCGGAGTAGTAACGGGCCCGATCGCGCAGGATGGCGGCGCGGGCCGGGGAGGCGGCTCCGTCAGGTGGCGCGGCGCCCGCTCCCGGACCCGGTCCCGGACCAGCTCCCGGACCCGGCCCGTCGGCGGCCGCCAGGGCCCGGGCGTACCAGTCCAGGGCCTCGGCCGGATCGTGGGCCACGGGTCTCGTAGTCGGCGCCAGCGTGCGGCCTGGGGAGTTCGCCGCGGCGAGGACGCGGTCGCCGAGCAGCAGGGCCGCGCCATGGGCCAATGCCGCGGGCTCGCCCTGTTCCCGTTCAAGATCCAGGGCCAGATCCCGTTCCAGTTCCAATGCCAGGGCCAGGTGCACATCCACCAGGCTGCCGAGGAACGCAGGTGGCAGGGGTTGGCTTCCCCGAGCCGCCCGCAACTCCAGGGCCCAACCGACAAAGGCCCGGTGGTGTTCCCCGGAGAGCTGTGCGGCCTCGTCGGTCGGGATGGCCGCCACCAGGGCCAGGGCCTCCTCCCAGCGCGGGATGCGTGTACGCGGGCCGGGGAAGGCCACCACGGCCCGGGCGCTTTGGGTCAGAGCACGGGAATCACTGGCCGCCAGGATGGCCAGGGTCGACGCCAGGCGCCGCACGCCGCGGGCATCTTCCGCTGCCAGGGCGGCGGCGGCGGGGCTGGCCAGCAACTTGCCCACCAGGTCAGGACGGCGGAAGCGGGCCAACAGATCCAGCAGGTGCCCGCGCATCTCGCGGGAGGGCTCCACGGCCAGCCGCGCCAGGTACAACTCGGCACCGGCTGCCCGGGCATAGGCGGCCAGTTCCGGCGCCGCGAGCAACTCCAGGGCCCGTGCGCGCAGTTCGACTTCCGGCCGCGCCAGGTGCGCGATGAAGGCCTTCAGGATGAGTTGGCGTGCCGTGGCTTCAGCGCCTGCCGCCGGGCGAGCGCTCTCACTGGTACCGATAGGACCGCTGGCCCCGTCCCCCACAGCCAAAGCTCCCTGTGCCAATTGGGCCAGGGTTCCCAGCAGGGCGTAGCGCACGGGCGTGCCGGTTGTGGCGGTGTCCAGGACCGCCGTCAACCGCCGGACGCCGCTGGCATCGGGTTCGTCCCCCGCGCCTCTATCGCCGGACAGGGCCAGGTGGGCCGCGGCGCCGGCGGCTGCCAAACGCACGGAGGTCGGAGCCCCCTCATCCGCCAGGAGGTCGAACACGCGCTCTCGCACCGGTTCGGTCAAGAGTGCCACGGGAAGCTCACCGGCCTCCACCAACGAACGCCGGCAGAGGGCATCCAAGGCTCCCAGGGACTGGGCCAAGGCATCGCCATCCCAGGCTCTGTTCGGGTCGCCCTGTTTTCTCACCAGCCAGGTCAGACGCGCCAAACCCCAGGCGAAGGAGATCCCCGGCGTGGGCGCGTCCGCACTTGTTTCATCGGTGCCGGCCGCGTGACCGGTTTGCGCATCGGTGTTTGGCGCATCGGTGTTCGGCGCATCGGTGTTCGGCGCGTTGGTGTTCGCCGTGTCGGTGTTCGGCGCGTCGGTGTTTGCCGCGTCGGTGTTTGCCGCGTCGGTGTTCGCCGTGTCGGTGTTTGCCGTGTCTGGTTGAGCCGCAGCCCAGGGCAAGCGCGAGAGGACGACGGCCACTGTCCCGAAGCGCGCTGTGTCGCCGGAGCGCAGGACGCTGTCCAGATGTCCGCGCAAGGTGACGATCGGGGCTGCCTCTGGCGCGGCGCCGGTGAGTAGTTTTTGCAGGGTATCGACGGCTGCGTGAAAGGCGGCGGGATCCCCCTCGACGGCGCTGCGCTGCGTGAGGATCGCCAGGGCGGTTTGGGCCGGGACCTCGCCGCGTCCGACGCCCCGGGCCAGGGCGGCCAGGGCGGCGGCACGCACGGCTGGATTGGGATCGGCAATCCAGGCGGTGGCCTGCGCCGGGCGCAGATCGAGGATGCGTTCCAAGCGTTCGAAGGCGCGGGCCTCGGAGGCGATCAGCGGCTCCCGATAGAGGGTGCCGCCCACGGGGCGATCCAGGGCGGCGCGGAAAGCGGCGTAGTCATCCGGACCGGAGAACCAGCGGTGGTAGAGGCCGTGCAAGGCGCGGCGGGCGCCGAGGCCCAGGGGAGTCGCCGCTGGATGGGAGAGGCCGCGGGCCACGAACCCGGCCATGTCCTCCACCTCCAACTCCCCCACCGCTCCGGCGGCGGCCAACCACAGTTGCGGTTCATCCCGTCCTCCTTCCAGGCAACTGTGCAGGCAACTCAGCCAGCGGGATCGTTCGCCATTGGCGCCGGAGGCGCCGGAGAGGCCCGTGGCAATAACTGCCAGGCCCGCCGCCCGCAGACGCTCGCGCTCGGCGCTGCGTGCCGCCGAGAGGCCCGGAGGAGTGCCGCGCCCGGCCACCAGCACCAGGGCCCGGTCCACCTCCAGCGAATCACTTTCCATTCCCTGATCGGCGTCAGCGCCGCGCAGGCGCGCATGGGTTGCGGCCAGGTCTTCCGGAACGGCCGCCGCGAGTTCCCGGTAGCTGGAGATGTAAGCGTCCTGCCGCTCAGCGCGCCTGACATCGTCGACGGGAGTTTCAGCTTCGACGGTGGACTGGGCTGCCGGCGTCACGGACGCAGGCGTCACGAACGCAGGCGTCACGAACGCAGGCGTCACGAACGCAGGCTTCACGAACGCAGGCGTCACGAACGCAGGCGTCACGAACGCAGGCTTCACGAACGCAGGCGTCACGGACGCAGGCTTCACGAACGCAGGCTTCACGGACGCTGGCTTCACAGACGCTGGCGGCACGGACGCAGACATCACCGACGGCGAAGCAGCTCCTGGCGCTGCGGGGCTTGCCGCCAGACTGAACAGGAATCCGATAAGGACCGAAACGGTAGTACCCGAGTTCTCGCCGCGGCCGCTTTCGCTGCCGCCGCCCTCGTCGTTGCCCTTGATCGATGCGGCCAGGGCCTTCGCCAACTGCATTGGCGTGGCAAGTGTCGTATCCCGCCGTTCGTCTGCCAGAGCGGAGTACAGCGGCCGGCGGCGTTTGAGGATGCGTTGCGCTTCCTCTAACGGTGTCGTGTCAGTCGCGGACAGTGGCGGCCTGGGGGTCTCATCTTCGGAAACGCGCCGGGCGAGTTCCTCGGGCGTGGCCTCCAACCAGATACAGCGACCTTGACCGAGGAGGGCGTGGTTGGATGCTTCCTCCACCACGCCGCCGCCGGTGGCCACGACGACCGTTTGTGCCTTGTCCGCCAACTCGGCGACGAGGGCGGCCAAGGCCTTGGACTCCAGCTCGCGGAAGGCCCGTTCCCCGCGGGTGGCGAAGAGGCTGCCGGCGTCAGCAGCATCTCCCGCGCCGCGACAGAGTTCTTCATCCAAGTCGCGAAACTCTCCGCCGAGTTGTTCCGCCAGCAGGGCGCCGACGGTGCTCTTGCCGGCTCCCCGGGCTCCGATTAGGAAGATGACGGCCACGGGTCAGTTATCCCCCGCCGCGGCCGCAGCCGCGGCTGTGGCTGTGGCCGCTCGATCAGTTCTCGCCGCTCGTTCGAGGGCACCGCCGAGGGCCGCGCGCAACAGAGGTTTGTTCGCTTCCTGACCAGTGAAGAGTTGGAACTGAAGCGCGGCCTGGCGCAGGAACCACTCTCCGCCACTGATGGGGATAGCACCCGCCTGGGCGGCGGCTCTTAGGAGGGCCGTATCACGCGGACTGTAAACCGCGTCGAGGACCAGAGCGCCCGGAGTCATGTGCTCAGGGGCTAGGAGGCTGGTCTCGGCTGCCTCCTCGTCAGCGCCGCGAGAGAGCGCCGGACCGCCTGTGCCGTCGGTGTCGCCCAGGTCGTCGGGGCCACCCGTGTCGCCGGTGCCGCTAGTGCCGCCTGTGTCGACGGTGCCGCCCGTGCCGCCCATACCAACAGTGCCAACGGGCGTGGTGTGAACGATAACCCCGGCGTTTCGGGCCAGGTCAGGGGAGAAGAGCACACCGGAACAACCCAGCTCCTCTCCCAGGGCCTTGGCGGCAGCTTGCTGGCGGGCGGCGATGGTCACTTCGGCGCCTGCGCGTAACAGGGCCACGGCGGCGGCCCGGGCGGCGCCTCCCGCTCCGATCACCAGGGCCGTTCGACCGGCCAGGGCTTGCCCCTTTCCGTCGGCGGCTCCCGCGGCGACTCCTGCGGCGACTCCTGCGGCGACTCCTGTGGCGACTTCTGTGGCGGCTCCAGCGGCGGCACTCACGACGGTTCCTGCCGCGGCCGTGGCGGCTTCCTCCAAAGTCTCGGCGATGGCCGGGATGTCCGTGTTAGCCGCGCGCCAGGCCCGGCCTTCGCGCACCAGCGTGTTGGCGGCACCGGCGGCGCGGCTGGCCTCGTCGCTGGAGACGGCGGCGGCCAGGGCAGCGCGTTTATGGGGCGCGGTGACGGAGAAGCCGCGGAAGTTCTCGTCGTCCGCAAGTTCCAGGAGAGCAGCCAGGTCGGCGCACTCGAAGGCCAGGTACAAAGCGTCGAGGTGCGCCGCCTTGAGGGCCATGCCCTGGACAAAGGGCGAGAGGGAGTGGGTCAAGGGCTGGCCGAGGACACCGTAAATGGCCGTGCCCGGCGTCGGTCCCCCCGGTGGCCAATGGCCGTGAAGCTCGTCGGCGCTGAGTTGTCCCGGGGCGGTGGGCTGCGGCGCAGTTCCCGGGAAAGGGCTGGGGGCGGCGTAGGTGAAGGGCGAACCGAAGATCGGGGCCAGGACGCGGGTGAAGGAACCGGCGGCGCCGGAGGCAAAGGCGATCAGGCCGCCTCCGCGCTGGCGCAACAGGCGCAGGACGCGCAGGCCGTCTGCCGTGCTGGCGGCGGCGGGTACGAATTTGAGGGCGTCGCCCTCAAGGAGCACCTCTTCCATTTCCGTCACGCAGCGCGCGAGGGCTGCGCTGTCGGCGGCCACATGCTCCGCTTGCTCGGTTGTGAGTTCCGCGGCCGTGGAACCTTCAGCCGGTCCGGGCTCGTGGCGCGAAACTATGCGGTGACACTTCCCCGACCGTCCGCCCAAGTGACGCACCTCTCCCAGTTCCAGGGACATGCGCCAGTCCACATCCACAAACGCCGCTCCCGCCCGGGCGGCGTCACGCAGGAGCTCCAGGTGCAAGGCGCGGCCGCCGCTGAACTCGCCGCCGTTTTCGGGGCCGTGGACCGTGACGATCACCGGCCGCGGGCAGGCGGCCATGAACTGCTCCAGGGCGGGGAGGCCCGGGTGCCCCACGCGATCCAGGCGCAACTCCAGCAGGTCGCAAGAGGCCGCTTGGCCCAGGGCCAGGGCCGAGAGCGCGGCGAAATCAGAAGCGATACAGGAGACGACCAGGGCCATGGGCGCAGGATCGCACAACGCCCCTTGGCGATCCAGCCGTGGCCCGCTGACAGGCCCCTCAACGGCGGGGCTCAGCTGGCCAGGAGCTCAGCCAAGTGGCGCTTGAAGATCACGCCCACCACACTGGCGATGGCGAGGTAGACCGCCAGGAGGCCGAAGGCCAGGGGCGAGAAGCCGGCCCAGGACTTGATCTGTGGTTCGAAGTACTGGAAGAGGATCACCATCATGACCATGCCGATGGCGGTGCCGATGACGGTGAATGCCACGGGGGCGCCGTTCACGATGCGTTTGGCTGAGAAGATGGTCATGATGCGCACAGGAGGAAAAGGGGTCATGCTTGGACTCGGGCTTCGGTGGCGGGTTCGCGCAGGGCGGAGAGCAAAAGCAGGATGCCCAGGGCCCAGAGGCCCGGGAAAGCGCCGGACAGGCTCGTCAAACTGGTGCCGATGAGAGCGCAGACCAGGCCCAGACGCAGGCGACGGGAGGGCTGCCTTCCCCTCCTGCGGCGGCTACACAGGAACAGGACGGGGACGGTTGCGAAGGCCTGCAGAGCGGCCAGCCGCAAATCGTCCTGGAACCTGGCCAGGGCCAGGACGGCGCAGAATAGAGCTGCCAGAAAACAACAGCGACCCTCGTCAAGGACCAGCTTCATGGCCCCAGGGTAGCTGATCTTGGGGTCCTTTGAGCAGATACGGGCTGATTTGACAGTAGCCTTGCTCTTCAAGACTGACCGGCTCCATGGCACCAGGCTTGTCATTCTGGGCCTAGGAACCCGTTGTTGAACTCCCTGGTGCGGCTTCGCCGTCGACGCAGGCAACGCCATCAGGGGGCGGCGGCAGGCGGCGGCGGCAGGCGGCGGCGGCAGGCGGCGGCGGCAGGCGGCGGCGGCAGGCGGCGGCGGCAGGCGGCG
>NYXZ01000112.1 GCA_002686595.1 Planctomycetota bacterium | reverse complement strand
GAGCGGCAAGCCCCCGCCGCATAGCCGCCCCAAGCGGCAAGCCCCCGCCGCATAGTCGCCCCGAGCGGCAATCCCCGCCGCATAGCCGCCCTAGGGTAGCAGCCTCCACCTTTCCACCTGCTCGCCCCGGGCCCCACCCACGCCCTCCCTCCCGCACCGAAGCTCGCCCCCACTCGCAACCTCCCGCGCTCCGCCCCCACCGGCAACCTCCCCCAGCGCCCACATCCTCCTCCAGCGCTGGCACGCTCCCCAAGTACTCACACGCTCCCCCCCTTGGGGGGGCTGGGGGGGGGACCCCACCACCTTCCCCCCAAGCCAAGTCCAAGCCAAGCCCAAGCCAAGCCCAACTCCCCCTTAAAAAAACACCATTTCCCCATATTTCCCTCGCCCCAAGCCCCCAAAACCAGTCACCTATCGCGTCCACCAAACATATCAGAGAAATCTGATACCCCAATTCAAGTGACAAACCCCACCCCCAACACCGAAACAGCCCTCGCCCAGGCCGACCCCCAAGCCCCCTTCACAGGCCTAGACGCCCCCCTAGCCGAACAACTCCCCACCTTCGAGTTGTTCTTCAAGACCTTCGGCTTCAAGCGCCTCCACGGTCGAATCTGGGGCCTCCTGGTCCTAGCCGGCCAACCCTTGGCCAGCCGGGACATCTCCGAGGCCCTGTCCATTTCCCAGGGCTCCACCAGCACTTCCCTGACGGAACTCGCCGAGTGGGGCATGATCACCTCGTCCTTCGATTCAGACCGCCGTTGCCATGTGCATGACGCCGTGGGCAATACCCTCAGCATCGTCGCCACGATCATGCGCCGCCGCGAACAGGTGGCCATGACGCGCTTCCGCCAGGCAGCGGCCAAGACGCTCATCTACGTGCGCGACCGCTACGGAGAGCGCGACCCCCGCGTCCTGACCCTGCGTTCCATCCTGTCCTCCTGCGAAATCGCCGAAGCGGTCATGCAACTGGTATTGAACTCAGTTGAGAGTGCGTTGGGAGACTCGCAGAGCCTGCTTTCCAGAGCCCTGCAAACCGCCCTCAAGGTGGGCCTCAGCGGAGCTGGCCTGGTGACAGGCAAACGCAGCGCCAAGCAACTCGGTGGCACCACCGGTCAGATCACCGAACTGCTGGAGAGCGCCACCCAGGACGATGCCCAAGCCGCAAGGCAGCTGCTACCGCGCGACGAAAACGAGGACTCCCGACATGACTGATCTGCCGCGCATTGCCATCACGGGAGTCGGTCTCACCGCTCCCAATGGGGACGATTTAGCCAGCTACCGCGCCAACCTCTTGGCCGGTGTCTCGGGAGTCGAGCCCTATGAGATTCGCCACATCGGGAAAACCATTGCCGGAGTTTGCCACTTCGACGCCCTGCGCCATCAAAAGCGCAAGGAGGTGCGCCGAGGCACGCGGGCCGGTTCCATCGCCGTCTGGTGCGCCAGGGAGGCATTGGCGGACGCGGGCCTGGCGGAGTTGAACTTTGACCACAGTCGGGTGGGGATCTATCCCGGCATCACGGAACACGGCAATGTGGAGACGGAAAACGAAATCCACTCCGTGGCCGAGTATGACTTCGACCTGGCCTTCTGGTCCCACCACCATAACCCGCGCACGGTGGCCAACAACCCCGCCGGCGAAGTGGCCCTGGCCCTGGGATTGACCGGACCGGCCTACACGCTCGGTGGCGCCTGCGCCGCCGGCAACCTGGGCCTGATCCAAGGGGCCCAAATGCTGCAACTCGGTGAAGTCGACCTGGCCTTGGGCGGCGGCGTCTCCGAGAGCATTCACACCTTCGGGATATTCGCGTCTTTTAAAGCCCAGGGCGCCCTGGCCGAACACGCGGATCCCACCCAGGCTTCCCGCCCCTTCGACCGCGCCCGCAACGGCATCGTCGTCTCCGAAGGTGGGTGCCTTTACACCCTCGAACGCATGGACGACGCCCGCGCCCGCGGCGCCCACATCTACGGCGAAGTCCTCGGTTGGATGGTGAACTCCGATGCTTCTGACTTCGTGTTGCCCCTGGCCGAGCGCCAGAACGAATGTATGCGCGGCGCCTTGGAGCGCGCTTCACTGGCGCCGGAGGATGTGGACCTGGTCAGCATGCACGCCACGGCCACGCAACTCGGCGATGTGCAGGAGTGCCTGGCCGTGCGCGAAGTCTTCGGGGACAGCCCTGGCACCTATGTCAACAACACCAAGAGCATGATCGGCCACACCATGGGCGCCGCCGGTGCTCTGGAACTTGCAGGCAACCTCGGTTCCCTGGCGGACAAGACCGTGCACCCAACCATCAATGTTGACGAACTCGACCCGGAATGCGAACTGCGCAACCTGGTCCTGAACACGGCCCGCGAAGTTCCGCGGGTCGACACGATTCTCAATCTCTCCTTCGGAATGCTGGGCATCAACTCAGCGGTCATCATCGGCCGCGCCTGAGCCCACCTCCACCAATCCCCCCCAACCCCTAAATAGCGCGTACCCACGCGCATATCAGCATGAATCGCGAGGAGATAATCCAAGCCATCAAGGACATCATCACCACCATTGCCCCGGACGAGGATCTCTCTTCCCTGACCGAGGGCGAGCGGCTGCGGGACCAGATCGAACTGGACTCCATGGACTTCCTCGACATCGTCATGGAGCTACGCAAGCGCTACGGCGTGCAGGTGCCCGAAGACGACTACAAGGAACTGGCCACCCTCGAGGGCTGTGCCAACTACCTGCTGCCGCTGATGGCCAACGCCACGGCCAACGCCTAGGCTGCCCAGCAGCGGCGCCCAGCAGCGCATGCCGTCGCTGTTCAGCACCGCTGCGAAGGAATCGCTAGCCATGGGCACCCAGCGCGTGGATACCCTGATCATCGGGGCCGGCATGAGCGGCCTGGCGGCGGGGATCCGTCTAGCCCAGTTCGCCGAGGGACCGGGAACAGTCGCCATCCTCGAACGTCACGCCCTGCCCGGGGGGCTGAACTCGTACTACAAACGCCGCGGCCGGCGGCTGGATACGGGCCTGCACGCCCTGACCAACTTCGCCGAGCGCGGCACCCGGGGCGCACCCCTGACGCGCATGTTGCGCCAGTTGCGCATCGGCTGGGAAGAGTTGCGCCTGGCTCCCCAAGGCCATTCGCAAATCTGCTTCCCGGATCTGACCCTGCGCTTTTCCAACGATTTCGCCCTGTTGGAACAGGAAGTAGCACGGGCCTTTCCCAGCCAAGTCGATGCCTTCCGCACCCTGGCGGCCCGCATTGCTGAAATGCCCCTTGAGCCGGTGTTGGAGAACGATCCCGGTGCCCGCGCCGTGCTGACCGATATTTTCACTGAGCCACTCCTGATCGAAGCCCTCATGTTGCCGGCCTGCTATTACGGCAGCGCTCGGGTCAACGACATGTATTGGGGCAGCTTCGCGATCCTCTTCCGCAGCCTGTTCCTGGAAGGCTTCGCCTTGCCCGAAGGCGGCATCAAGCCCCTGCTCGATATACTCGTGAAGCGCTTCGAGGAGGCCGGCGGCGAGCTGCGCATGAACTGCGGCGTGGCCTCGATCAACGTGGAAGGCGGCCGCGTCCAGGGCGTTGTCCTCGACAATGGCGACACCATTCAATGCGAGCGCATCCTCTCCAGCGCCGGCTGGGTTGAGACCGCCCGCCTAGCGGATTTCCCAGAACGCGCAGCCGACGACGCCGGTCAACTGGCCTTCACCGAGACCCTGCTGGTGCTAGACCGACCCGCCCACACCTTTGGCCTGGATGCCGCCGTCACCTTCTATAACCTCGACGATTGCTTCGACTGGTCACCCCCCACCGCAGCCGTCGGCACGCGCAGCGGCGTACTCTGCTCGCCTGACAACTACACCTGGCCCGCGGGTGCCGCTGAACGGGCCCCCGACTCCGGCCTGGTGCGCGCCACGGCCCTGGCCAACCACAGCGCCTGGAGCTCCATGGAAGAACAGCGCTACGCCACCCAGAAGATTCACTGGGCGGAGTTGGTGCTGGACGCCGCCAGCACCTTCGTGCCCGATCCGCGCCCCTTCGAACTCTGGCGCGACAGCTTCACGCCCAACACGATTACGCGCTACACCGGCCACGACCACGGCGCCATCTACGGTTCCCCCGACAAACGCCCAGACGGCCGCACGGGCGTGGAAGGCCTCTACCTGTGTGGCACGGACCAGGGGCTGCTCGGCATCGTCGGAGCACTTTTGAGCGGCATCACCATGGCCAACGCCCATGTCCTGGCCGCCCCGTCACATTCCTGAATACTCCATGACCTCCAAGCACACAACACAGGATGCGCGTCCGGCCCACAGCGGCAGCACCGGCGGCCACTCCACCCCCAGCAGTGATCGCCTGGCCAGCATCAAGGACCACTACGATCTGATCGTGATCGGCAGCGGCCTGGCAGGTATGACGGCCGCAAATGTAATGGGGCGCAACGGACGCTCGGTCCTGTTGCTGGAGAGCCACTCCAACTACGGCGGCCTGGCCACCTGGTTCAAACGCCGCGGCGGGCACATCTTCGATGTCTCCCTGCACGGCTTCCCCGTGGGCATGAAGAAGACCTGCCGCAAGTACTGGTCCCAGGAAATCGCCGACGACATCGTGCCCCTGGATGGCGTGCGTTTCGTGAACCCCCAATTCAACCTGGAGACCAGCTTCACGCGGGACGACTTCACGCGCATTTTGGTGGAGGAACTGGGGCAGGAACTGGAACAGGTCGAGAGCTTCTACACTCACCTGCGCCGCATGGACTTCTACGACGACTCAGGCCAAACCGTCGGAGAACTCTTCGAGCAGTTCTTCCCCGGCCGCAACGATGTGCACCGCCTGTTGATGGAGCCCATCTCCTACGCCAACGGCTCGACCCTCGACGATCCCGCCATCACCTATGGCATCGTCTTCTCCAACTTCATGAGCAAGGGTGTTTACACCTTCCGCGGAGGTACGGACCAGCTCATCGCCCGCATGCGCCGGGAACTGGTGAGCAACGGTGTCGATTTGCGTAACCATGTCACCGTCGACCGCATTCGCCTGGAGCCGGGCGCTGAGGTTTGGGCGGCCAAGGGCGTGGAAGTGGGCGAGCGCTTTATTGCGGCGGACGCCGTGCTCTCAAACGCCAACTTGAAGAGCACCATCCTCGACATGCTGGACCCGGCCGCCCTCAAACCTGAGTTCCTGGAAGAAGTGCGCGCCGTACGCCTCAACAACTCCAGTTGCCAGGTCTACTTCGGCCTGCGGGACGGCGCCACACTGCCTTTTGTGGGTGACCTGATCTTCACTTCGACCCGCGAGACCTTCGACTCACCGTCGCTGTGTGACATGCACGGTGAGAGTCGCACCTTCTCCTTCTACTATCCAAAGACACGCCCCGGCAGCGAACGCTACACCGTGGTGGCCTCTACCAACGCCCGTTACGAAGACTGGGCTGAGCTCGACCAGGTCAGTTACGAGCGGGAGAAGCAGCGCATGATCGACGAGACCTTGGCCTGCCTGGAAGGTCTCGTGCCCGGCATCAGTGCCGACATCGAACACGCCGAAGCGGCCACCCCGCGTACCTTCAAGTTCTACACGCGCCACCTGGGCGGCTCCTCCTTTGGCACCAAGTTCGAGGGCCTGCGCCCGAGCATGGAGCTGCACGAGGAGGTGCCCGGCCTGTACCACGCCGGCAGCGTCGGCATCATCATGTCCGGCTGGTTGGGAGCCGCCAACTACGGTGTCATTCAAGCCAGCAAGATCGACTCATACCTACACGCCCGCGCTTTGAGCGCGACCCCCACAACATGAACTTCACAGATCAAACAGCGGTCGTGACCGGCGGCACCCGCGGCCTGGGACGCGCCATCACCCTGGCCTTGCTCGAAGCTGGCGCCAGCGTGCACGCAACCTGGATAGGAAACGAAGAAGCTGCCGCCGCCCTGACGGATGCGGCGGCCCCCTTTGCTGGGCGCTTGCATCTGCACCGCTTCGATGTGTCCGACGAAGCAGCCGTGGAAGCCTTCTGGGAAAAAATGCAGGCCCTGCCAGACGGCGTCCAGGTGCTCGTCAACAACGCCGGCCTGCGCCGGGATGCCATCGCGCCCATGATGTCCAGCGCCGATTGGCAGGCGGTGCTCGACACCAACCTGACCGGTGGTTGGCTGATGTCCAGGGGAGCAGTCAAGAACATGATGGGCCAGCGCTACGGTCGCATCATCTTCATTACCTCACCCGCCGGCAACCATGGTTTTGCAGGCCAGACCAACTACGGCGCCTCCAAGGCCGGGCAGATCGGCCTGGCCCGTTCCCTGTGCAAGGAAGTGGCCAAACGCGGCATCACGGTCAACTGTGTGTCGCCGGGATTCGTGGACACTGAACTGCTGGACGACCTCCCGGAAGATGTACGCAAGGCCCACCTGGCCTCCGTGCCCCAGCGGCGCTTCGGCAAGCCCGAGGAAATCGCCTACGCCGTAATGACCCTGGCGGCCCGCGAGGCCTCCTACATCAACGGCGCGACGCTGGAGGTCACCGGTGGCCTCTAGCCCCGCGGCGGCCATTACCGACCGCATCCCCCACCGCCCGCCCTTCCTGTTCGTCGATGAAATCGTCGCGGATGTGGAGGACAACAAAGATGCGCCGTGCCTGAAGTCGCGCTGGACAGTTCCCGTCGACGCGGCCTTCTTCGCTGGCCACTATCCGGGCAATCCCATTCTGCCGGGAGTCATCCTCTCGGAGTTCGTATTTCAATCCGGGGCACTGATGGTCGGAGGCCTGGCTAGTGATGTGAGCGGCGCTCCCGTATTGGTGCGCATCCAGGACGCGCGCTACCGCCGTATCTGTCGTCCCGGGGAAACCCTCGACTGCGAGCTGACCCTGACAGACCAACTCGGCCCGGCTTGGCATCTGAAGGCCAAGGTGAGCGTTGCCGGGGACACCGCCCTGACGCTGAAGTGCGTGCTGGCCCTGGTCCCGGAGGAAACCCCGAACGGTGCGCCTGAGGCCGGGGCGAGCAATGGAGGCGAGGCATGAGCGGTTTGCAACTCGCAGGAAAACGCTTCCTCGTCACGGGCCTATCCAACCGGCGCAGCGTGGCCTGGCACACGGGTCAAGCCCTGGAAGAAGCCGGAGCAGAGGTCATCTACACGCTGCGCACCGAGGAAAGACGCGCGGAGAACGCGCGCCTTCTGGGCCAGCGCCCGGCCCTTATCTGCGATGTCTTGAAGGACGGTCAGATCGAGGAGCTGGCCGCGTCCCTGGGCGAGCGCTACGGCACCCTGGATGGCTTCGTGCACTCCATCGCCCGGGCCGACTACGCGGACATCGACCGCGACGACCCGCGCCTGCCGACCTTCGAGGAGACCGAGCGGGCCGAGTTCCTGCGCGCCGTGGATGTGTCATGCTACTCCCTGATCGCCTTGGCCAAGGCCCTCGGCCCCCTGCTAGTGCCGGGCTCCGCGGCCGTGGCCATCTCCATTTCCGACACGCACATGGCCGCCGAAAACTACGGCTTCATGTCGCCCTCCAAGGCCGCCCTGGAATCCGCCGTCGCCTTCCTGGCCAAGAGCTTCGGGCGCGAGCGCGAGGTGCGCTTCAACTGCGTGAAGGCCGGCTTGCTGAAAACGCGCTCATCCGCGGGCATTCCAGGTTATCTGGAGAGCTACTTCTACGCGGAACAGGCCACCCTGCGGGGCCGCGCCCTGGAAACGCGCGAAGTGGCGGACACGGTCCTCTTCCTGCTCTCGCCCCGCTCGAGCGGCATCAACGGCCAGGGCCTGGTGGTGGACGCTGGCATGGGCCTCGGTTACTTCCACCGGGACTTGGTGCACAAGGCCGTGACGGAGCAGGCCTAGACCGGTGAAGCCTCTGCACCTGGTGCTGGCCCCCGCCCCCGGCGGCCCCTGGGATTCACCGGCCCTGGGCGTAGAAGCCAGGCGCCGAGCCTCGCGCCGCGCCCTCGAGGCGGCCGCGCACCAGGCCGGCATCCAACTACCTGACAGCGCCTACACTCCTCACGAGCAGCACGCTGCCCACGGGGAGAACGGAGTCCACTCCGAGCACCGCCGCCTCACGCCCCCTCGCGACAGCCACGGCGCTCCCCTGCCCCTGGGCCGCCACCACTGGACCGTCAGCCACACGCGCCACTTCGTGGCCGCCGCCCTCTGGACCGGCGCCGTAGGTGTCGATGTGGAAGGCCAGAGGAATCCCAGCGCGGCCCTCAGAGAGCGGGCCGCCAGTTCAGAGGAACGCGCCATCCTGGCAAACCACTGGCAGGAGGAAGAGGCCTTTGCGCGCCTGTGGACCGCCAAGGAGGCGGTTTGCAAGGCCACCGGATTGGGTCTGGCCGGCCTCTCCCGCACGGTCCTGCGGGCGGTCCTGTGGGCGGCCCCTTGGGCGGTCAACGGGCCAACGGCAGCGCGCGCCGCAGCTGCCGACTATAATGCTCGTGACATGCGAGCAGAGCACAGCGACGCGCGCCTCTCACTCTCCTGCGACGGCGCTGAGTTCACCATTACCCAAGGCCCGGTTCCCGCCGCGCCGCCCCACTGGTGGTCCCTGTGCGCCGCGGGTGATCCGCCCCTGATTGTTCACCACCCCGCCCCCGTCCTAACTCCATGACTGCCAGGACGGAGACAAGGTCTTCCGCGGCCGCATTGGCACCGGGCACGGTTTCAACACCGGGCACGGCTTCAGCGCGAGACGCCGCCGCTGCACCGTGCGCCGGTGAAACCAACGACCAAGACTCCGGCTCGTTCTCCAGCGAGGCCCAGGGCCAAGCAGAGCGCATCCGCCGAGCCCGCGCGCTGACCGCCGATTTCGCCGCGGAGTT
>NYXZ01000053.1 GCA_002686595.1 Planctomycetota bacterium | reverse complement strand
TCGAGTTGCTCCGGCGACAGATCGCTGGCCCAGGCCGGCGGCGGTGTGCCGTGCCCCTTGCCCTTGCCATTGCCATTGCCATTGAGAGAATGGCCCATGCGTTGCAAGGCAGCGTGAAACTCCTTTGGCGGCAATTGGCGAATGCGCTGCCAGGTTTCCCGGTCCAGGCCAGGGGGGCTGCCCGGTTTCCGGGCCTCGCCCGATCCTTGTCGACCACTCTGATCGAAATGGCTCCCGCCCTCTATGCCCTGTTCGATGGCCAGCCGCCCGAGCTCCATGACCTTCTCCATACGCTGCTCGGTAGGCAGAGCCTTCCAACGCTCCACCTGCTCCCGGTCGAGGTGCAGATGGTGCCCCAGGCGCTCGATAGCCCTGGCGCTTTCATGCTTCCGCGCTCGTTCACGCAAGTTCGCCAAGATAGAAGTGCGCTCCTCCGGCGAGGCAGCCTCCAGGCGTTCGCGTACTTCCTGAGGTAGTTTGCCGTGGACTCGTTGACCCCGCTGCCGCGCAGCTTCTTCAGCCATGCCCCGCAGAATCGCCGCTCGCTGTTGTGGATCAAGCGCCGCCAGACGGGCGCGTTCGGACTCCGAGAGGTTCTTCACCACCTCCTCCGCCATGCGACGCAGACGGTCGGCGCGCTCCTCCACCTCGCGCCGCTGGCCAGCGTCCAGGGAGTTCAACTGCTCGAACCGCTCCCGCACCTTGGCCTGTTCCTCCGGCGACAGGCGCTGCCAACGCAGAAGCCGTGCGCGCTTGCTCCCCGCCTCGGCCCTGTCCCCCTGGGGCTTCGGGGCTCCGCCATGGAGGTGAGCTCTCCGGCGGCGGTCATCTTCCGTGGTTCCCTGCTCCGCTCGGCGTTCGGATCCAGCAGCAGGTCGTTGGCCAACGCTTTTCTCAGGTGCACTCTCCTGCCCAGCCGTCCCGTCCGCGTTTTCTATCGTCTCCGGAGTCGAAACGGGCACTTGGGCTCCAAGCGGCACTTGGGCTCCAAGCGGCACTTGGGCTCCAAGCGGCGCCAGGTTCCAACCAAGGAACACCAAAGCGAGCAGCGTGTGACGACGGAAGGCTATCACGACTTACCCCTGGCGGTCGGTCTCCGCGCCATCGGTTGTTGCTTCGCCGTCTGTCGGCGCCAGGGCGTCGATCTCTAGCAGCAACTCCTCGCCCACATCAAAGGCGGACAGGAGCAGGTCAACGTCATCGTTTTCGAAGAACAGATCCCAGTTCTCATCTTCGAGCAGGTCGAGGGCAGCCAGCAGGGCTTCCTCGGGCATGTCATCCGTTTCGGAATCCAGAGCGGAGTTCGCCACCTCCGTGTGCGGTCCTTGGAGCGTCTCGCCGGGAAGCTCAACATCGCCCGGCCCGGGCCCGTTTGGACCGGGCTCGTCTTGCCCGGGCTCGTCTTGCCCGGGCATCAGGTCAGGCGTGGGGCCGCCATCCAGCGCGCCCTCCGCCACGGCCACCTCCAGCCCAGGTGCAGGGATCGCGTCGGGCTCGGTGAGCGGGGAAGGCCCCGGCGAATCCGGTGAAGCTTCCGTGGGGCCCCCGGCCATCTCCCGCGGCTGGACGCTGGCCGGCGTTCCCCACAGGGCCTTGCCCCAGAGCCCAAGAGCCAGGGCAGCCAGCAGGGCGGCGGCGGCCAGGGAGGCTCCCAGGGAGATTCTCAGGGGCAAGCGCAAGAGGCGCTGGGGCGTCCTCCGTTCCAGGGGCTGAGCGCCAAAGCGTTCCTCCCCCAGACCATCCAAAACCGCCAGGGTGAGGTCCGCCGGGGGCGTCGCCTGCGGCACGCGGTCGAGCAGGCGGTCCAGGGCCGCCTCTTCTCGCAGCTGATTGGCCAGCCGCTCGCGGGGGGTCGCCAGGCCAGCCAACACCCGGCTCGCCAGGCCGCTGGGAACGGGCTCTGTCGGCAGGCGCTCCAAAAGTCGATCCAGGGCCAGGCCAGCCAAAACCGAGCCCGCCAGATTGGCCGGGGCCCGGGTGTCCGCTGAACTTGTGGCAGAGGCATCCGCCGTTTCCAGCAGCTGATCCAGGCGCGCCGCGCCGCTGTTAGACAGTTCGCGGGCCTCTCGCAGGCGTCCGAGAACCCTGGGCACCAAGTGTTCCGGCAGACAGGGGTCCGGCAGGGAAGCCAGCAGGTACTCCAGCGCTTCCTCGGCCTCCAGCAACTCGCGGCAGGGCGCGCAGCCCAACAGATGCTCGTGCCAGGAGAGGGGCGTGAGGTTTTCCGGCGCCGGCTCGCCGGTCAGGTGGCGTTCCAAGTGGGTGCGGAACTCGCGGCAGGAGAGCTTCATGAGGCCTGCTCCTCTTCCATGAAGGCCGCCAGGCTGGCGCGCAGGTTCTCCCGGGCTCGGTGGACCATGGATTTCACGGCCTTCTCCGAGGACCCGACCACACGGCCGATCTCGTCGTAGGGCAACTCCTCGTACTTGGCCAGCACGAGAGCCATGCGCTGGGCTTCGGGCAGGGCGGCGATGGCCGCCTGTACGGCCTGCACGACATCGAGGCGTTCGAGGTTGTCGCTGGGCAGCTCGGCATCCTCGTCCTCGAAATCAACTCCACCGCCCTCCTCCTGGTCCTTGACCAGTGAACTCATGGTCACCTGGCCCTTGCCCGCCTTGCGCTCGGTCTCGTTGACGGACAGGTTGAAGACGATGCGGTACAGCCAGGTCGAAAAGCGCGCCGTGGGCGTGTAGCGCTCCCGGGCGCGGACCACGCGCAGGAAGACCTCCTGGACAAAGTCCTCCCGGTCGCTGCGGCGGCCGAGGAAACGGGTCAGGAGCGCGAAGACCTGGCCCGAGTAGCGCTGGACGAGCTCGTCAAAGGCCGCCTCGTCGCCCCCCTGGTAGGCCATCATCAACCGCACGCCGGGATCTGCTTGGAAGTCGCTTTTCATATGCTGCACGCCCCCTGAACCGTGACGGGCGGGGCTAGTCGCTGTCTTTCTCAGTGCTTTTCGACACTCTGGCCGCTGGCCCATAAGCCACATAAAGCTTTGCGGCATAAGTGATTGTGCGTATTACGGCAGCCGGCGCATAGCCCCTGGGGGGTAGATCACGGCCCGCGGCCGGCCCAGCACCGCCGTGAGGGGCACCGCGCCCCATTCCCGGCTGTCCCGGCTGACCCGGGAGTTGTCCCCCAGAACGAAGATCTCGTCCGGACCCAGCAGGACCGGGCCGTGAACGCCCACGCTGCCCCGGGAGGTCCAGGCCAGGCCGCGATCCACGCGAATGTTATTAAAGGTAGCCGCCAGGCCCTCTCCACCCAGCCAGGGGTGAGCGCCATAGGTCCGCCGTTCCCCCTGGGCCTCTCCGCGCCTGGTCAGGGGATGGGCGTGAACCTCTGTCACGCGTGTTGCCAAAATGGCCTCCGCGCCTGAATCAGCCCGCAGAGCGCCGCGCAGATAGCGGTTGTGCAGTTCCAGGGAGAGTGCCAACTCGGCGTCTCGCCTCAGGAACAGGACCTGTTCCTCAAGCACCACTTCCTCGGTCCAGCGCTGGGTCAGGCTGATGCGGGCCTGGAGCAGATCGCCAGCGGCACCCTCGGCTCCATCAGCTGTGTCGACGCTTGGAACGCTGGGCCCGCCATTCGCCGGCGGAGGCGGCGGCGCCACCTGTGCCAGCTCCACCACCAACTCAAAGGTGTCTCCGGCCTTCAAGAGGCCCAGGCGCAACCGCCCACCCCCTTGCGCCAGTTCCCCCAGGCCCACATCCACGCGGATGCGACCATCGCCCGCCTCTCCGCTGCCCTGCACCACTTCTCCCTCGCCCCCCAGGTAGCCGTCGTGGAGCCCCTTGTGGTGGCGCATCAATCCCCTGGCCGAGCCCATTGGCACATCGAGGGCAGCGAGTTGCCAGCCTTCGTCGGATCTGGTCCAGGGCCGCACTTCACCGCCAACGCCCTGGCTGTCGCCATCCCCGCGCTCCATGGCAAAGTGCTCCTCCACGGCATTGTCTGGGCCGAAGATCGGAATCCAGGGCGATCTAGTTCCGGGCTCCGAATATGGCTGGCCATCGATCCACAGTTCGCCGTGACGCAATCGCAGGGACTCCCGCGGCAGGCCCACCACGCGCTTGACCTCGGGCACATTGGAGCCGTCACGGAACAGGACCACCATTTCAAAGCGCTCCGGTGGGCTGCGGTCATAGGTCACGAGCACCAGCTCGCCCCCTGCCCGTTCGCTGCCCAGGGTCGGCAGCATCGAAGCGCTCTCCACCCGGTAGACATCGCCCACCATGGTGCGCGCCGCCCAGAGTCCCAAAAGGCCCAGGGCCACCGCCCACAGGATGCGTTGCAGGCGTGCCCCCCCGCTCCTGCCCTCGTCGCCCGACCTGGAGCGAGTCACGGCACGCCGGCCCCCGCCGTCAAGGCCTGGCCCATAATCCGGGCCACGACGATGAAGATGGCCGCCCCGGAGACATCCGAGAGGCAAATCAGGAAGGGCCCGGCCACCACCGCCGGGTCAATGCCCAGGTGTTTGCACCCCAGGGGCACGGTGCAGCCCAAGAGGGACGCCCAGGTGACCGCCACCATGATGGCGACCCCGATTGAAGTACCGAATTGCCAGGCGGGAACGGCGGCGCTGCCCTCCATCCAAGCGGCGGCCGGGATAGTCAACAGGCCGCAGAGAACGCCGATCACCAGGCCGGTCATGACCTCTGATACGAACACGGCCCTCTCGCGGTCCTCCTCCACTTCACCGGTGGCGAAGGCGCGCACCAGGATCGTCGAGGACTGGATGCCCACATTGCCCGCCAATCCAATGATGATCGGCAGGTAGCGCAAGAGGGCCACGGACGAGCCCGGTTCCGCGGGCAGGGCGTAGTCGAGCAGGCGCGCCGTCACCAACCCCCCGGCCACGGTCACGGCCTGCAGCGGGATGCGGTGGCGTACGCGTGTCAAAACCGGCAGACGGGTCTGGTGCACAGGCGCCGTGCCCACCAAACGCATGATGTCCTCGCTGGCTTCCTCCTCGAAGACCTCCGCGGCATCAACGCTGGAAATAACGCCCACCAGCACCCCCGCGCCGTTCACCACCGCCAGGGCCTCCAGACCGTACTTGTGGATGATCTGGGCCGTTTCCTCCTGATCCGCCTCGGCCCGAATCGTAAAGGCCTCGGCCATCACTTCCCCCAGCGGCGCGTGAATCCTGTGGGTCAAGAGGTCGCGGTCCGTGACATAGCCCACCGGACGCTGCTCGTCGTCCACCACATACACGCCCACATCCTCGTCCGCCCGATCCGCGTCGACCTTCAGCTGCTTGATGGCGTCGCCCACGCGCGTGTCCACCGGCACGGTGACGAACTCGGTCGTCATCACGCCCCCGGCACTCTCGGGATCGTAGTGCAGCAGCTCCCGCAGGCTGGTGGAGCGTTGGAGGTCGATGCGGTGCAAGGCCTCCTCGGCCACCGCCCCATCGACCAGTGCCAGGAGATCAACCACCTCATCCGCGGGCAGCTCCCGAATCACCTCCGCCAAACTCGCAGCCGAGAGGTGCGCCACCGCCAGCTGCCGCAGGGGATCATCCGCGTACTGCAACACCTCCGCGCGGGCCTCGCCCCCCAGGCTGGTGAAGACCTCCTCCACCTCCCCCTCGTCCAAATCCTGCAGGTGTTCCGCTAAATCCGCGGGGTGCCACTCCGCCAAAAGGCGCGCGAGCTCCGCCCCGTCCCGCTCCAGGGCTGCGCGCAAGTCCTGCAGCTTGGGTGTGTTATCGGTTTGCATTATCTCCAGCGTCCTTGTTCCAAGCCGCAGGATAGCGTCCTCCGCCCCCGGCGGAACCGAGTATGTGCCAGCAGTTGTGCGAGGGCCAGCCGGGCAAGCGCCAGCCGGTCAAATGGTGAACCTGTAACCGGTGCTGGGGTGGGATTCGGTGATTGACTGCTAATCGCGCCGCGCCGAGTCTCTGTCGTTTCCCACCAGGTCTCCCACGAAGTCCTCAAAGCGTGGGTATTCAAACTCAAAACCGGAAGCTTGTAGGCGGGTCGGGCGGGCGCGGCAGCTGGGCAGCAGGAGCTCGCTGGCCACGCCACCCAACACCGCTTTCAGTACAAAGGCCGGCGCGGGGAAAAAGGACGGCCTGTTGACGGCCTTGGCCAACAGTCGGGTCATCTCCAGCTGGCGAATCGGTTCCGGTGCGGTGAGGTTGAAGACGCCTGCGGCGCTTTGATCCTCGATCAAATGAAAAAGGGCCCGTGCGAGGTCGTGCCCCGAAATCCATGGGTGCCATTGTTTTCCGCTGCCGAGTCGACCGCCCACTCCCATTCGGATGGGTTGCATCATCTTCTGAAAGGCACGGGCATCGGAAGCCATCACCAGACCGAAGCGGGTGACGATGCGGCGGATCGGGACACCGCAGTCGGCCCCAGCGGCTTCCCATTGGCGACAGATCTCGGGGAGCTGAAGGCCGGCGCCCAGGGGATCGCTCTCAGTCACATCGCATTCCCCCCTTTCGCCGTAGAAGCCCACACCGGAGGCCTGTATCCAGACAGCAGGCGGTGCCGTGGCGCCGCGCAATCCAGCGGCCAAGGCTTCCCCGGCTTGAACTCGGCTTGTGAGCACTTCCTGACAATGTCTAGCGCCAAGACGGCCAGCATCGATCGCCGAGCCAGCCAGGTTGATCATGGCCTGACAGCCGTTCAGAGCATCGGCAATGGACGACACCGCGTCGCTTTCGCCCGTGGCGGCAAGATGTGGTTCCCATCCAATCCACTGAATGTTGTTCTCGTCCGTCTTGCTCGAAGCCGAGACCGTCAGGGCGCGTACGGACCATCCAAGCGCTGTAGCACGACGGCGGACATGACGGCCGATGACGCCGGAGGCTCCTGCGATCAACAGTGTTTTGGATTCACCCCCAGTTGCTGACTCGTGCATGTGGGGACTATGGCGGCAGCGTCTCTGAAAGCCCGGGTTTTAACTGCCGCCTCGCATTCCCTGGGGCAGCAGCGCGATAGCTGAGTGTACCGCGATGTCGACAATCACGCGAAAACCG
>NYXZ01000052.1 GCA_002686595.1 Planctomycetota bacterium | reverse complement strand
CACCAGGTCCACCAGGGTGTGATCCGGGTTGACGCCCTGGAGGATGTGGGCATTGCCCACGCCCAGGTCCGCGTCGATCAGGAGCGTCCGGCCGCGGCGCGCGAAGAGGCAGGCCAGGTTGGCGGTGACGAAGGACTTGCCCGTGCCGCCCTTGCCGCTGACCAGACACAGGGATGCGGCGCGGGTGGCTGCCCCGGGCAGATCCGGGGGCCGGGGCAGGCCGCTGGAGGGCGTGCGGGCCGGGGCTGGTCGTTGGCCGCTCGACAGATGCCTCCGTCCCGGGGAGTTTTTCGCGCGGTCTTTCGCGCCGTCTTTCGAGCGGCCGCTGGCGGTGGCACGCTGCAACAGCTCACGAGCCCAGCTCATGGTTAGTTCAATCCTGCGCGGCTCGGGGGATACTGTCCCACTTCAGGGAATAAGATCGGCAGGGAAGGGGCTCCACGGTCCCGAGAACCTAATCGGACTGGGAGGATCGGTGGGAAGGGGGGCCTGCTCCGCAAGATCAGGCCCGACGACCCAGACCTCTAGTCGCGGAAGGCCTCGATTTCCTCGGGCGTCAAGAGCGCTTCGCTGGACAGCTTGTCCACTTGATCCAGGTCCAGCCAACCCTCGCCTTCATCCTGGTCCGCCGGACCGTCTCCCGGTCCATCCCCTGCACCGCGCTCCGCGGTCTGCCCGACCTTGTCCAGGCCGGCCACATAGTCTCCCAACACCTGCTCCAGGAAGCTGTCGAGGTCACCTTCATCGCCGATGACCGTGGGCTCTCCGGATACGGTTTGGGCGTTTAGGCCCTCGGTTCCCCACTCCATGGCGCACAGGAGTTCGCCGGCCAGCAACCAGGAAACGCCGTCTTCAGCGGGCTGAACGGCGAGGTCCGTGTCGATGCGGCCGATGCGGCGCAGGGCCAGGGCGGCCAGGGCGCGGTTCTCCTCCGGCAGGGAATCCAGGAAGGCGGCGACCGAATGGCCGTCCCTCTGCTCCATGGCCCCCGGTCCCCGGGGCACGAGATAGGAGCGGGTGGCGGCGGCGCTCTTTATCTCGAAGAGCTCAAAAAGCTCAACGCGAGCAGCGGCCAGGGGGATGAGGCGTTCCCGCAGGACATGATCGAAGCTGTCAGCCACCAGAATCACCCGCGTGGGGAGTTCCATGTTGAGGTTTTCCCGGCCCAGGTGACGTTCCAGGAGCGGGCCCTCGCGGCGGGCAAAGGCCAAGACATCCAGGGCCGCCAGGATGGGCTGCTCGCCGCCGCCCTCCGTCAGGAGCACCAGGGTCAGGGCGCCGGCGGGATCCGCCGCAACCAGATCAACCCCCACGTCTCCCCCGTAGTCCAGGTCGCGGTCCAGGACCACGAGCCCGGGCAGGGACTCGACCAGGGATTCCTCCAGGGAGGCGCGCAGGCCCTCCAGCCTGTCGCCGGGCTTCTTTCGCTGTGCCATATATGGTCCTCTTAGTACTGCAGAATAGTGATTACTCAGGAAATCGCAATCATCTACGGCGGGCCAGTTTGTCCAAACGGCCTTTTTGGGCATAGGCCAGGGCCAGGGCCAGGGCGTCGCTGGCGTCCAGGGAGGCGGGGGGCGCGGCCAGGTTCAGGTGCACGGCCACCATCTGGGCCACCTGGGTCTTGTCGGCGCGGCCATTGCCGGTAATGGCCTTTTTGGCCGTGGCTGGGGTGTATTGGACGATTTCCAGGCCGGCGCGGGCGGCGGCGGCCATGACCACTCCGCGGCCCTCTCCCACGCGCAGGGCGGATTGGATGTTGCGAAAGGCGAAGGCTTCCTCGATGACCAGGACGCTGGGGCGCAGGCGCGCCAGGAGGTCCTCGAAATCACGCAGGATGTGGCCGAGGCGGGCGGGAACCGCAAGGGAACCCGGCGGCCGCAGCGTACCGGCGGCCAACAGGCGTGGGCCGTCCTCGTGCAGAACCAGGGCGCCATAGCCGATGATGCGCGTGCCCGGATCGAGGCCCAGGACAATGGGCCAGGGAAAATCCGCGGGCACGCGGTCTCCGGTCTCCGAATCCCGCTGCTGGGTTGTGGCCGAGGGCTGCTTCTTCTCCATGGTTCGCCGGGGACTCCTGCGCGAAAAGCGTTTCTGCCCCGTCCCCTGGGAACCTACGCTCTTGGGAGGTTCCGGAAAAGGAACCGCTGACATGAGTACGCCCCCAGCCTGCCCCGCGCCCCACCCGGCCCGCCCCCCCAGGGCCGCCGCCATCCTCTTGGCGGCGGGCGAATCGACGCGCATGGGAAACCTGGACGGCAAGGGCGACACCAAGCCCTTCATCGAACTGGCGGGGCGCACGGTCCTGGAGCACGCCTGCCGGGCCTTCGACGCCTGTGACGCGGTGGCCGAAATCGTAATCGTCTGCCGGGCACAGGATCTGGCCCGGGTGCAGCTGATGTCCGCGGAGCGCGCGGCCCTGGCCAAGGTCGTGGCGGAAGTGCCCGGAGGAGCAGAACGGACGGATTCCGTGCGCGCCGGTGTGGCGGTCGCAGACTACGGCCTGGATGTCATCCTGGTTCACGATGTGGCGCGGCCCCTGGTGACACCCGAGACCATCGGCGCCGTCATCGAGCGGGCGGCGGAATGCGGGGCGGCCCTGGCGGCGACGGCGGTGACGGACACCATCAAGACCAGTTCGGATGGCCTGCGAGCGGAAGCCACGCTGGACCGCTCCGTGCTGTGGCGCGCCCAAACCCCCCAGGGCTTCCGCGCTGACCTGCTGAGGGAGTTACTGGACGAGGCGCTGCGGGAGAACTACCGCCCCACGGATGACGCGGCGCTCCACGAGCGTTACCGCGGGCCGATCTCCTTGGTGGAGGGTGGATCGGAGAACATCAAGCTGACAACGCCACGGGATCTGGCCCTGGCGGAATCCATATTCACCCTGCGTGGCGACACGCCCATTGCCAAGCCAGACGGCGGCAGACTTGGCGAGACAGGCGGGCCGCCGCCCGCCGGAGAGACCGCCCCATGAATGCCCGCATCGGCCTAGGCTTCGACATTCACCGGCTAGTTCCCGGAAGACCGTGCCTGTTGGCCGGCGTACTCCTCGACCACGAGCGCGGGCCCGCGGGTCATTCAGATGGCGACGCCGTGCTGCATGCGGTGACAGATAGCCTCTTGGGTGCAGCTGGCCTCGATGACTTGGGAACGCTCTTCCCCGATACCGATGAACGCTGGCGCGGGGCAGACAGCGCCGAGTTGCTGCGGGCCGGCCTGGAGTTGGTGCGCGGGGCGGGCTTCGATGTGGTCAACATCGATGTGGTGGTGGCGACGGAAGGCCCGCGCATCGCGCCGGCCCGCGCCGCCATGCGCGCGCGCCTGGCGGAACTGCTGGGGATCGATGTTTCCGCCACCAACATCAAAGGCAAAACCCTCGAAGGCCTGACGGATCTGGCCCGCGAGGGGGCTGTCGCGGTCCAGGCCGTTTGCCTGTTGAGTGGTGGTTAGGACTGGCCGGGGCCAGGGCTAGTTCGAGAAGGTCACGGCCAGGCCGTTGGAGAGGTTGAAGTTGCTGGAGCAGGGGCCACCGGGGTCGCGGTACCAAGCTTGGAAGTTCCAGGTTACGCCTGGGACGATATGCCCGGCGCTGCCGAAGTTGGCCAGGCCAAAGGCGACGATGCCCGGGCCGCGGGTGATGATGCCCGCCGCATCCGCCGCCGTGGGCGGGTAGCGGAAGAGGCCGGCTCCGGCCGAGGCGACACAGCGATTGCCGTCGCCGAAGGGGGAGAAGCTCACACCGTCCCCCATGTAGAAGATGCCGAACTGACCGGCCACGATGGCGTCCGCCCGCAGCACAAGGTCGTCGAGGACAACGGAACTGGAGCCACAGGCCGTCAACTCGGAACCGGAACCGGTGGAGTTGGTGCAGCCAGTGTCCCACTGGTTGTTGCCACAGGGTGAGATGAAGAAGCAGAAGCAATAGGAGTTGACGGTGAGTTCGCACTCATCCGGCAGCGCGTTGCCATTGCAGTCGGAACTCGTGCCGGCGGCGATGTCCTGGTCGTCCGGGATACCGTTGCCGTTGCAATCCCCGCCTGGTCCGCATTCATCCGGCACGCCATCTCCGTTGGTGTCAGCGGAGCGGCCGCTGGCTATGTCGTCGCTGTCCAGGATGCCGTTCTCGTTGCAGTCCGACAGGTTGGCCGTGCAGCTCTCGGCGAAGATTTGGAAGTTGTCCAGGCCACCTTCCACCACTGAGTTGTTGGGCTCGTCGTCCATGTCGAGGCGGAACTGGACCTGGGCCGAGGGGGTGATCAGGTCACCGACCACGAAGCTCTGTTGGGCCCAAGACGACAGGCTGGACCAAGTCATGATCTGGGTCCAACTCGCGCCTCCGTCGGCGGAGAGCCAGCCCGTGGCGAAATCATCACCGTTGTTTTCCCGATACCACAGGTCGAATGACATGATCGCATCCATGCCCGTCAGATCGAACAGGGGGGAGAACAGCTGGGTCGGCCCGCCGTCCACATCCGTGTTGCCCGAGGCGTTCTCGGTCAGATAGCAGCGGCCCGATCCATCGGAATCAGCCGCCGGGTCATCGCGTTGGCCTCCACCGGCTGGTACGCCTCGTTCCCAAGTGCCAGAGGTCAGGCTGGCATCGTCCTGGACTGTCCAGCCCTGGTTCGTCTCGAAGTCATCGCTGAAGAGCGAGTTCAGGCTGCCCACCAAGGCGGTGTAGGTCGCCGCGGGCGCGCCCGCGGGCATCGTCAAAACACCGCAGTCAGCGTGGTCAATGGAGAAGTAGAACTCCGGGCTCGCCCCACATACCGGCGGCGGAAGCGTGTTGCGGAAAGTGCCGCCGCCGAGGTCCGTGGACGGGATGGCCAGGAAGGCCCCGCCGTCGTAGCGCACATGCAGCGTAGCCGAGGTGCCGTTCACCGTGCCGGACACATCCACATCCCAATCAATAGCCACGCCGGGCGTCAGGACCGTGGGCACATTCCCGGGGTTTGAGATCGGGTTGGAGCACAGCCCTTGTGCGTTGGCCAAGGCCGCCTGCAGGCCGGCGTTGTTGACGCCGGTACCCGTATTGCCACTGGACGATGAACAGCCGCCGTTGGTGTGGATGCCGATGGCCACTCCGGCGTCATCCCACTGGACGGCGGAACCCGAGTTGCCGCCTTGGGTGTCAACCTGGTACTCAACGACGGTTCCGGAATGGGAGAAGTAGGGCCCCGAGTGAGTCTGCCCGTATTGATTGTAGGTGCCGCTGTCCACGCCATAGCCCGTGATGCGGATGGTGTGGCTGGCATCGAAGGGAGGCGGATCGGCCAGGATGTAGGAGGAACCCTGGGCCTCGTAGGGCGTCAGACCAGTGTTCGTATTGGGGAAGCAACCGAAATAGGCCCAGTCATTGCCGATCCCCGTGTAGTCGGTCTGTAGCGTGGTGCCATCCATGGCGTACTGGTCATCCGGCGACGGATGGTTGATTGAGCCGCCGGAACTGGAGGGCGGCACATTGAACTCGATGATGTCGATGCCGCTGGTGCAGTGGCCGGCGGTCAGGAAGCAGTGGGCGCAATCGTTGATCATCCAGCCCGTGCAACCGACGTTGAGGATGCGGCAGGCTCGCGGATCGTTGAGGGGCACGCGATCATCGGCCGAGCCACATTGAGACTCCGTGTTCACCGGCGGCGTACCTGCGACCACCCGACGCAGTTGCAGGCGGTTGGGACCGGTGCCGGCCCAGGCCTCGACCTCCACTTGCACTTTGTCGCCGTTGAAGTAGGCGCTTGAGTCATGCCACTGCTTGGCGTGGATGGCGTTCATCTCCTGCACCGCTCCATCCCGCCAGGAAGTCATGCGCAGGATGGAGCCAGTGCCGCGGGCTATGTCTCCACCCAAGCGCACCTGGTCGAAGTGCAGGCGCACCCACTCCGCCCCGGGAACTTCAACCGTGAAGGAAATGATCGTCGCGGGACCGCCGGATGGGTTTTGCACGACGCCCGTGTCGTGGATGTAATCCACCTCGATGGAGGGCGGCGCTCCTGTTTGAGCCAGGGCAACGGTGGCCAAAAAGCAGGCGGCCAGGGGACTCCACAGGTAGGAGAGTGTGCGCGAGAAAACAGCGGTGCGGTTCATTATTGAAGTGAGGATCACGATGGAGTTGTTCCTGGTTGAGCCGAGGTAGCGGGGGCAGGCGACTCATCCTCCGCTGAAGTGGCTGATTCGTCAAGGAAGCCCGCTCCCGAGGGCATGGGCACAGCATCCGGGTCCGGGACAGTCGCCGTGGTCCCCGGCAAGCCGTGGCCGTGGACACGCTGCCGGGCCACGACGCCCATGGTTCAGGCCTGGAGCTGGGTCTCCTGGAGTTCCGCGTAGGTGCCGCCGCGGGCCAGGAGCTCGTCGTGGGTGCCCTGTTCCACAATGCGGCCTTCCTCCAGCACGACGATGCGGTCCGCGTTGCGGATCGTCGACAAGCGGTGAGCGATGACCAGCACCGTGTGGTTGGCCATCAGCCGTTCCAGGGCCTGCTGCACCGCGGCCTCCGCCAGCGGATCGAGGGCGCTGGTGGCCTCGTCCAGCAACAGCAGCGGCGCCTCCTTCAAGAGGGCCCGGGCGATGGTGATGCGCTGCTTTTGGCCGCCGGAAAGGCGCGTGCCCGCATCCGCCACATCCGTCTGGTAACCCTCCGGCAACTCGGCGATGAAGTCGTGGATGTTCGCCTGGCGGGCCGCCGCTTCTATCTGCTGCGCATCAGCGCCGGGCTTGCCGTACTCGATGTTCTCGAAGATGGTCGTGTGAAACAGGAACGGGTCCTGGCCCACCATGGCATAGGAACCGCACCAAGAATCGAGGGACAGCTCGCGTAGATCGTGACCCGCGACCATGACAGCTCCCTCGGTGGGATCGATGAAGCGCGCCACCAGATCCATCAGCGTGCTCTTGCCGGAGCCGGAGTGGCCCACCAGGGCCAAGGTTTCGCCGGGCTTGATGTGCAGGTCGATCTCGGCCAGGGCGGGCATTGCGCTGCCCTGGTAGCTGAAGGTCACGCCGCGCAACTCAACACCCTGGAGCAGGGATTGACCGGATTCGAGGGCCAAGGCTGACTCCGCCTCCACGATCTCCGGCACCTCGTCGAGCACCTCCCGCAAGCGTTGGGAAGCACCCACCGCTTCCTGGGCCCGGGTAACCGCGCGGGCCGTACGCTTGATGTTTGAATACACGCCGGAGATCAGCATGAAAAAGGTCAGCATGTCGCCGTCGTGTTGGAACAGGCCACGACTGATGGTCAGAGCCCCCACCACCACAAGCAGCACTGCCAAGCCCACATGGCTGTAGAGAATGGTCCAGGCGTTGGTGAAAGCCAGAGCGCGCACCATGCGCATAGTCGCTTTCACATAACCTTCATTCATATCGCGGTAGCGCTCCAGCTCGCGCTCCTCGGCTCCGAAGGCCTTGACCGTACGCACGCCCTGGAACATCTGGGACAGGGCCTGGACCGATGCGCCCAGGGTGGTGTGGCTACGCACGCTGCCCTTGCGCACCTTGCGCGCCAGGACGCTGATGCTCAGGGCCAGGACCGGCAGGCCGATGGCCACCAGGAGCGTCGCTTGGGGCGCGATCACAAACGCGAAGGCCAATGAAGCCAAGGCCAGGAGCGGCTCCTGCACCAGTTCGGTCAGGGTGTTGTTGACGATGTTGAGGGTCGTCGAGACATCGGCGCTGATGCGGCTCAAGAGGTCGCCGAACTTGCGCTCTCCGTGATAGCGCAGGGAGAGGCCCATCAGATGTCGGGCCAAGGCCATGCGCAGGCTGACCACCATGCGCAGGGCCGCCCAGCGAGCGAGGTACAGGAAGAAGTAGTGGATGACCGCCGCCAGGACGGAGATGGCCGCGATCAGGCCGCCCACCCTAAAGAGCAGAGCCATGCGCGCGTCCGGATCCGCGGGGGCGGATTCCGCCCCGAGCACCAGCCGCATGATGCCGTCGCGCACGCCGCCCAGGCCGCCTCCCGCCACCAGCTCCTGGGCCGGACCAGCGGCGGCCAAGGCTCCTGGGTCGCCCGGGAAGAGCACTTCCCAGGTGGGCGTCAGCAGCAGGAAGATCCCGCGCTGGGCCCCGGCACCCAGGGCGCCCAGGAGCAGTACCAGGGCCAGGACGCCCAAGTAGGGGCGCACATGGGGCGCGAGCAGCTTGAGGGTGGTGCGGAGGTTGGCGGTCACGGGTATTCCGACGGCCGTTAAGGGCCTGGCCGGGCAGGGATCTTCCAGGGCGCCGGTGATTCTGTAAACCACCCGTGCCCAGGAACGGAGAAACGGGCCCTGGTTAGCCTCCAGGGCCCGCTTTCAATCCGTGCGGACAACGCCCGCAGGGCAATGTTTTGCTACAAGCCTGAAATTTCCGCTGCAGCGAAGGCCGCCTGGGAATAGGCCATGAACTCCTGACGGATATAGCTCTGCAGGAGCAGGCTCACGTGGCGCTCATCTGTCATCTGCAGGGGACGCGTGGGGCCCGTGCGGCTCTTCAGATAGACGATGTAGTAGCCATAGGGACCTTCAAAGGGACCGCCGATCTCACCGGGCTTCATATCCTGGAAGATGGTGTTTGTCAGAGAGCGCCCGTACACGAACTGCTGATAGCCGCTTCCGTCCAAGGCCTTTTCCAAATCGTTGCGCGTCTTGGGCGTGAAGCGCCCCTTCATTTTCAGCCCAACCATGGAAGGTGACTTGCCGGAGGCCGGCATGGGCGGGTCCCAGTATTCGCTGTGCAGGTCGAGCATACCTGCCCAGTGTTCGGCGCGCGAAGGCAGGCCCGGGTCATCGAAGTTCTCGCCCTTTTGAGCAGCTTCTTTGCGCATACGGGACACCTCGGCCAGGAAGTCAGCGTGGGACTGAATCTCGGCCATCAGTTCATTGGCGCGCTTGCTGGCCTTGGCCCAACCGTCTTCCTTCCACTTGTAGTTCGGGAAGTCGAAAGCCGACACCAGGAGTACCTCGGTGTCAGCTTTGGCCAGGCCCATGGAGAGGTTGGCAACTGACATGTGTTCCTTAACAGCCGGGTGCAGCGCTTGCCCTTCCGGGGCCTGAACCTCTACCTCCATCCAAAGCCGGTGGGACTCAGACAAACGGTAGTAGTCCTTATAGGATGACATTGAAGGGAAACCGTGAGCCGTCAAGGCGATCATGTTCATGTTGAACATGGAGCCGGCAGTAGCCGTTTCCTGCTCCTGGAAGAGGGCTGTAAAATCCTCGCCGCTCATCAGGATTCCGTCAGCTCGCATCTGTGCCTCGGTCACATGCAGGATGGCGCTGAATAGGCGCGCCTCCTCGATCATGTGTGGCGTCAGAGCAGGCTCGATTAGCGCGAAGATCTCGTCCACGGTCACTACCCCCAAGGGCATGCCGCCACTGTAGACCTCCAAGGCCAAGTGGGTGGGAATGCCATCGGAGGCCGCGCGCGTGGTGATGTCGCTGATCAGAAACTGCATGACCATGTCCCGCAGGATGCTCATGTAGAAGTCGTCTTCCGCGGGAACTGGCTCGCCGGTTTCTTCGGCATGCTTGTGACGGCGCTCCCAACTCTCGCCGGCGTCCTTGAGGAGATCGACTTCCGGCGAGCCGGCCGCCAACGCTTCCTTGGTCAGGTCCGACCAGTTGTCCGGGTGGCCTGGGAAGAAGATCTTGTCGAACTTGGCGGTCTGGCGCAGGTTCATGCGATACCAATTCGCGTCCTTGTAGGCGCGACGCACCTCCGTGGCGAGGTCAAGGGTCGGATAGCGTTCCTTGAACTGGCTGACCTGGGCATCAAAACGTTCCGCCACATCCGCCTCATCCACGGCGTAGGCGGAGATGTCCTCGCCCTGGTTTTTTCGGAAACGCAACTCCTGGTCGAGGATCATGTCGAGTTTCTTCATCTCGATCAGGTCCTTGCCCACTCCGTAGACCAGGTGGCGCTTGATCTCAGCCTCCGAGATCGTGTGATCGTTGACAACGAGCACTTGCCCGAAGAGGGGTGCGGGAGCGGCCTCGTCTTTTTGGTCGGCTGCGGCAGGAGGAGCAGCGGGAGTGGCTGGAGCGGCTTGCCTGGCGCTGACCGCCACCGCCGACAGGCAGAGGGCGAAGAGGGCGAGAAGGGGTGTGTGCGAGGGGCGTGTGCGGGTGGCTGTCATAATGGAGAAACGAGTAGGTCGGTCGAATATGGGGCGCAGAGGATACCGTGCCTGGGGAAAAGTGCTCCTGTCTACCTCGGGATTGCGTGGAGATGTGGTTTCCAGCGGTCCTGCGGCTGATATAGGGAGACACCTACGGGGGCTGTGCGGGCACAGTTGGCCATATCCCGGGCGCAACTCGCCGGGCTGCTCTGGTATCCTCTCTCCTCGACAAGAAGCGCCCTCACCTTGAAGTACACGCCCCGCACAATTGCCCTGCTCTGTGAGCTCCACCACCCGGCGGAGAAGCCCGATCCACGCCCGGTCCAGGAAATCCACAACGCCACCTTCCAAAAAGGCCAGCCCCCCTGGTCCAGCTTCGCCATCACGCCCACGGGCCCGGTTCTGTCCAATCCAGTCACGCGGCCGGGGGCCAATTCGGTGGTGCGCTTCCTGCCGGACCGCATCCAGTTCCGCGAGGAACTCGGCGTCTGGACGCACGAGACATTCGCCGACCAGGTGCTCTTCATCGCCGAGCAGATGCACCGCATCCGGGGCACGACCCTTTTCACCGGACAGCAAGTGACCGTGCGCACCCTGGTGAACCCCAAGACCTTCAAGGATGCCCGCGAGTTCCTCAAAGCTGGCATGTTTCAGTTTGACGAACAGGTCGACGACTTCGCCCGCGAGCCCCAACTCTATGGCCTGCGCCTGGTGTTCCCCCCCACACCTGATGAGCAGCAGGCCTTTTCCCTGCGCGTGGAATCCTACAACCACGACACGCGCTCGCTCTTCCTGGAGATCCAAGGCACCTTCGGTCCCTGTCTTCCCCAGCAGGGCTTGGAATCGATTCGCGACAACATCCTGGCCACCTACGCTTTCCTAGTCAGCCGCGGCCTGCGTTTCGTGTCGCGTTTCGATGTGGGGCAGGAGGCCTGATTGGCGACCATTCCGCTGCAGGCCTCCCTGGCCTGGACACTGGTGCTGGCCACCGGTTGCGCGCCGACGCAGGAGGTGCCCGCTTGGCCAGCGGGAACGGTACTCGCTCTTGATGGCGTGCCCATTGGGAACGCCTGGGTAGAGGAGATTGCTGCTCTGATGGTGCATGTCGAACCCGCGGCATCTGATAACCAGCGCAAGCGGCTGGCCCTGACAAACTTGATCTTCCCCATTCTCGCTTCTCGCGCCATTGACCCGGAGCGGCGCGAGGCGAGCGCCGAAATGGCGGCGGACTACCTAACTGAACTAGAGGCGGGCAGAGAGGATTATTCCGGCCCAGTCGTCGGCCCGCGCCTGCGCACCACGCTCGGCGGCTTGGCGGAGCTGGGCCTCGTCGTCTGGGCTCATTGCTGGGAGATGGAGCCCGGCGAGTTCTCCCCGGTGCTAGAGACCATCGGCACTTTTGAAGTCTTCCAACTCCTCGACAAAAAGCTCGGCGCACTGCCCGGCCAGGCACGCTTCACCGTGCGCCTGGTGGAGTTTCCCTGGCTCGATCCCGAGGCCCCGCGCGTCGAAGTCGAGACCATGCTCGACGCCTCGCGCCTCGTCATCGTCGACCCCAGTTGGAATCAGATTGTGCCGGGATACTGGCGTCATCGTCTGGGGGCACACTGAGCATGCAGGTTCACGCTCTACTGGCTGTCCTGGTATTGGCCAGCGGCACCGGAACTGGCGCTGACGGGCAAGTGGGCCAGCAGCCACCTCTGGCAGCAGACGATAGGGCCGAGCAAGGGACAGCGAAGGAGATCAAACGCCTCGCGGCCTGGCCCACGGTCAAGCGCTCCGCGGATCTGCGCAAGGAAATCCGTCGGCTGCGTGCCGCTCGGGTTCCCGAGATGGTGACCAGCGCCCGCGCTGCGCTCATCGACTACGGCGCCGCGGTGGTTCCTTATCTGTTGCCGCTGCTCGACAAGGAAGACGACAAGCAGACCCTGGTTCAGATGCGCGAGATCCTGGAGACGGTCACGGGACCGCCCCATACGCGCCTGTTGGCGGAGTTCTTCTCGGATCGAGCGTTGGAAGTGCGCATCTGGTCACTGGAACGCTGCGCCACATTACATGATGCGGGCTTGCGCCCGGCGCTGGAGAAGTCCCTCGCTCGGCTCGCCAAACTCAGAGAGAAGGCCGACGAACAGGAGCGCTTGGCGGCCACCCTGTGCCTGATTTCAACTGGAGATGTGGCAGCCTTGGGCGAGCTCTGCGACAGGCTGGACGGACATTGGAAACGCTGGGGCGGAACGGCCCTGCGCGCCCTTGAAGCTGTACGCGGCCAGGCCGCCACGGAGCTCCTCGGAGAGCTCCTGCATGCGGAAAAACGGGAACGGCGCCTGCTCGGCCTGCGCTTGCTCGGGGGCTGCCTTGAAAAAACGCGGGCGGACATCGTCTTGCCCTTCCTGGAAGGTTCAGATAGTGGACTGCGCATCGCCGCCATAAACCTCCTGCGCCAGACCATGGACGGCGAGCCGCCCCTCGAACGTCTGCCGGTCTTCGAAGCCATCGAACGGGCAAGCAAATGGCGGGAACGACTAAAATGAGATGCCACGGCAGTTACCGGCACTGGACCATCATCAGCCTCTTGTTGGCGGGACCGCTTGTGGCCCCTGCGAAAGCGGCGCATCCGGAAGACGATGAACTGCCCCACAACGCGCCCGCTGCCTGCACGATTTGTGGCGGCGACGAGGAAGCCATGGCCAGGGGGGGCATCGTCTCCCACGGCCCCTTTGAATACGGCGAGACCGATTCGGGGGAAGTGGATCAGACCCTCGGCTCCGCCATGATCATCTGGATAGAGACCGCTCATTTTGAGATCGGCATGGCCCTGGGGCCCTACAAGATTCCCACTTCGGAGAAGGAAAAGCTGCGCGCCGAACTGGGGCGCTTGGCCCTTGTCTATCCGGATATCAAGCCCAAGAAGGTGCGCGTGTTGGATGTCTGGCTGCGGGCGCACCTCTACGCCATGCGCGCCGAAGACACCTGGAATCGCATGCTCGAGATCCTGCAGGTAAAGGAATCGGACTTCCCGCCCAAGGAAACGACCTGGCTGATCGGTACGCCCTATTGGGGACAGGGACCGTACCTCGGTCAAGTGGGCAAGTACGAGGTCCTGATCCTGCCCAGCGAAGCCCTCAGCTTGAAGTACCTATCACACTACTTCGGCCTGATGATCCGGCGCTCGCAGCGCTGGAATGTGATCGCCCGGGACACGCTGACGCTCACCATGCATTCCCAGCAGGGCGGGCTGCGGGCGGAACCGGCTCTGCACGGACACCTGGTATTCAACCTGACCCACAACCTGATCGACGGCTTCAAGCACTACACCTACGAGACGCCGATTTGGCTGCACGAGGGCCTGGCCCACTACCTGGAGCGGGAAATCGACCCGCGCTTCAACACCTTTGATTCCAGCGAGGGCGCGGCCTCCGACAAGACGCGCAAGGCGCGCTGGAAGCCAGAGGTGCGGAGCTTGGTGGACGGGGAAAAGGCGCCCCACATGGCCCAACTCCTCACAGTGCGCAGCTACGGGGACCTGACCCTGGACGATCACTACACGTGTTGGTCCATGATCGACTACCTGCTGGCAGAGCACCCGAAATTCCTGGGCCAGCTACTCGGCGCCATCAAGGGCATCACCAACAACGGCAAGTTCGGGGACGCGACGGCGATTCCCGGCATCCATCGGGAGATGATCAAAGAGCACCTGGGCATGACCTATGCCCGGTTTGACGCGGCTTGGGGCGCCTGGGTCCTCGAGAACTACCCCTCGCGCTAGCAATCGATCCTTTAATAGGGATCGGGGGGTCAACCATTCTTCCAGCCCAGACGATATGAAAAGGCCCCCAGAGGCCCCACAATCCACATCCCTGGGCATACTGTGACGCGCACGGTAGAGTTGCCTCAGCCCCCGGCCTAAAGGCACTGCCCAGCCAGACCCTCCCCATGCCCTCCAAGCGCATCGTCCTCTTCCTGCCCCACCGGGCCGACCCTGACCAGGGCGTGCGCGTGGCGGCGGACCTGCTGCCCCTTGAGTTGCTGCAGATTGCCGGCATCCCGGACCGCGAGGGTTATGAGGTGGTCATCGTGGACGCCATGGTGCACGCGGATTACGAGCAGCGCTTGATGGAGCTGTGCGACGGCGCCCTGCTCTTCGGTAGCTCCTGCATCCTCGGCTTCCAGGTGGCCCACGGAGCCAAGGTGGCCCGGGCGGTGCGGGAGCGCTATCCGAAGTTACCGATCATCTGGGGAGGCTGGTTTCCCAGCGTTGCTCCGGAGCTTTTTCTGCGCGAGGGCGTAGCCGACGCCGTCGCCCTGGGCCAGGGGGAACTGACATTCTGGGATACTGTCCAGGCCATCGATAACGGAACGGACTTGACGGAAGTGGCGGGCCTGGCCCTGCTGCGCGAGGGCCAGGTACTGCGCACCGCCCACCGTCCGGTAATCGGTTTCGACCAGGTTCCCGATGTGCCCTGGCACCTGATTGATTACGAGGAATACGCCACACTGCAGGCCAACCCCGGCCCCTGGAAACTGCGCCACAAATACCCCGATCCCTGGAGCCTGCCCGCGGGCACTCCGGTGCGCGGCTTCAGTTTCTACTCGAGCTTCGGTTGCCCCGAGCCCTGCACCTTCTGTTGTTCGCCGGAGGTCACCGGCCGACGCTGGAAAGCGCTCCCGGGACAACTCCTGGCGGAACGTCTGCTCGAAT
>NYXZ01000051.1 GCA_002686595.1 Planctomycetota bacterium | reverse complement strand
GTTGGACGAGACCATTCAGGCATTGGGACACGCGCCGCAGGTTGAACAGGTAAAACGGCAGGGGGCCTTGGAGCGGGGGCTTGGCTTGGGCTTGGGCTTGGGCTTGGGCTTGGAGCGGGGGATGTTTTGTGTCCGCCGGAGTTAATCCGCAGGCTGGTTGGAATCTGGGCCAGGAAGTGGCCCAGATCCCCGAGAACTCATGGTGTGCCCTTCGATGGGACCCCAGGCGGGAGTAGGATCCCCCTGTCATGACTGAGATTATCGATATTAAAGGAAGGGAAATCCTCGACTCCCGCGGCAACCCCACCATCGAGGTGGATGTGGGCCTGGCTGGCGGCGCCTTTGGCCGGGCGGCGGTGCCCTCAGGGGCCAGCACGGGCGTTTACGAGGCCCACGAGCTGCGCGACGGGGAAGGCCGCTACGGGGGCAAGGGCGTCCTCAAGGCCGTCGAGAGCGTCAATACGGAGATCCTCCACCGCCTGCTGGGCACGGATGCCCTGGACCAGGGCGGCCTCGACCGGGCCATGATCGAACTCGACGGCACGGAGAACAAAAAACGCCTGGGGGCCAACGCCATGCTGGGGGTTTCCATGGCCGCCGCCAAGGCCGCGGCCCAGGCTTCTGGCCTGCCGCTCTACCGCTACCTCGGGGGCGCCCTGGGCACGGTCTTGCCGGTGCCCATGATGAACATCCTGAACGGCGGCGAGCACGCGGACAACAATGTGGACCTGCAGGAGTTCATGATCATGCCCTTCGGGGCCACGACTTTCGGCGAGGCCCTGCGCATGGGCGTGGAGGTCTACCACGCCCTGAAGGGCGTCTGCCGCGAGCGCGGCCTGGCTACTTCCGTGGGCGACGAGGGCGGCTTCGCCCCCAACCTCGGCTCCAACGAGGAGGCCTGTGCCCTGATCATGACCGCCATCGAGAAGACCGGTCTGCAACCGGGCAAGGACATCAAGATCGCCCTGGACGCCGCCGCCAGCGAGTTCTACCGAGACGGCAGTTATGTGATCGAGGGTCGCTCGCACACGCCCGCTGAGATGGTTGCGTACTACTCCGATCTGGCTGAGAAGTACCCGATCTTCAGCATCGAGGATGGCTTCGACCAGGATGACTGGGACGGTTGGAAGTCCATGACCGAGGCCATCGGTGAACAGGTCCAAATCGTGGGCGACGATCTGTTCGTGACCAATGTGTCGCGCCTCAAGACCGGCATCACCGACGGCGTGGGCAACTCGATCCTGATCAAAGTCAACCAGATCGGCACCCTGACCGAGACCCTGGACACCATCGCCACCGCCCACCGCCACGGCTACTCCTGTGTCGTCAGCCACCGTTCCGGCGAGACCGAGGACACCACCATCGCGGACATCGCCGTCGCCACCAACGCCGGTCAGATCAAGACCGGCGCCCCCTGCCGCAGCGACCGCGTGGCCAAGTACAACCGCCTGTTGCGCATCGAGGAAGAACTCGGGGCCTCGGCCCGCTACGGCCCACGCGTCTTGGATTGACACCAGCCCCGCAACAACCCCAGACCATGTCCGCCCCCACAGCCAACTCCAGGACCTCGCAGGCCAGGGGCCATCTTGGACGGGCCGCTGCGCGCCTTTTTGCTCCCCTGCCCAGGGTGGCTTTTTGGGCACCGGTTTGGATCCCGCTCATGCTCTGGGCCCAGTTCGCCCTGCTCGGCCTGCGCCCGGCGCTGGCCGAGGGCCAACGCCTGGCTCGCGAGGAGGCCCGCTTGGCTCCGGTGCTGGCGGCGCAACGCATCGAATACGAGGACCTGCGGGCCAACCTCGAAGCCTGGGAGGATCCGGTCTATCGGGAACGCTGGCGACGCCACATGCGTCACGCTTCCCGGTAAGACCGATGGCGCATTGACCCCGCTTCCCACACCTCCGCAGACAGGCCTCGGAGAACGCGGGCGGCCGCGGCCTCCGATCCACCCCCGGGCCAAACAGTTGAGCACTGACAAGCCTGCCGGCGAGGCCGGGAGGCGCAGCGCGCTCCGCCACTATTCGCTCAGTTCGCTTGGCTCGCTCAGTTCGCTTGGCTCGCTTGGCTCGCTCGGTTCGCTTGGCTCGCTCAGTTCGCTCGGTTCGCTTGGCTCGCTCAGTTCGCTTGGCTCGCTCGGTTCGCTTGGCTCGCTCGGATCGCTCAGTTCGCTCGGTTCGCTTGGCTCGCTCGGTTCGCTCGGTTCGCTCGGATCGCTCAGTTCGCTCGGTTCGCTTGGTTCGCTTGGCTCGCTCGGTTCGCTCGGTTCGCTTGGCTCGCTCGGTTCGCTCGGTTCGCTCAGTTCGCTCGGCTCGCTCAGTTCGCTCGGTTCGCTTGGTTCGCTTGGTTCGCTCGGTTCGGCGTTGCGCGCAGCGCGCCTTTTCGCCCTCTCCGCGCTCGCCCTTTCAACGCTCGCCAGTTCCCCGCTCACTGCCCGGCCCGTCTCCCAGGAAGGCCCCCTGGCCAACGACACCTTCCTGCCCGGGCACGGCGAGGCCAGCGCCGCTTTTGAGCGGGGCGATGAACTCTACCGCGCCCAGGCAGCCGCACCCACGCACTCCCGCAGTGAGTTGGAGAGCACCTTTGATGCCTGGCGCGCTGCGGTGCTCGCTTCCCCCACCGGCGCCGCGGTGCCCCCGCCCCGGCCGGCGGAGCTCCCGGGCCTTCCTCCGCGCCACAGCCTGGGCGTGGAGGAGGCACTCCTGCTGCGTCTCGAGGGTTTGACGGGAGCGGAGTTGGCCATCTTCAGCTCACGCTTCAGGGAACTGGCCCGCGGGGCCCTCAGGTCCGCCCTGGGGAGCCAGGGCCCTGCGGCTGACGAAAGCCAGCAAAGAGACTTTCCCGCCTTGGCGGCCCTTGAAAGGGAGTACCCAGCCACCGCCGCCGCCTGCCGCGCAGCTTTGGCCCTGGCCGACCACGCCCTGGAACGAGGTCGTCCCTCCGCCGCCGGGACCTGGCTCGGCCGGGCCAGTCGGCACCTGGCCCTGGTCTCCAAGGCAGAACGCGCCGACCTGGAAGGAACAGCGACCCAGGATCCGACCGACAAGGCCGAGGAGGGCGGCAGTCTGTTCTCGACCGCGGCCCTCGAATCCGCCCTCGAACGCCGCCGCGAACACCTGGCGGAGCTGACTCCTCCCGCCCCCGGTCCAGCTTGGGCCAAGGCCAGCTCCCTGGCTGCCAGCGCCACCCGCCCCCTCACCAGCAGCCGCACACGAGGGATGCGCCAGCTTCCCATTCGCAGCAATGTGCAACCCGGCCTGACCGTTCTTGGGGACGGATCACTGGTGGTACAGGCCAGGGGCCAGGTCTTCGTTTTCCCCGCTGGACGCCGCCCCTTCGTCATGGAGCCCTGGAAGTTCATCGGGGGCCAGTCGAGCCCCCCGCCGCCGGAGAGCGGCTCCGCCTCCAGCGGGCGCTGGCCCCTCTATCCCCTGGACCTGGGCGCCGCCACGGATCCACGCTCGCAGGGCCGCCAACGAGCCCTACTCGTCTGTGGGCGCTCCTCCGCCAACAGTGACAACTGCTTGGTGGCCATTGAGTTCTCGGCCCTGATGCCCGTGGGCCTGCCCCTTTGGACCTTCGCCAGCACGCAAACGCCGGACAAGGGCGGGCACAGCACCACCGACGCCCTGGGCCCGGGGCGCTGGGAATGGGAACCGGGGCCGATCGTGCTGGACGAGCTGGTCCTGGTGCAGGCGCGCCAGGCGGCTTCCGGCGACGGCAGCGCATCGGTGAAGAGTCACCTGGTGGCCCTGGAACGGGATACCGGCGCGCTCATCTGGCAGCGGTTCCTGGCCAAGGGCGCGCCCCTGCGCTCACGCGTTTCCCCGGCCCCGGGCGTCTCCAATCGCCCCTGGAGCACGCCCATGCCTCCTGGCCAGCCCCTCGCCAGCGTGGCGGGAGCGGTCTTCTGCGGCACGAACCTGGGCTCGGCTTCCCTGGTGGACGCCGTCGATGGGCGCTTGCGCTGGACCATCAAGAATCGTCGGGCGGCGGACTACGGCGAGGCCTGGAAGAGCGCCGCTCCGGCGCCGGTCACGCAGCGAACCGGCCGGGCCAATCCGGTCATCGTTTGGACACCCGCGGACTCCGATCGCCTTTACGAGTTGCTCGCACCGGCTCTGCCAGGGACGGGTGCCGGCCTCGCCGCCGGAGAAGAAGACAACGCCGCGCCGGATGCCCTGGCCCTGGCCGCGGCCGCGCCCCTGGCTCGCATTCCGCGCCCGCGCGGCGAGGCCCGTGAGCTGCTGGGCGCCCACGGGGAGCGCCTCCTGTTCCTGGGCCGTTCCGGCGCGCGCTTGACCCTGTCCCTGTGGGAAGCGGACGGACGCCGGGCGGATTCCCTCTATCTGGGACGAGGCGAGACCTTCACCGGCGCGGGTCTCACAGCTGCGGGCCGCGCCATGTTCGCCACCGCCCGCGGCCTGTACCTCTTCGACACCAGCGCCGATCCCAGTCTGATGATGATCGCCCCGCTGGACGGCCTGGGAGAAGAGCCCCTGGCTTTGGCAGCCAACGGCGGAACTGTGTTCGCGCACGGAGACCGCGTCTGGGTGCTCGCCCCCGGACGGCTGGACGAGCTGCGCGCCACAGTCCCGCTCGGCGATTGAGCTGGCTGGATCCTAGTCGGAGAAGGCCGGGCGGAAAGACCAGGGCCGCGGCATCGGGCGGCGCACCATGAACCACCAGAGGCAGAGGACGCTGGTGAGGGTACGGGCCAAGATGGGGAAGCTCTCGGGCAGCGTGCCGCGCAGGTCCACTAACATGCCGTCGCCGGGGAATGGGCCGAAGCCGAAGAGAGCCGGCAGGCGGAAGTAGTAGTAACAGGCGATGGCGCCACAGGCGAAAAGGCGCGCGAGGATCTCGCGGCGGCGCGCTTGATCACCTCCCGCCGCCGACAGGATGCGGCCTAGGGCGAGATACAAGACAAGGGAAAGGACCAGGGCACCGAGGGGCAGGCCGAAGGCTCGGGGCAGGTGCTGCCAGCCCTCAGCGCCGGCGTAATCAGGGATCTGGAACCAGCCCCAGATGTAGCCGGGGAAGCCCCCCACCAGCAAAGTGCCCAGGTAGGGTCGCAGGCGCGCTCCGTTGTTTTTGAGCGGCGTCATGGCCTCGGTGGAGTCCGGGCACGGAGTGGAACAACGCTCACAGCTGGTGCAGTGGGCGTTGTCCAGGGTCAGGGCCGGTTGCGTGCCGTAGAGCTTCTCGACGGGGTGCACGGGGCAAGCGCCGGAACACCAGCCGCTTTTCCACTCGAAGGTGAGGCCCAGGAGTACGGCCAGCGCCGCCACGATGGTCAGGACCAGGGCCGTGGCCGGGCCATCGAGGTCGAGCACCACATGGCGCAAGGGCACCACCAGGAGCAGGGCCAGCAGCCCGGCCAGTGCCAGGGTGTCCTGACCTCGGGAAGACAGTGCGCGCCGACCGGATAAACCCAGGTGGCGCGGCAACAGAGCGGCGCTCGCCAGGGGACAGATATTGCGCCACAGTCCCGGGGCCACCGCCACCAGGGCCGGCGCAACGGGGATCAGGACATTCCAGAACGCGTGCAGGCCGACAATCGGTTTGAATATCAGGGCCAGGTAGATGGCGAGGCCCAGGCCCGCCACAGCGAATTGAACAAGGCGCCAGAGGCGAAGCGTGGCGGGTGACATATCTGACGACATGGCGCTCGAACAGACGCTCCTTTACTCGGTTCTGCCCGAACCAGCCAGGTCAGGCCGCGGCACATTGACTCGCGGCCCGCCCTCGCTCGCTGGGAACTAGGCTAGAAGCCGAGGTTGAGATCGATGCGCAGGCGAGAGCGGTCCTGGGTGGCGTCATCAAACTCCGAGGTCAGGGCCCAGACGCGCAGGTTCAGGTCATCCGAGGGCCAGTAGTTGACCCCGGCAATCACCCCTTCCATGCCGTCGCCGTTTCCGGTGCCGGAAACAGGCGTGTCATCCTGGGCGACCGGGCCGAAGACGGCATTCGCTTCCATGTCGTAGAGCGTGGCGAAGACATTCCAGGCGCCGGTCTTTTTGGAGGTGCCGTACTTGGCTCCCACGGCCCAGGCCGTGTCCTCGCCTTCGTCTCCGTTCGTGTTTTGGATGTACTGGCCAGAGATGACGGCCTTGCCGTTTTCGCCCTCGGCCACGGTGGCCGCCAGGATTGAATCCCAGATGCGGAACCGAGCGCCCATGTCAGAACCCTGGGGTGAAGAGTCATCCCAGCCCGCGGCCCCGTTCATGCTTGACCAACTGTAGAGGGCACTGGAGAGCTGCAGGCCGACGCCGGCCAAGTCACCATTCCAGTTGGCCTGGGCGCCGGTCATGTTCGCATCCGCACCGTTTTTGAACTCGTCCACGACATAACCCGCCAGGCGCAGGTCCAGACCCAGGCCCTTGGGACTGTACTTATAGGAGAGGCCCGCGGGCTGCACATCTCCATCCCAGAGCAGCTCGCCGTAGACCGGGTTGCTGGCAAAACCATGGCCGAAGCGCCCGACCTTGGCAGTGTAAACGTCTTCGCAACTCCAGCTCAGGTTGAGGCGGTCGAAGGCCATGTCCGAGCCATTGAAGCCATCGTCTCCCGAGCCCATGTCCCAGTGCGGGTTGTTGGCATCACCGGAGGTCGAGATGACGCGCACCTCGGCCGACAGATGCTCGCTCACCCCCAGCTTGGCACCCAGGCGGAAACGCAGCCGTCCGCGGTGGCGATCAGGCCCATTGCCGTCGGCGAAGTTGCCCTCGGCGCGCACGCGCATGTCACCATAGAAGTCGAGGCGATCCGCAAGGGTATCCGAAGGGCCGGAGAGGCCGGCCAAGGGGGCGACGAGGCTGAGGGCGGTGATGAGCATGGTTTTCCTGATTAGGGGCAGCGACTAATGGGTAATTCGGGTCCCGGTTCTAGCGCTCGGCCCGCGCCTGATCAATGAGGTGTTCAACATAGTTGGCCACATCCCAGAACTCATCCATGTCGGCCGGATCGGCCAGTTGGTCCAAGAAGCTCGGCATGGGCCTTCCCGGGATCCCCGTGGCCATCATGCGCACCGTGTCTGCGGGCCCCGGTCTTGCGAAAGACCGCCTGCCGCAAACCTCCGCCCCATGCTGGTCAGATCCTGCTAGTCACGCCCACCGATTGCTCTGTCGGCTACGTGAGTGCTGTTTTCCATGCCGAGCACTGGCAGTATCAGACCAGCCGCCCCTGGCTTGTGAGAGTCAGTCCCGTGGCCGGGATTCGCACGCGAGAATGGGAATTCTGGGTATTGCTGGAAACCCGGCCGTCCCCCGGAAACACCAAGGAGCTGCTCCCCCAGACCCCTTGCCACCCTTGTGAAGAATGCCCAGCAAGACGGCGCCGCCTCCGTGCCAGCAGTCCGTCTCCCCATTTGGCGGAAGCTGCGCTCTAATGTACTCAGCTGTTCACCCCAACCCAGGAACATCCCATGTCGTCACTTGCCAAGTCCGGGACGCTGCTCTCCTTCGCCGCATTCTCTCTGCTCGCAGTTTTTGAAAGCCCGGCCCGCGCCCAGGGCGGCGGCCTCAAACTAAAGGGCCCGCCCTACGCCAACCAACACCTCAGCCACGACCTTGAGTGGCGCGGCTCGCTGGTCATGGCGGACCTCCACGGCAGCGGCGAGCGCGTCATCATCGCCGCCGGACATGGCATCGCCGGCTCAGAAGTCCACGCCCTGCACGCCGACGGCAGCGCCGCCGCTGGCTGGCCGCACCTGCCCGCGACCGCCGCCTCCATCGAAGCCGGCGTCAGCGTCGGCGACCTGAATAGAAACGGTCAACGGGAGGTGGTCTTCACCACCGGCGAATGGGATGTGAGCGGAGCCGTCCACGCGGTCGACGCCCACGGTCAGAGCCTGCCCGGCTGGCCTGTGTACTTGAACCTCGGTCACCATCGCCAACCCGCCCTCGCGGACATGACCGGCGATGGCGCTCTGGAAGTGATCGTGGCCGGAGCCGCCTGGCAAGGTCCCTATCGCTTGCATGTCCTCGACAGCGCCGGCCGCGATGTCGGTCCCTCGCCTGTGAATCTCCAGGCCTCCCCCGCCAGCGACCCGGCCCTTGGAAACCTACGTGCTTCCTCGGCGGACACCGGCGCGGGGGCACCGGAAGTGGTTCTGGCCCTTGAGGGTGGCCTGCTGATGGCCTTCGACGCCACCGGCCAAATACTCCCCGGCTGGCCCGTGGAACACTCTGGCACCAGTGGCCCACCCCTGTGCGTCGACCTGGACAGCGACGGCTTTGACGAAGTAGTGATCCCCCGCGATTACGGCCTGGACGCCTTCCACGGCGACGGTACGCGGGTTTCGGGCTGGCCGGTTTTCACCGGCCCGAGCGCCACGGCGCGCCTGGCCACCGGCGACTTGGACGGCGATGGAGCACCGGAGATCGCCATGGCCTGTGGCGGCGGCAACCTGCATGTCTTCCGCGCCGACGGCTCGTACCTGCCCGGCTTTCCGGTTCCCGCGGGCGTGGCCGTCGTGGACAACGGTCCCTTGCTGGGGGATCTCGACGGGGACGGCAGCCTCGATATCTTGCTGGCCACGGTGGAGGCCGGGGTTCTCGCCTGGCAGCGGGACGGCAGCCCCAAGCACGGTTTCCCCCTGCCCCTCGACGGCACTCGGGCCCTGCGTCCCTGCTTCGAGGACCTGGACAACGACGGCCGCTTGGACCTGGCCGCCGCCGCCGCCACCCCCGGCCCCAACCCCCACGGCGAGCTGCGCACCTGGCGCGGCGGCCGACTCTCCTTCAACCCGTCCGCCGCCGCCCATCCGTTCCCCGCAGACCAAGGCGGCCTCTACCACGGCGGCCGCGCGGGCCAGACGCCGCCCCCCCTGGTCCCCGTCACACTCTCCACGGAAGGCCCGCCGCGGGCACGCATCAACGGACGCATCGGCTGCCGCTACACAATCACCAACCGCACCCAGGAACCCGTCTCCATCTCCGCTCTACTCGGCATCCAGCCGGTAAACCACCCCACCGACCCCTGGTACACACTGTGGGGTGAGGTGTTCGATGTGCCCGCTGAAACAACCCTGCCCCTCGTCTTCGGGAATCAGCTGCCACTCGACCTGTCTCCTGGCACCTACTCCCTGGACGGGATCATCAGCAGCTCCGTCCTGCCCTTCGTGCTCGACATGGATTCCTCCGCGGTTGAGCTAGTCAACTAGGCATTCCAAGGCATTCCGTTCCCGTTCCAAGGTATGCGGTCCGCGTGAAGAGGACGCTGCCAGGTATGCGATTCGGTACACCATCCGGTGGAGGGTGGGGCCCACGGCGGCTGGGCGCCGCCCTCCACCCCCCGCCTGGGCGCGGACATCCCCTCGGGGAGCGCCGCCGGGCGCTCCCGGCGGGACAGGCTGCGCCCACTTCCAGCCATGCGTTCCGTAGGACGGGCCCCCCCTAGCGGGTAGAGTCTCCTAGCCTAGTCCGTTCCCGTCCGCACCACCGCACCGAGGCCCCCATGTCCAATAGCCAGTCCCCGCCCCCCGCCACCCCGCCCCCTGCCCCCGGCAGCACCGGGGGCCGCGTCCAAGAGGCCCATGGACGCATGAAGGCCGCCCTGCAGCGGGTCATCGTCGGCCAGGACCGCGTCATCGACCAGCTCCTGATCGCCATCCTCTCAAGGGGCCACTGCCTGCTCGTGGGCGTCCCGGGCCTGGCCAAGACACTCCTGATCTCGAGCCTCTCGGAGACCCTCGACCTCACCTTTAATAGAATCCAGTTCACGCCGGACCTGATGCCCTCGGACATCACCGGCACGGAGTTGCTGCAGATCGACCCGGAGAGCGGCGCGCGCAACTTCCACTTCGCCCCCGGGCCGCTCTTCGCCAATGTCATCCTGGCGGACGAGATCAACCGCACGCCCCCCAAGACCCAATCGGCCCTGCTCGAAGCCATGGTCGAGCGCCAGGTGACGTCCGCCGGTCGCCGCCACGCCCTGCCGGAGCCCTTCTTCGTGCTGGCCACGCAAAACCCCATCGAGCAGGAAGGCACCTATCCCCTGCCCGAGGCCCAACTCGACCGCTTCATGTTCCAGGTCAATGTGGACTACCCGAGCGCCGCCGAGGAACGGGAGATCCTGCGCCGCACAACCGGCAACACCAGCGACGAAGTGGAGCGCGTCATCGATGCCGCCGAACTGAGCGAGCTGCAGAGCCTGGTGCGCGCCGTGCCCGTGGCCGACCATGTCTACGATCACATCCTTGAACTGACGCGCGGCACCCGCGTGCGTTCCGGCGCCGCCCTGCCCTTCGCCGATGAGTGGATCACCTGGGGCGCCGGACCACGGGCCAGCCAGTACCTGGTGCTCGGCGCCAAGGCCCAGGCCGCCCTGGCCGGCCGCGACCATGTGGCCATCGCCGATGTGCACGCCGTGGCCCATCCGGTGCTGCGTCACCGCATCGTCACCAACTTCACCGCCGCCGCCGAGGGTATTACGCCCGACGCCATCGTCGACCGCCTGCTGGCGGAAGTCCGGCCCGGCTCCGAGGTAGGCGTCGGCGTTCCCGGCGTGCCGCAAGCCTAGGAGCCCGTTGATGAACTCCCTAATTCGGCGAAGCCCTAGACGCCGATGGCGGCGTGTGGCTGCCGAGCCGTGCTCGACGGCCCGACAGGGCCGCTCCCGCCGTCTCGCCTGCGCCTTTGTTGCCTCGCCGCAAATAACTTCGCCGCCAGAGGCTTCGCCTCGCGACGGGACTTTCTCAACGGGCTCCTCTAGGAACCCATTGAGAAACTCCCTACTACGGCTTCGCCATCGACGCCGATCCGGCGTCAGGCTTGCCGAGCCGTGCTCGACGGCCCCACAGGGCCGCCTCCGCCGTCTCGCCTGCGCCTTCCTTGCCTCCTCGCCGCTGGCTTCGCCTCGCGACGGGACTTTCTCAACGGGCTCCTAGGCCAAGCGCGCTTCCCGCTCAGTGCCCCGAGATTCACACAAGACTAGCCCGGCCGCCGGCGTCCTGGATCCCAAGGTCCTCGACCGCCTCGCCGGTCTTTCGCTGGTGGCCCGCCAGGTAGTGGAGGGCTTTATGGCCGGCCACCACCGCTCTCCCCACCGGGGTAGCTCCATCGAGTTCGCCCAGCACCGGCCCTATGTCCAGGGCGACGAACTGCGCCATGTGGATTGGAAGGTCTTCGCCAAGTCCGATCGGCTGGTGGTCAAGGAGTTCATCGAGGAGACCAACCTGGCCTGCCATCTGTTGCTGGACGCTTCGGAGTCCATGGCCTTCGGCTCCCTGGCCTGGACCAAACTCGACTACGCCCGTTGGTGCGCCGCTGCCCTGGCCCACCTGCTCCTGGCCAGCCGCGACATGGCGGGCCTGGTGGTCTTCGACGATCAAGCCCGCCGCGTCCTGCCCCCGGCTGGCGGCGCCGCCCAACGCAAAGGCATCCTCGACGCCCTGACCGAGACAAAGCCCAGCGGCCCGACAGCCATCGGAGCGGTTCTCCAGGGCACCGCCGGCCGCTTGGCCCGGCGCGGCATCGTCGCCATCTTCTCCGACTTCCTCGACGACGTGGACTCCATCACCAAGGGCCTGCGGCTCTTGGTCCACGGCGGCCACGAGCCCATTTTGTTCCGCATCCTAGATCCCCTCGAGGTTTCCTTCGACCTCGAACGGTTGGTGCGCCTGGAGGGAATGGAGGACACGGGCTCGCGCAAGATCGACCCCAACGCCCTGCGCGCCGCCTACCTGGAGGAACTGGCGGAACACCGCGCTGAACTGGCCCACCAGGCCCGCGCCCTGTCCATCGACCTGATCGAGATCGAGAGCGCGGACCCGCTGGACCAGGTGCTTTCCGCCTACTTGGCCAAGCGCGCCGGACGCGCCCACGGAGGAAAGCGCTCCCAATGAGTCATTCCAGCCCGCCCCGAGCCACGGTCGCGCTCTGCCCCGGACGATTTGGTCTGACGATTCCTACAGATCACACAGGCCACCTCACTGAACTGCCCCCGCAGGAGTGCGCCTGATGTTTCCGGGCTTCCTCAACCCAGCCCTACTCGCGGGCCTCGGCCTGGCCGCCGTGCCGCTTGTCATTCACCTGCTCAACCGGCGCCGCTATCGCCCCCTGCCCTGGGCCGCCATGCGATTCGTCCAGGCCGCCTACCGCAAGACGCGCCGCCGAGTGCAGCTCGAGAACCTGCTCCTCTTGCTCCTGCGCATGGCGGGCATCGCCTGTCTGGCCCTGGCCGTGGCGCGCCCCTTCAGCGGCGGCGCATCGCCCCTGTCCGCCCTCGGTGAGGCGCGCCGGGAACTGATCCTGGTGTTGGACGCCTCCGGTTCCACCGGCTTCCGCAGCGGCCTGCACTCTTCCTTCGACCGCATCCTGGGGCGCGCTCGGGAACTGCTCACGGAACTCGACACCGCCCGGGGCGATCGCGTCCACCTGCTCCTGGCGGGCTCCCACACGCGGCGCCTGTCGCGCGGCGGTCCGGACGAGGCCCTTTCAATCCTGACTACGCTCCAGGAACCCACGGACGAACGCCTGGATCTGGCGGCGGCCCTTGGGGAAGTGCTGACGATCCTGCGCGAGGATCTCTCCGGCCTGGCCCGGTCCGGTTCCCCGGCCCAGATTCGCCTGCTCTGCGACCTGCAGCGCAATGATTTCCCCTCCGAGGCCGTGGCCCTCGCCGCCGCCGGTGACAGCGGCGGAGCAGGCGCAGTCAATGGCACCAGCGCCGCGAATAACTCGACCGGCAACGCCAACGCAGCGGCCAATCGCCGGGAGTTGCTCGACGAACTCCAAGCCCTCGGCGCGCGCGTGCTGGTGGAGGATCTGGGCCCGGATCCGGCCATTCCGCCCAATGTGGGGCTGACCTCCATCACGGTCCTGGGTCCAGCCCCCCGGGCCGGCTCCCGGGGCGTGCTGGCCGTGGGCGTCACCAACCACGGATTGGAAGCCCAAACTTCCCTGCGCTTGTCCCTGGAATCCGACTCCGGCCGCTTGCCCAGCCAACAACTCTCAATTCCCGGCGGTCAAAGCGCGGAAGCCCTCTTCGAAGTGGGTTTCCCGCGAGCTGGACAGATGCTCTTCACGGCGCAACTGGAGGGCGACGGTCTGGCGCTCGACGACCAGCGCACGCGGGTCATCCCCGTCGCCCCGCCGGTGCGTGTACTGCTGGTCAACGGAGCTTCCTCTGCGGATCTGCAACGCGACGCCGTGGGGCTCCTGCGGGCGGTCCTCGAACCAACGCCCGGCGGCCTTGGCTCAACCGCAGCGGAGGGCATTAATATTGGGGGAGCCGGGGGAAGTAGTGGAACAACCTCCCGCGCTGGACCATTCCAGGTCAGCGAAGTGCGCCCGGACGAACTCGCCACGCTGGACCTAACCGGTTGGGATGTGATCGTGCTCGCAAATGTGGCGCGCCCCAGCGCCAGCTGGGTAGAAAAGTTGGAACGCCGCGTGGCCACTGGAGGCGCCCTCTGGATTGGTTGTGGCCCGCGCCTGGATCCAGCGGCCTATAACCGCCTCTTCTTCCGCCCCGATGGCACGGGCCTGCTGCCCGCGGAACTCGGTCCCAGTCGGGCCGTCGCCGATCGCCGCACGAGTTGGTTCCGCGTTGCGGACTTCGCCACAACCCATCCGGCCCTGTCCTTCTTCGCCGACGAGATCTGGCGCCCGCTCCTGACCGAAGTCCCCATCTTCGAGTTCCAAGATGCCCACCCCCTGCCAACCACTACGGTCCTCGCCACCCTCGACGACGGTGATCGCAGTCCCTTGCTAATGGAGCGCACCTTCGACCGCGGCCGGGTTGTACTCTGGACCAGCAGCCTGGACCCGTCCTGGACCCGCCTGCCGGAATCGCCGGCCTCGCTCGTGCCCCTGACCCACGAATTGCTGCGCCACCTGGCCCGGCGCCGAGAGCCGGCCCGCAACGGAGCCCCGGGAGCCACCTTGGCCCTGGAAAGCCCAACTTGGCCCCGCTCCCCACAGTGGTCCGGCCCGGACTCCACCCGCCGGCCCCTGGAGGGCGAGGCCACTCAAACTCCCGTTGATACCTGGCTGCTGCCAGCCCTGGAGGGTCCCCAAACAGCTCGCGCCGGTGCCTATCACTTCATCCTCGACGGCGGCGCCCAGGAGGCCTTCGCCATCCAGAGCGACCCCGCCGAGGGCGATTTGGCGCGGTTGACGCTCGCTGAGCTAGGAACTGTGCACCGGGCTCTGACCCCAGTTGATGGACAGGCGCGGGAACGGAACGCGACCGCTGACCACGACGCAGAAGGGGAACTCTGGCGCTGGCTGGCAGCGGCGGCCCTCTGCGCCGTGGCCCTGGAAACACTGCTCGCCGCTTGGCTCGGGACCCGCCGGAGGCTTCTGTGATCTTGCCCCTCGCTGCCCAGCAGGCCGCAGAAGAAACACTGGGGCCCGCCCTGCGCCAGAGTTGGTCCTTGGTCGACCTGCCCCCGGCCTGGGTCATCGTCCTGCTGGTCTTGCCCACTGTCGTGCTGCTCTCTTGGCTCGGTTATCGCCACCAGGGCATCTCCCCCCGTTGGCGGTTGGTCCTGGGAAGCCTGCGCGCCGCCGCCGTGCTGCTCTTGCTCACCGTGCTGGCGCGCCCGGTACTCGTCGAACACCGAGAAGAGGTCGAGGCTCCCCAGGTGCTCCTAGCCCTGGACAACTCCGCCAGCATGGGACGCCGCGACACCTACCCGCGGGCGGTGCAAGCTGATCTCGAGCGCTTGCTCGGACGCCCCGCGGATCAACTGACGCGCGCGGAACTGGCCCAAGCGGCCCTGACCCAAGCGCTCCTGCCGATCCTCGCGGAACGCGGCTATTCCCACGGAGCCTTCGCCTTCTCCAACGGCCTGACGCCCATCGCTAACTTCGCACCCTTGTCCGACTCGCCCTCTGCCGACTCGGAACAGGGCGCGGCGGCAGGACAACCGCCACCCGCCGCCGCGCGCCCACCCGCCCTGGGCAACGCCACGCATATCGGAGACGCCCTGACCCGCTTGGCCCAGGTGCGACGCGGGCAGCATGTGACCGATGTGGTGCTGGTCAGCGGCGGACGCAACACCGGTGGCCGCGATGTACTGCGCGCGGCGCGCGCCCTGGGCAGCGCCGGCATCACGCTCTCCACGGTTCTCGTCGGCGATCTGCGGCGGGAACGGAACACCTCCATCGAACTGATCGAGGCGCCGCCCCAAATCCTGGAGGGGGACGAGATCGCCGTGACCCTGCGCGTGCGCGGAACCGGTTTTGATGGCGCGGCAACGAACGGAGGCGGACGCGGCCGGGTCATCCTGGAGGAACTCAGCACAACCGCCGCGCAGGACGAAGCTCTGCCCCTGTCCGAGGCCTCGGTAGCGCTCACCGAAGCCGGTGAGCGCCTGCTCCTCGTGGCGCCTCCGGCGCTCTCCGGCGGCGGCGCCCTAGCCGAATCGAAATCCAGTCTGCGCCGCTTCCGCGCACGCCTGTTGCCCGCCCCCGGAGAATCACTGCTGGATGACAACAGCGTCGAGTTCGCCGTGCGCATCACCCGTGAACAGGTGCGCGTGCTCTATGTGGACGGCTATCCCCGTTGGGAATACCGCTACCTGAAAAACCTGCTGCTGCGTTCGGACGCGCGCCTCGCCAGCCAGTGCTACTTGCTCTCCGCCACCGTTGATTTCATCCAAGAGAGCAGTGACGGCCTGCCGCCCCTGACACGCGTGCCGACGGAACGGCGCGAACTCCTGGACAGTTACGATGTGATCATCCTGGGCGATGTGAATCCCTACGCCATCTCCCCGGACCCCGCCCGCGGCGAAGCCTTCGTCGCCTCCCTGGTGGAGTTCGTGGAAGGCGGCGGCGGCCTGCTCACCATCGCCGGTGAATACGACATGCCGCGGGCGGTCACCGGCAGCATCTTCGCCTCGCTGCTGCCCGTGGACCTCGACAGCAGCGGCGCCCTGGCCTTTGAAGGCGACACGACCACCGAGTTCCGGCCCCTACTCGAAAACCCCGCCGCCCCCCACTCCATCGTGCGCCTGCACCAGGACGCCGCCACAAATCAACGTCTGTGGGAAAGCGAGGGCGGCTTGCGGGGTTTCTACTGGTACGCCCCGGTTGTGCGCGCCCGTCCCGGAGCCGAGGTGCTGCTGCGCCATCCCAATCACACCGGCAACTACGGCCGCCGCCCGCTCTTGGTAACGGGCTACCACCCGGCGGGACGCACCCTGTTCCTGGCGGTGGATTCCACCTGGCGCTGGCGCTATCGATTCAATGATCGCTACCACGATCGCTTCTGGCGCAACGCCATTCGCTGGTTGGCCCTCGGCCGCTTGCGCGGCGGCGATCGCCGTTACCAACTGGAGTCCCTGCGCAGCACCTGGGAACTCGGTGGCCGCATGACTCTCGAAGCCCGCGTGCTCGACGAGGACTACCGCCCCTCAACGCGCCAGGCCATCGGCCTGCGCGTCAGCGCCCCGGACGGCACCACGCACCAGGAAAGCCTGGAGCTCCAGGCCAACCGGGCCGGCCTCTACCGCCTGAGCCTGGCCGCCGACCGTCCGGGCCTGTGGTCCGCCTCCATCGAGGAAGGCGGCCAGAGCCGCGTCCGCACGGAGTTCACCGTGGAACTGCCCTCGCGGGAAACAGCCGACCCGACACCGGACCCGGAACTCATGGCCGCCGCCGCTGCCCTGACCGGCGGGGTTTCCCTGGCCCTGCCGGACCTGGCGGGACTCATGGCGCAGTTCCCCGGCGACGAGGAACTGCGCAAACCTATTTCATCCCGCGTCCACGACGCCTGGGATCGCTGGGCCACGCTGCTGCTCTGCATCGTGCTATTGGCCGCCGAATGGATCCTGCGCAAACGCCTGGAGTTGGTCTAGGAGAGTCCATGGCTTCCAGAGAGCTAAAACGGGGTCAGGACCAAGGAGCCAGCGCCGGGCGCGTCCCGCTGACGCGGCCCTGGGGAATGCTCCCCCACGACCTGCTCCTGGGCGGTCTCTTGGTCTGCGGCACGCTCTCAAGCGCGGCCGCGGCGACGCCCCAGGAAAACGCCGTGCGCAGCTTTTCCATCCACGACACCCGTTCTTCCGCAGCCGCCTGGGATGCAGCCGAGGAGCACATCGCCGCCGCCCGTTGGAGCGAAGCCCTGGAGAGCTTGCAAGGTCTGATCGAAGAGCATCGGGGAGCCGTTTTGGCGGCCACGGCGCAGGCCGGTGGGAGCTCGGAGCCAGCCCTTTACCGAGGTGCTCCGCGCCGCGCCGCCGCGCGCCTGGCTACGCTACCCAGGGTCGCGCGGGAGCTCTACGAGAAACGCTTCGGGGCCGCTGCGCGCCGCGCCTTGAAGGAAGCCCGCGCAAGGGGCCAACGGGGCGCCCTGGCGGAAGTGGCCCGCCGTTGGCCCATTAGCGGCGCCGCGGAAGAGGCCCTCTGGTCCCTGGGAGACATGGAATGGGAACAGGGCCATCACCTCGCCGCGCGCCGGGCTTGGGGACGCGCCGTGGTGCGCGGCAATGGCGGAGCACCGGGCACCGTTCCCGGAGCTGCCCAGCATGGGCGTGACAGCCGTGACAGCGGGGACAACCGGCAACCGGACGCCGGGGATGCCTGGGAGGAAGCCCTGGAACGCTACGGTCGGCACTCACCGGAACGCGCCGTGGGAGCTCGCCGGCGACTGGGAGCCGGGAGCGCGACGCAAATGGCCGCCGCTGATTCCGCGGCCCAACGCAGCGACGGGACGAGTGCGTCCCCTGAGGCGGGCAACACCGGTGATGCCGGCTCCACCTTTGATGTAAAAGGCCCGGGTGATGTAAGAGGCCCGGGTCGGAGTTCTCGTGAGCGCGCCATGGGCAGCTTCCGTCTGGCCGGCTCCCGGGACGGACTCGTCGAGGGCGCCGACCCGGCCCCGCGGCGGGAGTCCGGGGGCTGGACCGAGCCCTTCGTGCTGCCGGCCCATCCCTTCAAAACCGCCGCCGGTGGCCAGCTCTACCCGGTGCTCGCCGGTGACACACTGCTCGTTTCCACCTCCCTGCAACTCATCGCCGTCGACGCCCTCAGCGGCCGGCGACGTTGGGACGGCGGATTGGTGCCCGGTTGGGATGCCCTCTCCGGTGAACGCATCAAAGAATTCTTCGACGGCATCGATCAGAAGACAGCCGTGATCGCTCCCGCCGTCGGCTCCGGTGTGGCGCTGGCCGCGCTCCAGATTCCCGTCTCCGCCGTGCGCAAAAGCACCTACGGGGATTCGGACATCGTGCGCGTTCTGCCAGACCGCCGCCTGTTCGCCTATGACCTGACGAGCGGCGCGCCCTTGTGGGACCACCGCCCGCCGCCGCTTTGGGATGGGGAAGGCGGCAGCTTCACCGAGCGCATGCGCGTCTGCGGTTCGCCGGTCATCGCCGCCGGCCGCGTGCTGGTGCCCATGTGTCGCTACCAGGGCCGCATCGATTTCCACCTGGCTTGCTTCGACCTCTGGAGCGGCGAGCGCCTGTGGTCCGTGCCCCTGATCACCGGCCAACGGGAACTCAACATGTTCGGCCGTCCGACCCAGGAGTTCTCCGCGCCGCCGGTGCGCGTGGAGGGAGATGTGGTGTGCGTGCTGACCCAGCTCGGCTCCCTGGCGGCCGTCGATCTCTTCAGCGGCGAACTTCTGTGGGAGTTCCTCTACGACCAGATGCCCCTGCCCCAGACCCACGGCTGGACTCCGGTTTGGCGCCGGGAGGTGTGGCTCAACGCGCCGCCGGTGTGCGCCGACGGCGTGCTCCTGGCCACGCCCGCCGACAGCCGCGAGTTGCTTGCCCTGGACCTCGTCAGCGGGCAGCCCCTGTGGTCCCTGGACCACGGCGCGCTGGAGGCCATGACCTGGGCCGGCAACGACTCCAGCAGCCGCCGACAAGGCCTGGATGTGCTCCTCGGCGCGGACCACGACAGCGTCTATCTCGGGGGGCACCTGGTAGCCGCCCTGGCCGCGCCCCGGGGCGGCGCCGGCCTGGCTGCCGGACCGCCGACCGCGGCGCGCTGGGTGGTCGATGCCGATGGAGGCAACCGCGGACGCCCGCGGGCACTGTTGGCCCGGGAAACGGTTTTGATCCCTTCCTACGACCGGCGTCTGGAGGTGGACCGCCAGAGCGGCCGACGCCGCGACCATCCGACTAGTTGGAACTCCCCCCCCGGGGGCAATGTGTTGCTCAGCGGCGGCGCCCTCTATCACCTGACATCCAAGCAGCTCTCCGCCAGCTTCGAATGGAGCACCCTGCTGAGCCGGGCGGAGGGCACCTGGGAAGCGAATCCCGCGTCAGTTTCCGCTGCCCGCGACCTGGCGGCTCTGTACCTGGTGCGCGGCCGATCCCTGTGGCACGCGGGGAATGCCACCGACGCCGACAGCTACCTGGAGCGCGCCCGCAACACCTTGGCGCCCCTGGCGCGGTCCGAGGACAGCGTGGTGGACAGCGGCCTCTTGGGCGACTTGCAGATCATCTTGCGCAGTTGCGCCCGGATGCGTTCCGAACTCGGGGATCGGGCAGCTGCCCTGGCCCTCTTGACCCGGGCCGCCGCCCTGGCCACGGCTCCCGCCCTGCTGGCCGAGTCACCGGAACTCCTGCGCGACACCCTGGTGGAACTTCTGCTGCTGGACGATGGAACGGAACAGGCCGTCGAACTGGCCCTCTTGGACGAGTTGGAGCGCCGCGTGCCGCTCTTGTCACTCACCTGCTTCCTGCCGCCGGTGGATTCCGCTCCCGGGCAGGTCGCGGCGCCCTGGGACCTGCGCCCGCGCCCGGGCGAGCTCGGCCTGGCGGCCCTGGGCAGCTCCCGGGATGGCGCTGCATCCGACGCCGACGCCCGGAGCGCTGGCGGCACTGGCGAGGAGCTGCCCACCTTCGAGGTCGAGGTCGCGGCCTGGGCCCGCTTGGCCCGCGCCCGCCTGGCCCTTGAGCGCCGGGATTGGGGGCCGCACCTGGCCGACCTGCACAGCCTGATAGCTGACCACGGCCAACTCGCACCAGGTCCCCGGGGAACGCCGACCATTGCAGACTGGGCAGCCGAGCGCATCGGGCTCGTCCTGCCCCTCGGCGCCGAGGACGCGCACCAGCTCTACCAGCGGCGGGCCGCGGACGCCCTGGCGGAGGCCCGGGCCAGCCATCAGCGGCAGGCTCTGACGGACCTGCGCCAGCTCTACCCCCACACGACGGCGGCGGAAGACGCCCAGCGCGACCTGTTCACCTGGGCCTTGGAGTCCGGTGATCCGCGCCTGGCCGCCGCCACCATCCTGGGCGGACTGCCGTCGGACTTTTCCCCGGCCAGCCCCAGTGCCCTGCAACTGGATCAGTTCCGGGCCCTGGCGCGCATGCTGGGAGACCTGGGCAACGGGGTCCTGCGGGACGCCTGGATAGGGGCCCAGGAAGGTCGGCGCTTGACGAGCACGGAGGTTCCCCCAGTCCCCAGCTCCGGCACCCTCGGGCCGGAGCTCAGCACCTTGAAAAGCCAGGGCGGAAGCTGGGAGGACCTGGGGCCTGTGTTCCCGGATGGCGGACGGTTGATGGCCAATCGCAGCAAGCTTGTGCTATGGAGCAGCTCCGGCGAAGAGGTCTGGCAGGTCGATTACGGGAGAGGAGAACTGCCCGCCAGTTGGACCGGTCGCTTGGCCAGTGCGCATGGTCGTCTGTATCTGGCGACCACCAAACGTCTGGTGGCCATCGACGCGGCCAACGCCGAGCAATTATGGGATGTGGAGCCGGATGGCTATGTCAGCGGCCTGGCCCTGGCCTCCGGCATCCTGGTCTGCGGCCTGCGCGAGCAAACCGGCACCGCGCGCCTGCTGGCCTTCGACGCCCACGGCGGCCTACCTCTTTGGGAACGCCAACTGCCCGCCAGTGGATTTGCCAGCGAGCCCCTCGCCGGTGCGCGCCAAGTCCTGGTCCTGCCGCGCAATCCAGGCCAAACAGCCATGTCCCTGGATCTCTTCACCGGCGGCCTCCTGGCCCACCTGCAAATCGGCCCGGTGCTGGGGTCCTCGCGGGCCGCCGCCTGGATCGAGGGCCAACGCCTGTTCCTACCCAACTTCCTCGAAAGCAGTCGCCCCGAGCGCAACCACATCCGGGCCTTTGACCTGAACAGCGGGGAGCTGGCCTGGGAACAACGCTTTGGCGATGACGGCTCGGGGCGCGAACTGCACGCCGTCCTGAGCTACGGCGACCAGCACTTCCTCCTGCTGCGCAGCCGTGGACGAAGCTCGAAGAACACAACCGGGGGGCGCGCGGCGCGCGGCGCAGCCGGTTTGGCTGACACGCCTCCGGGCCTCCTCTTGCAGCTGGACACGGGTATCGGCGCCACGGCCCGCGTCGGCCGTTTGGAGATCGCCGAAGACGAACAGCCCGTGGGCGTGGGCAAGGCCCGACGCATTCAACTCGCTGCCCCCTACCTCTTCCTGCGCAGCTCACCGGCGGGACGCGCACAGCTCCGCCTGCGCGCCGTGCACCTGCCCCATGGCGTGCGCTGGACAAGCAACATGCCCCTGCGCCTGGGCGAGTTGTACACTCGTTCCATGCCCGAACCAGCCCTCTTCGACAACGCCGTGGCCTTCAGCTGGACAGAATGGCCGCGCCAGAGCTTGCGCCCCCGGGCGCACACTTTCCTGGCGCTGCTCGAGCGCTCCACCGGCCGCGCCCTGGCCCAGCGGGAGTTGTCCGAAGGCCAGGGCACCTCCGAATACCTGGACCTCATCCCCAACGGTGGCTGGTTGCTGCTGCGCGGCCGCGACGCCCTGGAGTTGATCCGTTGAGACTGCCCCTCGCACTTTGCCTGAGCGCCCTCCTCGCCCTGCCGGCGGCGGGCCGCTCATCCCTGTCGAGCCCGTTGCCCAGTGCGACTCCCCAGCCCTTGGAGGACAACGCAAGCGTCCAAGTCACCGCCGAACAGGCCGCGGCCGTGAAACGCGGCTTGGCCTGGCTCGCCAACCACCAGAGCCCCAGCGGTGGATGGGCCTCGAAGATCGGTTTCAAACTGAACAACGACTACCGCTACACCGTGGCGAACCGTGACCATGTGGGCGTGACGGCTCTGGCGGGCATGGCCTTTTTGGCCGGCGGTCACTTGCCCGGGCGCGGCGAGTACGGTGCGGAAGTGGAGCGCGCCTTGGACTATGTGCTCGGTTGCGTGCAAGAGGACGGCTACATCACGAACTCCGGCACGCGCATGTACAGCCACGCCTTCGCCACGCTCTTCCTGGCGGAGATCTACGGCATGACGCACCGGGAAGATGTGCGCCTGAAACTGCAACGCGCAGTGGACTTCATCGTCAAGTCCCAGAACACCGAAGGCGGCTGGCGATATGCGCCCCTGGCGGCGGAGTCCGACATGTCCATTGTCGTCTGCCAGGTGCTGGCCCTGCGCGCCGCCCGCAACATCGGCATCCGGGTTCCCCGTTCCTGCGTGGACCGCGCCGCGCGCTATGTGGTCGATTCGTCCGTGACCGGCAAACCGAGCATGGGCCTGCGCCGCGCGAGCGAAGTCGGCACCTTCCACTACCAAAAGGATTCACACTCGCGCACCTCCTTCGCCCTGACCTCCGCCGGCGTCACGGCTCTCAACGGCCTGGGCATTTACTCGGACGAGCTGATTAGCCTGGGCGTGGACTATCTGACGCGCAACCTGGACAGCTTCAACGCGCGCCACAAACGCTCGGGCCATTACTTCTTCTGGTACGGCCACTACTACGGCGTTCAGGCCATGTACACCCAAGGCGGCAACGCCTGGCGCCATTACTTCACGCAACTGCGCGAGACGCTCTTGGAAATGCAGGAGCCAGAGGGCAGTTGGCCGAACCAGGTGGGTCCGGGTACGGCCTATGGCACGGCCACCGCCGTCCTGATCCTCGAAATCCCCTTTGGCTTCCTGCCGATCTTCCAGCGCTGAGATGGCCTCCCCCACGCCCCAGTTGAACCGCTTGTTGGCGCGCCTTTCCAGGCGTCTAACCGCATTGATCTGGCTGCACGGAGTGAGTTCGGCCCTGACCACCCTGGCCCTTTGGACTCTCTTCTGCTTCTGGGCGGATTGGTTCCTGCATGTGCCCGCACCCGTGCGTCTCTTGCACCTCCTCGTTTGGCTCGGAGCGCCCCTCTGGCTCTGCTACCGGGAACTCCTGCAGCCCCTGCGGCGACGCCCGGGTGCCGCCGGCTTGGCAGTCTTGTTGGAGCGCGCCCACAAGGGCCTGGATCAACTCCTGGTCAGTGCGGTGGAACTCGATTGCACCGGACGCGATGTGCGCGGTCGGGAACTGGTCTATCGCGTGCGCGAGCGAGCCGAGGCGCGGGCGGCGGAACTGGAGCTAGGCGGTGTCCTGGACCGGCGCGGACCGCGCCTGCGCCTGGCAACGGCGACCCTTTCACTCTTGGTAGTGGGCCTGGTCTTCTCCCACAACCCAGCCCTGGCCACCATCTTCGCCAACCGCCTTTTCGGTGCCTCGACCCCCTGGCCCCAGCGCACGCACTTGGTGGTGGAGATTCCCGTCGGGACACGGGAAGCGGCCCCAAGCACGCCAACGACCACAACGACTCCAACGACATTAGAACCGGAAGCTGCCACTGCTGCTGACAGCGTCCTGAGTTTGCGTGTCAGCCGCGGTACCGATGTGCCAGTCCACATCAGCGCCAACGGACTGGTGCCGGAGGAAGTCCTGTTGATTTTCGACAGCGGTGAAAGGCTGACCCTGGGCTCCGGCGGCGCTGACCGTTTCTCCACGGTATTGCGCGCCGTCCAACAGGATCTCAGCTTCCGCGTCTACGGCGGCGATGACCAGGACGGGCAGCCCCTGGTTTCCCTCACCGTCCTCAGCCCCCCGGATGTGGTGGACCTGGCCCTGGTCGTGCAGCCCCCGGCCTATAGCGGGCTGCCCACCGAACTCCTGTTTCGCGGTGACACGGAGGTCCTGGCCGGTTCGCGTCTGACCGTGCACGCGCGCCTGACGCCCCCGGGCAGCACGGGCCAACTGCGCCTGCTGCCAGCGGATGACAGTTTGGAGTTGCTGCCGAGCCCCTTTCCTAAGCGTTCTGATGGCGGGCCGCTTCCCGCCACTTTGGCCAGCAGTAGGACACCGGATGGCGGAGCCCCAAGTGCGAGCCCAGACGCTCCCGCCGAGACCGCCGTCTCAGCCGAGACCGCCGTCTCCGCCGAGTTCCTGGCCCTCTCCGCCCTGCGCTACCGCTTCGAACTCAAAGCCCCCGATGGCATGGTAGATCCGGACCCGGGCCTGTTTGCCGTGGAGGTCCTAGAAGACCGCGCTCCGGAAATCGCGCTTTTGCTCCCCGGGCGCACGGAGGTTGAGTTGGTTCCCGGTGGCCACCTGCCGTTGTTCCTGCGCGTCACCGATGACTTCGGCTTGACAGAGCTCAGCTGGTCGGCGGCGCCAACTGACAGCGATGGAACAGAGCGCCCGGGACAGTCCCTCGCCCCCGTTCCCATGGAGGGAATGGAGCTGACCTGGGGCGCCGGCGCCCTGCTCAGTTCAGCTGCTCTGGCAAAGGCCGGCGCTGATGTCGCAGGGGACGGGGACGGGGCCCCCGGAACTGACGGCGTTGACGACGCTGGAAGTCAGGGGGACGCGCTCCAGCCGCGGGAGGGCGCGGTCTATCTACTCACGGCAGAAGCCACGGACAATCGCGAGCCCCGCCCGGGCCGCGGCGCCAGCATTCCCCTGCGCGTGCGCATCACCAGCCCCGATGAATTTCTGCGCCGCGTCCAGGACCGCCTCGCGGAGGCGCGCCTCGCCACCACCGGCCTGGTGCGCCTGTGGAATGAGAAGCTGACCCAACTCAACTCCCTGGAAGCATCCGCGGCCGGTGACTCCAACCGGGATTCCGCCAGGGCCGAGTTCCTGGCGCAGGCCCTCACCGGCGGCCGCCGGGTGGCCGGCGATGCCCGCTCCCTGGCTCGGGACTTGGCAGCCATTGCCCAGGATGTGCTCTATTCAGGTATTGACGAGCGAGGCAGTTCCCTGATGGAAGCCTGGCACCGGACCACGGGCCAACCGACGGGCCGGGAATTCCGTCCGGGACCGTGGCGGGAACTGGCCACCGATCTGCGGGCCGGCAGCCACGGTTCACCGGAATTCGCCGGGCGCCTTGTGGAACTGACTGAACTGGCCCTGATCGTCAGCGAGGAGGCTGCCCCCACATCCGTCGCGGCCCTCGAAGCCGCCGTCGCCAGCGCGGACTCCGCCGACCTCAGGTCAACTCTGGCTGTGGCCGGCCAAACTCAACGGGCGGGTATCGCCGCCCTCGAACGCCTGCGCACGGCCCTGGCGGAGTGGGACAACTTCCAATCCGTCTTGACCCTGACGCGGGACATCCTCAACCGCCAGCGCAACCTGATCGAACACACGCGGGCCTTCGCCCGGGATCGTTGACATGAAAACCACGCTCAACCTCTCCCGCCTCGTGAGACTGTTGGGAACATTGGCGCTCTGCTATCCCACTAGTCCCATCGGCGCCGCCCCACTCCCCTCCCGCCCCGCGCAACCGGCCCAACCGTCGCCGCTGACCGCTGTAAGTCAGGACGATGGTCTCAGCCGGGAGCAGGCCGCCTTGGCCGAGGAACAGGGCCTGCTGCGCCGCCAACTGCACCAACTGTCCCAGACCATGGAAGCCCTAGCTGGCCGTTTCCAGGCCGAGGGCCGCAGCCACGCCGCGCAACTCCTGCGCGGTGCCCTGAAGCATCTCACTGATCGCAATGACCAGGCAGGCTCCCTGACCCTCGACGAACTCATGGGGGCTTCTGGCGCGGAGCTCGGCGGCGGACGGGCCGGCCGTGCCCTGGAGGAACAGGAACGCATTCTGGCTTCCTTGGAGCGCCTGCTGGCGATTCTGCTGGACCGCCAGGACCTGGATTCACTGGAGGAGACCCTGGAAGAACTCCAGGAAATCAAACGCCGCCTGGGACAGCTGGCAGACGATGAGGCGCGCCTGGAAGAGCAGACCGCGGACCTGAAGGAAGAGGCGCGCAACCAGGAACTGGTGGACCTCACCGCGGGCATCAACCGCGCCGCCGCCCGCCAGCGGGATTTGCTGGCCCAAAACGAAAGCAGGGGACGGGCGGATGGCAGCTTGGCCCTGGATCGGGCTCGGGAGGAACTGGCCGTCCTGTTGCGGCGCCAGGAAAAGGATCTGGAGCTCTTCGCGGCCTGGGATCCAGAGGCCGGCCGGGAGCTGGAGCTGTTGGCGAAGGGCCTGCGGGAAGCGCGCCTGGAAGCCAGCCGCGCCATGCGCTTGGAACAGGCCGCCCGCGAACTGGAACTGGCCGCTGCGACCGCCCGAGAAGCAGGCGGCGATGACGCCGGGTTCCGCGCCGCCACACAGGACCTGAACAGCGCCGCCCAGGATGCCGCCCGCGAGGCGCGGGCCTCCGAGGATGCGGCGGCGCGCCTGGCCGCCGATGAGCTGGCGGCCGGGGCCGCGGAGTTGGCGGCGGCCCAGGACGGCACCAGTCGGCGGTTGGCGGCGGAGTCCCTGGAAGAGCGCGCCCGGAGACTGCGGGCGGCGGCCGAGCAGGCTAGGGAGCGGGGGGAGCTGGCTGGCGCCGCGGTGGAGGCCGCGGCCCAGAGCGCGGCGGAGCGCAAGAGCTCCGCCGGCCTGGCGGCCTCGGAGGTAGCGGCGGCCCTGGCGGAGAGGACTGGAGCGGGGCCCGAGGGCGGGTCTGCCGGGGAAACCGGCGCGGCACCCGAGGCCGGAGCGGGCCCGGGGACAACGGAGGCGGAACGCTTGGCGGCCCGTGCGGAACGGGCCCAGCGTGCTCTGGAGAACGGTCTGCGGGAGAACGAGTTATTGGGTCCTGTCCTGGCCGCATCCCAGGCTAGCGCCGCCGCCCAGGCCGCCGCCCTGGCCAAGGAACTGGAGGGCCTCACGGCCCTCTCGGCGGCCCTGGGCGCCGGGGCCCGCGCCGCCAGCGATGAACTCGAACGCGCTGCCGCTTCCCTGGCTGCGGCCTCCGAGCAGGCCGCAGCGGGCCAGGCCGCGCAGGGGCGCGCCGAGGCTGGCAGGGCCGCCGAATCCCTGGCCAAGGCCCTCGGAGCTCTTGGCCAATCCCAGTCGGGGCAGTCCGAGTCGGGGCAATCGCAGTCGGGACAGTCAGAGTCCGGCCAGTCGCAGTCAGGGCAGTCGCAGTCAGGTCAGTCAGAGTCCGGCCAGTCGCAGTCAGGCCAGTCGCAGTCAGGTCAGTCAGAGTCCGGCCAGTCGCAGTCAGGCCAGTCGCAGTCAGGCCAGTCGCAGTCAGGTCAGTCAGAGTCAGGTCAGTCAGAGTCCGGCCAGTCACAGTCCGGGCAGTCGCAGTCCGGGCAGTCGCAGTCCGGGCAGTCAGAGTCCGGGCAGTCGCCCGGAGCCCAGGGCGGTTCGCCGGATCTGGCCCAGGCCCAGGAACAGTTGGCGCAGGATGTGACCGACCTGGCTGAGGAAGCCCGCGGAGCCAACTTGAATGACGAATCAAAGCGAGCCGTGGAGGACTCCCTGTCCTCCGCCGCCACGGCCATGGAACGGGCGGCCCAGGCCCTGGCAGAGGCGCGCTCAGCGGCGGCTGCCTCCGCCCAGCGCGACGCCCTAGATGCCTTGGCCAAGGCCGGGGAGGCTGCCGGCGAGGGCGTTCAAGCTGATGGCGAAGCCGCGGCCCGGGCCCAGGAACTGCGCGCGGAACAGGAGCGCATCCGGGAGGAGATCATGCGTCTTGCGGAGCGCAACCAGGAGCGCGCCTCCGCCACTCCCCAGCCTGACATGGAGGGCGCGGCGAGCAGCGCCAGCCAGGCAGCGGAATCCCTGGGAGCGGGCAACCTGGGCGGGGCCCAGAAACAGGAACAGGAAACCGAGCGACGCCTGCGCCAAGCCATGGAGCAGTTGGAAGAGGAAGAGGAACAGTACGAACGGTTGCGGCAGGAGGAGTTGCTCTTTCGGATCGCGGAAGAGGCCCAGGCCTTGCTGGAGGAACACCAGGCTCAGATGGCGCGCACCTTGGAACTCCACGGGCAACGGCAAGGTGCTGGTCTGCCGGGGCGCTCCCTGCGCCTGCGGTTGCGGGATGTGGCGCGCCAGGAGACGGCCCTTTCCCAGCGGGCCCGGGAAGCCGCCGACACCATTCGGGCCGAGGAGAGCCTGGTCTTCGCTGAGATTCTGGCGGAGGTGGCCGGGGACTTGACCCGCATCGGGCGCGATCTAGGAGATGCCGGCGGTTACCAGAGTGGCGAGCGGGTGCAGGCCCTGCAGCGCGATGTGGAGCGTTCCCTCGGCTGGCTCCTGGAAGCTCTGCGCCAGGAAGCGCAGCGGCGTTCCGAGTCGCCACCCGAGCCCTCGGGCAGCGGTGGAGAAAACCGCCTGGTGCCTGATTCCGCTGAACTGAAGCTCCTCAGGCGCATGGAGGTTGAGATCCTAGAGGGCCTCGCTGAGCTCGAAATCCTCCATCCGGAGCTGACCGCCGAGGGTGCCGCGGCTCCCGACCGGGCAGCGCTCGACCCCCTGTTGCTGGAGGATGTGGCCCGCATGGCCTACAGACACCAGCGCGTCAGCGACCTTTTTGAACATTTCCGTAGCCGTCTAGGCATTCCAGCGCCGGCGGACGATACTGAAGAAAGCGAATCCGAGGCCGAATCCGGGGGTATGCGTCCCCGGATTGAGTTGCCCGGACAGGACGGCTGACCCGTCGCTGCCCATGGCCGGGGCGGCACCCTAGCCGAGAACAGGAACGAACCACCATGATCCCCCACCAGACCGAAAAACGAATGCTCTCCCGAGCCGCCTGCGGCCTGCTGATCTGCGCCTTGGCATCGGGAGCCTTTGCCGACGATCCCAACAAGCCGCGCCTCGGGGAAGGCCTGCCGGGCATCGGGGCCATGGATCCGGCCCAGGAAATGACCCTGCTCTTCGGGCGGGTGGAGCGCCGTCTGCGGCGTATCGATGCGCTGCTGATGGAAGCGGGCCAGGGCGACGCGGCCTCGCTCTCGGCGGTCGGGCCCAGCGGGTTGGACGCGCTGCTCCCGGAAAACGAAGCGGCCAACAGCGAGACGGGTGCTGCTGGGGAAAGCGCAGCCAGCTCCAAGGGCTCCGCCATCGCACGGTTGCTGACGGAATCTCGTTCCGGCGGACGCGAGGTCTTGAAGGACATCGACCGCATCCTCGAGATCGCCCAAGAGTCCGGCGATGGCACCTGAAGCGGTGCGCTGCAGTCCGGCGGTTCGTCGGACCCGAATAAAAGTGGTGAAGACAGCCCCCTGAATAAGGACGGGCAACAACCAGTGGAACGGGAGGATTCGCCGGAAGATCCAGTCGCCGGCGGGGAAGATCCGCAACAGGCCGGGGCCGAGCCCGAGAGCCCGCCCCAACCGGATGGCGATTTGGCTGGCTCGAACAGGGCGCCGGAGAACGCGGACCCGGAAAACCGCAGCGACGGTAGCGCCACACCGGACACCCGGGGCGCGGCCCGCAATGCCGTCGATGCCCGGGAAGGTTGGGGCGAGCTTCCGCCCCAGGTGCGGGACATCTTCCGTACCGGCGGCGGCGGGCGCATGCCGCCGGAGTACCGCGACTGGATTGATTCCTACTACCGGCGTCTGAATGCGCGCTGACCCCCGCGGCGGAAGACCAGCACTTTGATGCGCTTTCGTTTGCTTGGCCTGTTCCTGCTGGGCCCACTGCTTTTGCACGGCTCCCCGGCCCTTGCCAACGGGCATTGGGATCGGGGTGCTGACAAGGGTCCAGGGAACGGCTCGGTTCAATCCGGCCCAGCGGCCGAAGGTGGCGAATCCGCAGCGAGCTTTCCGCGGGCTGCCGCCGACGCCGCCTTGGCACGGGGCCTGGCGTTTTTGGCCTCCCAACAGGCCTTGGAACAGGACGGGTCATTCCCCGCGGGCCGCGGCGAGCAAGCCGCCCCGGTGGGCGTCAGCGCCCTGGGCGCCCTGGCCTACATGGCCTCGGGCTCGGCCCCGGGCCGCGGCCCAAACGGCCCGCAGTTGGCGCTGGCCATCGATTACCTGCTGAGCCGCACGGCGCCGGCAGACCATCCGACCCATCCGGGCTATATCGCCGACGAGGGCGATCCGGCCTCCCGCACCCACGGCCACGGCCTGGCCACCCTGGCCTTGGCCCAGGCCTGGAGCATGTCGCCGCGCTCCGTACGTGGACAGCGCATTGAAACTGCCCTGGCCCTGGCCACGCGGCGCATCGAGGTCAGCCAGGGTTTGGAGGGAGGTTGGGCCTACTCCCCGGTCAAGGGCCTGGAACACGAGGGGTCGGTGACCATCTGCCTGGTCCAGGCCCTGCGCGCCGCACGCAATGTGGGCGTGCGCGTGGATCCAACGGTCATCGCCCGGGCCGTGGCATACGTGGGGGAACTGCAGAACGACGACGGTGGCTTCCGCTACACCCTCGGCCACGAGACGGTGACCGTGGCCCTGACCTCCGCCGGTATCTCCACGCTGCAGGCCGCCGGTCTATACGACAGCATCGAGGTGCGCAAGGCCTATGACTTTCTGTGGCGCGGTTTGGCGGCCCGGGAAGTAGCCGTTGAAAGGGGCGGGCAGGCTGAACAGGCGCGCTTCCCTTACTACGAACGCTTCTACCTCTCACAGGCCCTGTGGCAGAACCCGGACCACTCGGTGTTTGAAGAGTGGAATCTGCGGGAAACCGCCCGGGTCATCTCCAGCCAGCGCCGCGACGGTTCCTGGGGCGGCTCGCCCTATGGCGCCAGTTACGCCACGGCCATGAACTGCCTCTTTCTGGCCCTGCCGGCGGGCCTGCTGCCGATCTTCCAGCGCTGAGTGGCGAGGCCGGATCCAATGACCGAGCTCACCCGCTGCCCAGCTCAAAGGGTGAGACCCGGGGCTCCGAGCGCTATCATCGGGCCATGACCACCACCGCCGACATCGAACGAATATGGCCCGAGCTGGCCTGGATTGAAGACGAGGACCTGCGGGCGCGCACCACGCGCTGCTGGGAACTGGCCTTTGCCGAGAGCCCCCTTACGCCGCAGGACCTGGAGCGCATGCCCTTTACGCTCCATGTGCCCGACTGCCCCACGACTTTCATGGAGCACAAGCGCTTGGTGGTGCATATCGCCCGCTCGAGCGCCGAGAGCATCGGGGAGTTCATGCCCACTTCCCTGCCTGTGGATCGCGACACGCTCCTGGCCGGGGCCATTCTGGCGGATGTGGGCAAGCTGCTGGAATACGAGGAAGTGGACGGCGAGTGCCGCCAATCCCACCGCGGCAAGTACCTGCGCCATCCCTTCACGGGCGTGGCCCTGGCCCGCGCCGCCGGCTTGCCCGATGCCGTCTGCCACATCATCGCCACGCACGCCGGCGAGGGCAATCTAGTGGCCCGCAGCAACGAAGCGTGGATCGTGCATCACGCGGACTTCATGACCTACGAGCCCCTGGTCAAGGGCCTCAAGCTTGACGGCTGAAGACGCGCCAGACGGAGCGGGAACACGCCTGCCAGGCCTCGACCTGGCCCGGGCCCTGGCGATCTTCGCCATGGTGCTGGTCAACTTCGATGTGGCCCTTTCCGCGGAAGGAGGCCCGCCTTGGTTGGAGAGTGCCACCGCCCTCTTCCAAGGCCGCGCCAGCGCCCTCTTTGTCATCCTGGCCGGCATGGGCCTGACGCTGCTGGCCCGGGCCAATCCAGCGCGGGCACGCGGGCGTATCCTGCGCCGCTCCCTGGCCCTCTGCATCCTGGGTTACGCCTTCTCCCTGTTATGGCCCGGCGACATCCTGCACTACTACGGCTTCTATTTCCTGCTGGGTTGTTTCTGCCTGCGTCTCAGTGATCATCAACTGCTGGCCTTGGCGATAGGTTCTGTGCTCGCCTTCCCGCTCCTGATCATCGGCGGTCTCGACTACGAAGCCGGGTGGAACTGGCAGACATTGCACTACGCAGGCTTTTGGACCGTCGCGGGACAAACTCGTAACCTGCTCTTCAACGGCTTCCATCCACTCCTGCCCTGGGGCGCATTCCTTTTGTTTGGCCAATGGCTCGGCCGCCGGATGACAGCTGAGCCACGCTTCAACGCCCGCCTGGCCGGAATCGCCGCGGCCCTAGCCCTCAGCGCCGAAGCACTCTCCAGTTTGGCCAGCACACTTCCGGCCCTGGGCGAGACGGGCAGGCTTTTCTTCGCCACGGCCTCCATGCCGCCCATGCCCCTCTACATGCTGGCCGCCGGCGCCGAGGCCTGCCTGGTGATCGCCCTCTCCATGCGCCTCATGCAATTCGCGGCGACAAGGCGAAATGCGAAGCGCATCATCACGCCCCTGATTCACACTGGCCAGTTGGCCCTCACCATTTATGTGGCCCATGTGGTTTTCGGGATTCTGCCGCCTTGGATCCTGTTCGAAAGCAACGGGGAGCCTGCCCTCGACCGGGGCCTGGTCGTGCTTTGGTGGCTCCTGACATGCGCCCTTTGCGTCTTTTCCGCCCAGCGTTGGCGGCGACGCTTCGGGCGCGGTCCACTCGAAGCCATCCTGCGCCGGGTAACCGGTTGAGTCAGGGGCGCGCTGCGCCTACCGGATGGAGTAGAGTCGAGCCATGCCGCGCCGCCACTTCACGCCCAAACAGGCCAACCGCACGCTGCCCCTCGTTCGTCGCATCGCAGCGGACATCCTGGCCGCCGGTGACGAGCTGCGGAGCCTGGGAGAGACCCCTCCCGCCGAATCCGTGCAGGCCCTGCGGCAGCGCATTCGGGACCTGATGGACGAGCTGGAGTCCATTGGCTGCTCCTGGCGCGATTGGGACTTCGAAACTGGCCTGGTGGACTTCCCAGCGCGCATCGACGGCCGGCCGGTGCTGCTCTGTTGGCGCAGCGATGAGGAGACAATCACCTGGTATCACACGCCGGAGGGCGGCTACGCCGCCCGGCGGCCCATTCCGGCTGACCTCCTCTAGGAGTCTGGAGCAGCATTGGGGATGGGAGCAGCCCTTGACTGCCCAAATCGCCCGGTAGTAGCCGGCATTTGGCCCGGTATTTAGGGGTAGTGTTGAGATGCGGAGAACCCAATCGGGCCCCCAAGCGTCTTGACACAAGCCCTCCACCGCTTAGCCTTGGGGAAGCCCCCCCGCCGCCCCTACTCGGCTCATAAATCCCCGTACCATCCACACATACTATGATTCCCTATTTCGCACAGGCCCTCTTGCTCGCCCTCTTGCCCCAGGCCGCCGGCCCCCAACAGGCGCCCCAGGCCCAGCTCGGGGCAGCCTCAGCCACGGCCACAACGCCCGCCCCTTCCGAGCCCAAAGTGGTGCGCGGTGAGCAGATCGACCCCCGCCTAATCAGCGCCGGCGTGGTCGAAACCCTCGAGGAGATGATGGAGCGGGAACGCTTGAACCCCGGCCCCACCGAAGGCAACCGCAAGGCCAGAAACGGAGCCGCTGGCGTTTGGATCATTCCCTCCCGGGGAGCCAGCGAGCACCCCCACTCGGGCAACTTCTACGCAACTAACAAATGGGGCGACACCTCCATGGGCATCTCCTTCGGGCGCGCCGTCGATTTGGACGGCGCCTGGTTTGCGGGCCAGAGTTCCAGTGGATCCTGGACCAGCGGCATCCAGGCCGTGGGCTATCGCTCCGGCCAGGAAGTGACGCGCACCAGCTGGTTTGAGGAGATCGGCGCCGAGCCGGCTTGGTTCGCCATGGACCTGGACGACATTGACCGCGTGGTCATCTTGGCGCGCCCCGTCCAGGGCGGCGCGGGCTGGTATGCCATGGACGATTTGACTTTTTCCCCGGCCAATGCCGTGGACGGTCAGGTGGTCATCGACTTCGAGGATTGCAACTACCGCAAGAAGCTCACCGGCAGCGGCCACGGGGGCCTGGTCTGGGAAACCGGCACCGGCGAGTTCAAGCAGGAGATCAAGGCCATTCACCCGCCCCAGGTTCCCCCGGGACTGCTGGAAGAAGGAACCGTGGACAGCGGCAACCAACAGGCCACCTACGGCGGCGGAGGCACGCTACCCAACATGGGCCAGAGCTTCACTAGCACCAAACTGGGCGATACGGGTGCCAATGCCATTCCGCCCGACACCTGCGGCACCGTGGGACCGGATCACTTCGTCGTAGTGGTCAACTCGAACATCTCGATCTATCAGAAGACAGATGGCACGCGCGTCAGCAGCATGTCCCTGACCAACTTCCTGGGTTCAGGCGTGGGTGATCCGCGGGCCGTCTTCGACCCCGATAGCCAGCGCTACATTGTGATGGCCACCAACTTCAGCAACCGTTTGTACTTCGCGGTGTCCACTTCGGATGACGCCACGGGCAGTTGGTACAAGTTCAATGTGAACATCGTCCAGGGTTCGGATTCCGGTACCTGGCCGGACTACCCCACACTCGGGGTTGACGCGGATGGCATCTACTCGGCGGCCTACATGGTCGGCAACAGCAGTATGAGCATCTTCGCCATCGACAAGGCCCCCTTGGTGGCCGCCAGCCCCTCGACGGGCACCATGACCGCTTTCCGCAGCCTGAACTACGACGGGGCCATTCAACCCTGCGTGACCCACGGCTACCCCGGAGGCGAGTACATCATCTCACGCAAGAACAGCAATCAGCTGCGCCTGCGCTACATCACCGGCCCCATGACCGCCCCGACCATGACGCTCTTGGGAGCCATCACGGTCCAGTCGAACTCAGAGCCGCCGGACGCCCCGGCCCTGGGCAGCAACACTGCCCTGGATACGGTTGGAACGCGCCTGATGAACGCCGTCTACCGCAATGGGTCAATCTGGACCGCGCACTGCATCGGAGTCAGCGGACGCGCCGCCAGCCGCTGGTACGAAGTCGACGCCGCTGGGATGAGCATCACGCAGTACGGCACTATTCAGGACTCAACCCTGCACTACTTCTTCCCCACGATCACGGTCAACGCCGCCGGCGATGTGATCATGGGCTTCAGCGCCTCCAGCGCGAACATGTACGCCAGCGCCTACTACACCGGCCGCAAGGCCAGCGATCCGTCGGGCCAGATGGCGCCGCCGGCCTCCTCCAAGGACGGTGCGGGAGCCTACAACAACACCGATGGCTACGGACGCAACCGCTGGGGCGACTACAGCCTGTGCAGCGTCGACCCGGTGGACGATCTGACGATGTGGACTGTTCAGGAGTACGCACGGCCCAATAACAACTGGGGAACCTGGGTCACCGAACTCTCCTACGACGCCCCCTGTGGCGCCACCAACTACTGTGTAACAACAGCCAACTCCATCGGCTCAGGAGCCATCATCTCCTCCGGCGGTTCCACTAGCGTTTCCGCCAATGACATGGTGTTGATCGCCTATGGCCTGCCGCTCAACCAGCCGGGGATCTTCTTCTACGGGCCAAACCAAACTCAAACCCCCTTCGGCAACGGCAACCTCTGCGTCGGCGGTGGCATCAATCGTCTGCCCGTGGTCTTCAGCAGTTCCTGGGGCGACACCTTTCACAATCTGGACATCACCAGCCCGCCCCAGGCCAGCGGCCAAATCCTCGACGGGTCCACCTGGAACTTCCAGTTCTGGTACCGGGACCCCCTCGGCGGCGGCGCCTTCTTCAACTTGACCGACGGCCTCTCCGCCACATTCTGCCCCTAGGAGTCCACTGGACTAATACATACCGTTGGTATCTGTCCCCATAGATACCAACGGTATGTGGCTGGGACTCCACTAGCGCGGAACTTCCGGCGGGAGTTCTTCGTCAACATCGGTGACGGTGCGTCATTTTGACGCCGTCCGGGCCAGCCCCGCACCTTCCATCCCCAGTCCAGAGCCTCCCCAGCTATGACCATCCGCCTGATTCCCATCGCCTGCGCCCTGCTTCTCTCCACCGCCTCGGCCCTCGCCCTCCAGACCACCGCCCAGGTCGCTGACCTCGGCTACTGGAATGGCCCCGAGTTCACGCCCCTGCGCGCCGACGCCACCAGCATCGGCATCCGCTTCACCGCCGCCACTGACGAAACCGACATTCGACAGCTGCTGGCCACCCTGGACGAGTTCGCCCCCGGCCAGGCCAGTGATGTGGGACTGCCCCACGGCCAGACCATTTACTTGGAGACCGCCGCCGGGACCACCGCGAGCGAGGCCTTTGGACTCTGCCGACAGTTGCGTGCCGACGACAGGGTGCTCTCCGCCAGCCCGCGTCTGTGGGACCAGGAAGACCCGCGCTACTTGACCGAGGAGATCCTCGTGCGGTGGGCCACGGGCACCTCTGAAACCACCATCGCCGAATGGACCGCGGGCCTGACGCAAACGGCACTGCTCGAGTACTCGGAGAACCCGGCCCGCGTCTACCGCGTGCCCTCCGCGCGCGATCCCCTGGAGCTGGCCAACGAACTCGCCACGCAAGCGCCCGTGCTCTTCGCCACGCCTGACTTCCAGTTGCTGCGCTTGCCCTACGCCGACACCAATGACGCCTTCTACGGTGACCAATGGCACCTGGAATCCACGGGCCAACTCGGCGCCAGCGTGGACGCCGACGTGGATGCGGAGGACGCCTGGGACATCACCCGCGGTGACTCCAGCGTGATCATCGCCGTGGTGGACACGGGAGTTGAGCTCGGACACCCCGACCTCACTCCAAACCTGGTCCAGGGCATCGATGTGCTTGAGGACGACAACGATCCAGCGGCCGAGGACTACCTCTTCGGCATTGTCACGGAAAATCACTCCACAGCCGTCTGTGGCGTGGCCGCCGCCGCCGGCAACAACAACATCGGTGTCACGGGCGTGGCCCAAGACTGTGGCATCATGCCCATCCGTTTCCTTTCGGAGTGGATCCTGGTGCAACCCACCACCCAGGACGAGGCTGACGCCTTTAACTTCGCCCGCCAGAACGGCGCCTCGGTGATCAACAACTCTTGGGGGCCCTCGGGCGCCGTCAGCCTGCCCATCTCCACGCGCATGGCCATCGATGACTGCAACCAGAATGGTCGCGGCGGACTGGGCATGGTGATCTTTTTCGCCGCCGGCAACTCCGGGGCCAACAACAACGGCAATGGCTACGCCACCTACGACGGTGTGGTTTGCGTCTCCGCCAGTACCGACCACGACCTGCTGGCCAGCTACTCATCCTTCGGCGCCGCGGTCGATGTCTGCGCACCGAGTAACGGCGGCACCAACGGTATCACCACCACGGATCGTTTGGGCAACAAGGGCTACAGCAGTGGCGACTACACGGACGCCTTTGGCGGCACCTCCTCCGCTTCGCCCTGCGCGGCCGGTGTCATGCTGCAGATTCTCTCCGCCAACACCAGCTTGACCAGAGCCGAGGCCGTGGCGATTTTGCAGGACACGGCGGTCAAGATCGACCAGGCCGGCGGCAACTACGGCGGCGACGGTCACAGCAACAAGTACGGCTTTGGCAAGGTCAACGCCGGTGCGGCGGTGGCCGCGGCCGGCGGTGGCGGCGGTTCCTGTAGCGTCTCCACTTATTGCGTCGGCGCACAGAACTCCGTGGGCAGCGGCGGCCAAATCAGCCACAACGGCTCGACCAGCATTGCCGCCAATGACATGCGCCTGGTGGCCGTGGCCGTGCCGCCCAACCAGTTCGGCATTTTCTACTATGGCCCGAACCAGACCCAGGCAGCCTTCGGCGATGGTTTCCGCTGCGTGTCTGGCTCCGTGAGCCGCCTGGGCGTGGTGCAAATCTCCTCCTGGGGCGATGTCTACACGGATTTGGACATTGCCTCCCCGCCCCAGCCCAGCGGCCAGATCACTGACGGTTCCACCTGGAACTTCCAGTTCTGGTACCGGGATCCGAACTTCGGTGGCGCCGGTTTCAATTTGTCTGACGCCCTTTCCGCCACCTTCTGCCAGTAGGGACAGTTCCCTGGCAGCTCGGGTCTCCGGGACGCCACCGACTCCCATGGGGGTCCCGCGCCTGCGCGGGACCCCTTTTCCTTTCTCGTACAGCACCACAGCCTCCCGCTCGGCCTCAGGACGGGGCCTGGCCATTTGCGATTTTTTGGTTTAGGCCCCCGCCCTCGGACTTTCCCCCTATCATCGGAATCCCGCACCGGGCCCCGCTGCCCGCAAGAAGTAAAGGATGACCGCATGACCATGGAGAAACGGTTCCGCCCGTGGAGCCTCCGCCAAACCCCCATCAGGGCCCTCGCCTTGGGCCTTGCCACCCTATTTTGCCCACCCGCCGCCCAGGCCCTACCCGGCCCGGAGATCTTCGTGGACCAATCGAACCCCGCTTGCCCCGGGGACGGCAGCCAGGCCAATCCCTTCTGCTCGCTTCAGGATGCCCTCAACTCATCCGCCGACGGCGACACCTTGCGCGTGGCTCCTGGCACCTACTTTGAGAATGTCATCCTCGAAGGGCGCTCCATCGCCGTCATCTCAACCGCTGGCCCCCAGAACACATTCATCGACGCCGCCGGCCTGGGCACCGCCCTCACCTTCAGAAACGCAGGCGGCACCACGCCCCTGTTCGAGGGCTTCACCCTGCAGGGCGGCAGCGGCACGGCGGGCCAAGGTGGCGGCCTATTGATCGACGGGGCCGCGCCCACTGTGCGCAACTGCATCATCACCGCCAACCACACGCCCGGCCAAGGCGGGGGCGTTTACTGCCGCAATCTCTCAGCGCCGATTTTTGAGGACTGCGTCATCGTCAACAACAGCTCCGACTGGGACGGGGGCGGCGTCTTCGTGAGTGGCGGCACCCTGACCATGACCGACTGTGTGATCTGGAAAAACGTTGCCAGGGACTTCGGCGGCGGCCTGCACCTACGCGACAATCCCACGGCAATCATGACCAACTGCCAAATCGATTGGAATGCTACCAGCGCCCTCGACGGCGGCGGTGCTTACCTGGACGATGGGCTCCTGGTCTTTCAGGATTGCACCATGACCCAGAATTACTCGGCCCGGGATGGCGGTGGACTGCATTTTACCAACAACAGCCAGGCCCTGATCTCCTCTTCCTCTATCCGAGGAAACCGCGCCTTCCGTGACGGCGGCGGCGCGGGCGTGGACGCCGCCTTACCGGAGTTCTATCAAACGGATGTGATCAAGAACTCCTGTGGTCGCTACGGCGGCGGCATCTTCGCGGAGAACAACTCAAGCCTGACCTTTGAAGGCGGACGTATCTGGCGCAACAGCGCCATGCGCAAGCACGGTGGTGGCCTCTACCTGAACTCCTGCTCAGACATTTTGCTGCGGAACTGTGCCATCAGCCGCAATGACTCAGGCCAGAGCGGCGGCGGCATCTACTGCCAGAACAGCTCCACCCCGCGCATCGAAGGCTGCGAGATTACCGACAACCTGGCCTCCAAGAACGGCGGTGGCATCTACCTGGTCTCCTCATCCCCCCTCATCGACCACTGCACCTTCTCACTGAACGAGGCCCTGACGGCCGGTAGCGCAATCTACGGGCGCAATATGTCCAGGCCGGTGGTGCAGAACTCCATTCTCTGGGGCGACCTGAACAACGAGATCATCTTGTTGGTCGGCTACAACGGCGGGCAACCTAACCCCCACACGGCGCCCATCACTTTTTCGAACATCGAAGGCATGTGGCCCGGCCTGGGCAACATCAACGCCGACCCGCTTTTTGTGAATCCCGGCAACGGGAACTTCCGCCTACGCGCTGCGTCCCCTTGCCGTGGAGCCGCCGACGACGGCTCAGACATGGGCGCCCACCAGTTTGGATCGTAGCCGCTCGTATTACTCATCTCCCTTGCGACGGCGCGCCAAATAGGCGCCGCCGCCGAGGGTTCCCGCGAGGAGCACAATAGTGATGGGCTCGGGAGTCATGGGGCTGCCGCCCTTGGCGTTCTCCGACGGGCGTTGCCCGGGGTTTGATTGGGCAAGCGTGGTCGCACCGAGGGCCAGGGATAGGATGACTGTCGCGAGTATGCTGGAGAGATTCATGCTGGTTGTTTGTCAGGTTCTCGGTTCGTGGTTTCAGACGCTGGCACACCCATCCCGTCGGCAGCCATGGTGGGCAAATGTTCACAAACAAGGTTTACGGCGAGCTTCACCGGTAGACCTCCCGGGCCCGACGCATGGCCCGCTGCAGGGCCTTGCGGGCAGCCTCCGGCGTCACACCGAGTTCATCGCCTATTTCCTTGGATGATCCTCCGCGCAGGTAAACGCGCAGCAGTCGTTGGTCCCGCTCCGGCAGGCGCAGCAAGGCCAGAATCAGCCGTTCGCGCTCCTCGTGGTCCGGAGTGGTCGAGTCCTCCTCGGCGCCATCAAAGGAGGCCGGGTCGCGGCTGATGCGCATGTCCTCGCGGCGCTTGTCGCGTTGCAGGGCGCGCACCTTGTCCGAAGCCTTCCACCCCATGCGCTGGCTGATCAGGGAGAAAAACTGCCCCCGGCTCTCGAAGGTCAGGTCTTCCAAGCCCTCCCAGATGTTGCCAAAGACGGACTGCACCAGATCACCCGTGTCCAAAAAACGCCGCAGACCGTCGGAGACCTGGGGGCTGCCCTGGGTCATGGCGCCCCGTAGAAAAAAGCCCATGAACTCGTCACTGAGATCCGGACGGCTGCGGGCCACGCGGAAAATCTGGCCCAGAACAGCATCTTCGAGGGCTTTGCCGCGGCGCACGGCGGCCAGCACCATGACCTGCGCCGACGCATCCGCCAAAAACCGCTCGCTGGCGGGCCCCAGCTCCTCGCGGGCGAACCGCAAGACATCAGAGGCCATGCTCTGGGCCTTCTCCCGGTCCGTGGAACGCCGGTTTGGGGTGCTGTGCTCTGTACTGTTCATGGTAGACCGCGGCCAGGTGCTGGAAGCACGCTGGATGCTTCCGGCCGGCGCGGCCCGGGCCTC
>NYXZ01000050.1 GCA_002686595.1 Planctomycetota bacterium | reverse complement strand
GCTCAGCCCGTGCCCAGCTCCGCCAGGGCGGCGGCGGCCTGTTCATTGTCAGGTGCCACACCATGCCAGCCGGGTTGATCCTCCATGAAGGAAACTCCCTTGCCGATTACCGTATGGCAGATGAGCGCACTCGGGCGCTCGCTCTCAGTCTTGGCGTCACACAAGGCTTGGTGGATGGCCTCCACATCGTGACCATCAACATCCATGGCGTGCCAGCCGAAGGCGGTGTACTTCTCGCGCAGATCGCGCACATCCATGACGTCACGCATGTGGCCATCGATCTGCACATTGTTGAAGTCCACCAGTACGGTCAAGTTGGCGAGGCCATAATGGGCCGCAGCGGTGGCCGCCTCCCAGATCTGCCCTTCCTGGCTTTCGCCGTCGGACGAGGCCACGTAAATGCGGCTCCCGTGACCGTCCAAGCGCGCCGCCAGGGCCATACCCACGCCCACGGAGAGTCCCGTGCCCAGGCTGCCGGTGCTCATGTCGATGCCGAGCTCCGCGCTGCGGTGGGGGTGACCCTGCAGGCGCGAGCCGAACTTGCGAAACTCCAGCAGCTCCTCGCGGGGGAAGAGCCCGCGCTGGGCCAGCAATGAATAGTAGCCGGCACAGGTGTGCCCGTTGCCGAGGATGAAGCGGTCGCGGTCAGGGGCGTCCCTGTTCTCCGGCTTCAAGTTGAGATGGGCCACAAACAGCGTGGCCATGAAATCCGCCATGCCCAGGGGGCCGCCGGGATGACCACAGCCGGCGGCGTTGACCATGCGGATGATGTCTTCCCTCACGCCCCGAGCGGTGCGCTCAACTTCCAGCTTGAGTTCCTTGGAGAGAACCATGGTCTAGGCCCGTCCTTTCTTGTTGTCAGCTGCCAGGGTGGTGAGCAAGGCGCGGGCACTTGTGGCGATGCCCGCGGCGTCCAGGCCGTGGTGGGCCAGCAATTCCGTGGGGGTGCCACTTTGGCCAAAGGTGTCGTGAACGCCGAGCTTGTGTACTGGCACTGGGCAGCGCGCACCGACCACTTCCCCGACCGCGTCTCCGAGACCGCCGCAAACCTGATGTTCTTCAACGGTCATGATCGCCCCGCATTCCTCGGCAGCGGCGCAAATCAAGTCTTCATCAATGGGCTTGATGGAAGGCATGTCGATCACGCGCACGGCGAAACCATCCTGGGCCAGCAGTTCCGCGGCGGCCAGAGCCTCCACCACTTCGACCCCACAGGCGATCAGCGCCAGGTCCGTGCCGTCGCGCAGGAGGTGACCCTTGCCGATGGCGAAGGGGTGATCTTCCGGGAAGAGCACAGGGGTCGAGGCGCGGGAAAGGCGAATGTAGACCGGGCCGTCGTGTTCTGCGGCAGCGCGAACGGCCGCGGCTGCTTCCGTGGCATCGGCGGGCACCAGCACGGTCATGTGCGGCAGGACGCGCATGAGCGTGATGTCCTCGAGCATTTGGTGGGACTTGCCGTCTTCTCCCACGGTCAAGCCAGCATGGGTAGCACAGATCTTCACATTGAGTTCAGGCACGCAGACCGACTGGCGAATCTGCTCCCAAGCTTTGCCCGTGGCGAACATGGCGAAGGAGCTGGCGAAGACGGTCTTGCCGCCGGTGGCCAGGCCGGCGGCCACGCCGAGCATGTTGGCCTCGGCCACGCCGCAGTTGAAGAAGCGATCAGGAAAGGCCTGGGCGAAATACTTGGTTCGGGTGGAGCCGGATAGGTCGGCGTCGAGGACAACGATATCCCCGCGGCTCTTGCCCAGCTCCGCCAGTGATAGGCCATAGGCCTCGCGGGTGGCGATCCGCGGCGCTTCGCTCAAGTCCAAAGTTGTTGTCCTTCCAGTTGCCGTTAGCACAGTTGTCAGTCCAGGGTTGGGAGTGGGGAGTCTTCAGGGGCAGGACTGGTTTTACAGCCCCTACCCGATTCCTTCAATTGCCGCTGCCGCAAACCGTTCACGATCCCCAAGATCTGCGTCCCTGTCCTCCCAAGGCGCCGGGACCTTGTCCCAAAACGGAGACGGTTCGGGAGCAGGAATGGCAGTTTTTGCCCGTCCGTGAGCCCCAGGACGGATTCCAAGGGGAGCAGGGATCTTGGCACATTCCTCGCTAGACTAGGGCCATGCGGAGTCGTGTGCTCCGCACCATATCACCATGAAGCTGACCTATATCCTGCCCCTCCTGCTCCTAACCGGTCCCCTCAATGCCCAGCAGGGCAATGTCTCCACGGACCTTACCCGCGCTCGGGCGGCTTTCAACGCCGCCGATCGCAACAAGGATCGTCAGCTGAACACCCGGGAAGTGGGGTTGGCGGGGATTCAGCCCAAAGAGTTCAAGGCTGCGGATGACGGGGATGGCGAGTGGTCGTGGGAGGAATTCCTACGCTACTACCGCGGCTTGCTGACCCAGAGCGGCCAGGCCGTGAGCAAGGACCTGGAGCAGGAAGTGCTGCGCCTGGCCCAAGTCAAAAAAGTCAAGGCTGCCAAGGGGCAAGGGGCCGAGCAGGGCGGCGGCCAGTCGAGCACCAAAGAAGCTCTGCGCAAGAAGTTGAACGAGGCCAAGGGCGGGATCACCGAACGTGCCGTGTCCGGCGGCGCCACCCGCCATGACCAGCGCGCCGTTTCCGGTGCCGTGCAGCAGGCCGAGAAGCGCGCCCAAAACGCCGCTGGAGTGGCGGCCTCCGGCAGCTCTGATGGGGGAAGCGGAGAAAGCTCATCCCGCACCCAGCGTGAACTGCTGGCGGGCAAGATCGTCGACGCCCAAAAAACGCTCCAGCGGGTTGTGGCGGCGGGGCGCTTGAAGCCCGCAGAGGCTCGGGAGTTCTACCAGGTGTTCCTCGGGCGAGGTGTGAATGCCCTGGGCCGCGGTAGTGGGGGCCAGACGAACGGTGCGGTTCCCACGCTGCGGGACCGGGTGACGCGCCTTCAGGGGATACTGCAGGTGCACATTGACTCGGGGCGCGTCACGCCGGAGGAGGCGCGCAATATCAACGGCATCCTGGAGCAGCGCGCCAGGGAAGCGGCCGGGGTCGGCCAGTCTGGCGCTGGCCAGGGGGCCGGGGCCCAGTCCAAGGGGGCCGCTGAAGCGGCCGGTGGCGAAGCCAAGAGCCTGCGCGAAAAGCTGCGCGAGGCCCAACGACGCCTGCAGCAGCGCCAGAGCGCTGGTGGGGCACAGGCTGGCACGGCCCGGCAGGCGGCGGAGTCTATTGAAGAGCGGGCCCGTGGGGCGGCAGGTGCGGCAGGTGCGACGGGTGGGTCCGGCGGTTCGGAGAGCGCTGAGGCAGCTCCCGTGAAGATCCCCGCGGGCCGCGTCGTTTCCAAGAAACGCCTGGAAACCCCCAAGCCCGCCCCGGCACCGGTCAAGGTGCCTGCGCCGGTCAAGGGTGAGGAGGGGCGCACTAAGGACAAAGAGGCACCAGATCAGGGACGTACGGGCAAGACGCCTGGCTAGCAGCCAGCGCCACGATTGAGTTCAGCAAAGCAGGCGGGCCGCCCCTGGTATTTCCAGGGGCGGCCCGCATCAGAAAGGGCTCGGTGTTTCTCTCGTGCTAGATCAACGGTTGCTCGTGTCAGGCGTGCGCGTTTCGATGCTCGCCTCACCGGTCTGCCAAGCGTAGCCCCCGGATAGCTGTCCGTCGTTGCCGGGGATCAGAATGCGATAGGGTTGATCCTCGTCGAAGACACAGCCGAGGCGATTGATCTCCTTGCGGCATTGGCGGAGTTCCCTGCGGTGGTTCATGAGGGCGGCGGCAAGGGCCTGGCCGGGACGACCGGCTTTCTCGTCCTTGTCCATCTCGCGTAGATTGGCCTCGGTGAGGGCGATCGCTTGGATGCGGTCGGAGATTTCCTGCATGATGGAGTTCAGCAGGGGGATGAGGCGTGAGGCATCTTGTTGGTCATAGTTATTCATGGGAGGGCTCCTTCGTGATGTCTTCTACAGCCGAGATTCGGTGTACACCGAAGTCCGCAGCTCGGGTTCTTCGGGAGAAACCCTTGAAGGGATCCAAAACCTGTCCCAGGCCTGGAGAAATCGGGCCCCATAGCCCGTTATGGCCGCGTTAAGGTAGATTCCTGGGCCAGATTTCGCCCCGCCATGCCGAGCCCCACCCTTTTCATTACACACCAGAGCGAGTTCGCCGCAGCCCACCGGCTGCATAACCCGGATCTCTCCGACGGTGCTAACGAGCGCCTCTACGGGCCCTGTAACAATCCGGCCGGGCACGGCCACAACTACGATCTCCTGGTTACCGTTGCTGGCCCCATTCCTCCCCAGACCGGCATGGTTATGGATCTCAACACCTTGGCGGCCCTGGTGCGGGAGGAAATAACCAGTCGCGTGGACCACAAAAACCTGAACAGCGATGTGCCCTTCCTCGCCGGTCTGATCACTACGGCGGAGAACATGTGTGTCGTTTTTTGGAATCACCTCTCACCCCTGATAGAGGAGTTCGAAGGATGCCGATTACATCGAATCCGTCTTTACGAGAATCGGAACAGCTTCGTGGACTACCGCGGGCTGACAAGCTGAATACGCCCGAGCTCATCCGTCAGCTACTCGTCAACATCGGCGAGGATCCCAGCCGCCCAGGGCTGGCGGCCACACCCGAACGGGTGGCGAGTTCCATGGCGGAACTGACCGCCGGGCAGAACATGACAGTGGCGGAAGCCGTGGGCGACGGGGTGTTTGACGAGGACTGCTCGGAAATGGTGGTGGTCAAGGACATCGAGTTCTACAGCCTCTGTGAACACCACATGCTGCCGTTCTACGGCCGCGTACATGTGGCCTATATCCCGAATGGGCGCATCATTGGGCTCTCAAAGGTGCCGCGCATCGTCGATGTGTTTGCCCGGCGCCTGCAGGTCCAGGAGCGCATGACATCCCAGATCGCCGAAGCTATCCGAGAAGTCCTCAATCCCAAAGGCGTGGGAGTAGTGGCGGATGCGGTGCACCTGTGCATGATGATGCGCGGTATCTCCAAGCAGAACTCCTCCACCATGACCTCATGCCTGCTAGGTGGGTTCCGCAGCGACCCCCGCACCCGAGCTGAGTTCCTAGGCCTGGTGCGCAACTTCGGCTGAGCCGCTGCTCGCCGAGTTGCTATTGCGGACTTCCACGGCTTTTTGTCGGTAGTCAGTTTGTAGCTGGTCTTTTACGGGAACGCGTTCCAGCCGCAGCTTTCAGCCGTATCATCCCGCCTGTGATCTGGCCCCCCCTCGCCACCCAGTTCTGTTTGGAGCTAGCCTGCGGCACGCTGTTGGCTCTGGCCTGTGTCCATCCGGCCCCGGTGGGCCGGCTCTTCTATCGCCTGCTGGGCACCACGGCTATCCTGCCGTTGTTCGGCGAGTTGTTGATCCGAGCAAGCGGCGGCATGGCCCAGTTGTGGCGCCAGCCCGTGGGCCTGTGCGTGCTGTTGGCTGTGCTCGGCTACCCATTGCTGTCCGGCGGCAAGCGGCCGCTCTCGCGTTTGGGGGCCATGGTGTGGACTTTCCTCTGGTCGGCCCTGGGACTGGCCCTATCCCTCGGAGAGACGCCTGCGGCGGAGAGTGGGCTGGGCTGGGGCCTGGCCACCCTCTCGGCGCTCAGTACCGGGGCAGTGGCCGGCGGCGTAGGCCTGGCCATGGTGCTGGGGCACTGGTATCTGACAGTGCCCAACCTGGCCGTCGAGCATCTGCGGCGTCTGAACCTCGTTACGGGCCTGGCCATGGTGGCAAACCTGCTACTCCTGGGGGCTTCAATCCTGGTGTTTGGCGATGTACTCGAAGGGGCCCGCACCCCGCTCTTGAGCCCCTGGGGCATGTTTCACCTGGGCACGCGTCTGGTGGTGGGCTTGATCCTGCCCCTGGCCTTCGCCCTCATGGTGCGCGGCTCCCTGGTGTACGGCAACACGCGCTCGGCCACCGGCATCCTCTACGCCTCGACGGTTCTCGTCCTGATCGGCACGGCCCTGGCGCTCTCCCTTCAGGACAGCTACGGGGTACCCCTATGAGGCCCATCGTCGCCCTTGCCTGCCCCTCATGCGAACGGGACATCAGGGTGGAGCTGCCGCCCTCCACAAGCCCCATCTGCTCCACCTGCGGTGAGGCCGGCCCCTGGGACGGAACAGGTCTGACGGATGATGGAGGTTTGACGGCCTGTCTGGCCTGCGGCCACCCGGAGCTCCACACATCCAAGGACTTTCCCCAGGCCCTCGGGATCGGGATCGTGGTGGTCGCTGCCTTGCTGGCGCCCTTTACCTTCTATGCAAGCCTTGCAGTTGCGGGCCTCTTGGATGCCTTGCTCTACCGCTTCTCGCCCAATGTGGTGGCCTGCTACGCCTGTGAGGCCGCCCACCGCGGATTCCACGCGAAACCGCGCCATCCAGGCTTCGACCGCACCATTTTTGAACGCCTGCGCTTCGGCGAGCGGGCTGTCATGGGCAGCCCCATGCGGCCTGGCGGGACAGCCGGGGCCGAGGATCCGGAGCACTGACCTGCGTCAGAAGGAAAGCACCAGACCCAGGGCCGCCCAATCCGTCTCACCCCCGGCGTCTTCGAACTTGCCGTAGTTGACCTGCCACTTGAAGTCGTGGCCATCCACATAGTGATTGAGGCCCAGGGTCGTGCGCGTGCGCTCGCCGGTGATCTCCCCAGTTCCGGAATCAACGCGCTTGCCATCGGAGAGATCCTCAAAGCGCAGGGCCAACTCCGTGCAATGGGAGCAGAGCAAGTAGCTCACGGTCCAGGTCCACGGTGTGGTCCCGCCGGTGAACTGGCCCTCAAAGGGCGCCGGGGCTGCGTTGTAGCCGGAATCGTAGCGCAGCACCTCTCCTGCGACGCTCCAGCGCTTGTGGGCGTAGGCGAAGTCAAAGGCCCGCACCCGGCCGCGGTTTGATTCTCGATCATCGCTCCAGGCGTAGCTGGCATTCAAGCGCTGATTGCGGCCGGCGCCATAGGCGCCCTCATGCTCCAGTCGTCCATCTCCCAGGAGGTCCACATCCACCCGGCCCGTCAGCAGGGGATCGTCACCGCCGCCGTCTGCCCCGTTCTGCACAGCCAAGGTCATCTCGACCCCACGGTTCTTATCGGAGATCATCACGCCCCAATCACGTACCGAATAGAGCAAGCCGTTGCGAGTGCGGCCGATGTACATGGTGCGATTGGCCTCGATCAAGCCACTGTGCAGCACGGGTTTCTTGAACAGGCCGATGGTTGTCTCGGTGCCCATGAACTCCGGCAGGCGCAGGTAGGCATCGTTGAGCAGGGGCTCGTCGCTATTGCCCTCGATGGAGATACGCCAGTTGTACTCGCCCATGGTGCCGTCCACATTTAGGCGCAGGGCGTTCATGAAGAAGCCCTGGTCAGAGCCCGAGATGTCATTGTCGGCGTAGAGCGTGCTGATGTAACCGGAGAAACGCGGCCCATCCTGGCTGGTCGTGCCGAGGGCGGCGTCGAGCCGGTCCAGGCCCAAATCAAGTTCAGGCCAGGTGCTGGGGCTGTCTGCGGGATCGTTTTCCCGGGCCAGGGCGGCGTTTGTCAGGAAGAGCAGGGAGAGCAGCGCGGCTAGGTAGCGGAGGGTGTGGTTCATGGTGATGTGGTGGGCAGGCTTCGTGGGAAGTGGCCTCACTTTGCCCTCTGGGGGGAACTCATGGAAGAGACACCTGAAGATTCGATATCGCAAGAACGACTCAGTCGAGGTGCTAACAGGGAGGGTCATTCAACTGAGCCCAAGGAATAGTAGGGCACGAAAAAGGCCCCGCGACGCGCGCGGGGCCCTGTTCCTTATGACCCGCGACGCGCGCGGGTCAGGAGTTCTCGGATCGGCTCAGAAGCTGACCAGGACGCCGACGCTGATTGTGTCGGTGTCGTCGCCAGAGTCGTAGTCGAACTGCCACTTGCAGTCGTGCCCGGAGACATACTTGTTGACGCCGAAGCGGATGTCGTCGTCAGAACCGTCGGCGCCGTCGTTTTCCATGCGCACGGCCAGTTCCCAGGTGTCGGGGGTCAGCATGTAGCTGCCGGTGATGGCGGTGGCGGTGTCGCCGGAGGCGTCATCGTCATCCATCTCGGCGCCGATGCTCCAGGCACCGCCGGTCATGTTGAACTCGATGTTCGTATCGGACGTGTCAGCGGCGCTGTCGTCGCTCATGGCCACGCCGATGGTGGCGTTCATACCGTCGCCAGCGCCGTAGGCGCCTTCGACATTGCCAACACCGTCGCCCATCAGGTCGAAGGTGGCGCGCACGGTCATGACGGTTTCGTCATCGGTGACACCATCGTTGTCCTGCATGGAGACGGCCCAATCGAGGGCGTCAAAGCTGCCGCTGACCTTGATGCCTTCCGAGCGACCGGCGCGGGCTACGTCGGTGCGGCCGAGGAAGAGCAGACGGTTGCCGGAGATAAGGCCGGAACGGTTGTAGGGCTGCTTGAACTGACCAAAGGTGGTCGTGATGGCGTCCCCACAGGGGAAGGACACATAGGCGTCGCGGACCATGAGGCCGTCGCCGTCGCCGTCACCGGTTGCGTGGTCTATGGAGACCTTGTACCCGTAGTCGCCCACGGATCCGGTGACGTTGAAGCGACCAACGGTGCCGAACTCGGCCATGTTGGTGTCGCTGTTGGTAGAATAGTTGGCGCCAATCCAGCCACCGATGCCAGCGCCGCCCTGGACAGTCAGGCTCGACGCGAGGGCGTCGATTTCCTGGTCCAGGCTCAGCCACTCGTTATCAGAGGCGAAACCGGCCGTACTCGTAAGGGTCAGCGCGAGGGCGCCGAAGACGAGCTTGTTCATGAGAAATACACTCCTAGAAAGAGAGAGACAGACAGAGAGAGAAATAAAGGATGGGGGTCTAGAGGGCGAAAAGGATGCCCTTGGCGGACCGCCTGTAAAAGGGGCAACCGAGGTTTTTCGCACTTGATTCGGGGACTCCATCGGCGTGGCCTGTCCCCGCATGGCCCGAAAAGGGCCGGGAAAGGCCATTCGATGGTCACAAGTCCTTGAAAACAAGGGTCTTGCGAAGGAAGAGGCAAACCGAGGGCGGTTCGCCACTCAGAGTGGGGGGGAGTTGAAGGGGCCACGGGAGCTCGGAAAAAGGCGGCCGCGGGGGCCGTTTTCGGGGCTTGGGGGCCGTTGGTTGGCATTTGCATGGTCCGTCGCCAGGTAGGGCCGCGTGCCCCACCGCGGATGGGGTCCGTGGCGACGTCTGGGAATCCGCGGCTGCCCACTGCCCGGGGCAGTTATTCAGGATTTGTCCGGGAGCGAGGCCCTGTGGGCCGCCAGGAGCTCATCCGCTGCGATTATGCGTTTCATGAGGCCTGGGGGCACGGGCACGGCGAGGGCTTCAAGGGCCAGGAGACGCCACTCCAGGCGCTGGCGGGCCCCCAGGGTGTATTCCAGGTCGTAGGAGGGATGATCGAGGAAACGCGGATCCACTCCCAGGATGTGCTCTGCTCCGGCGAGGTTGATCTCCTCGTCCAGGGCCGCCAGCCAGGCCTCTTGGACCGGGGCAACAGCCTCTGACAGGCGGGAGAGTCGCAAAGTCACATCCTCATGGGCCTCGATGGCCTGGCCCAGGTGCAGTAGGACTTCCCGAGCCTGATAGCGGCTGGGGCGGTCCCGACCAGGCTTCAGGGATGAAAGATCCTCGACAATGGCGTCAAATAGGGCGATATCGCTCATGAATGGTCTGTTGGGGGGCGGCGGGTGCGCTTCACTTCGCCCCGGCGCTGCTTCTTTTCCAGCCGCTTGCGCTTGGAGGAACGGGTGGGGTGGGTGGCCTTGCGGGCCTTTTTGGGGCGTAGGGCAGCCGCCAGGAGCCCCGCCAGGCGCTGGCGGGCATCTTCCAGGTTGCGGGACCTAGTCCGATGGCGGGAGGCGTGGATCACGAGCTCGCCGGAGGCTGTCAGGCGCGGGGCCAGGGCCCGAGCCAGGAGCTGGCGCCGGCGCTCCCCCAGGACCTCGCTGTTGGCCAAGGAGAAGCGCAGGACGACCTTGGTGCTTACCTTATTAATGTTCTGGCCGCCGGGGCCCCCTGAGCGGGCGTAGGAGGCGGACAGCTCCCGGGGCGGGAGGACCAAGCGGCTATTGATCCTGAGAGGTTCCACCGGAGGTGGGAGCGGAATCAACCGGAGCGTGGCTCCGCAGGAAGTCGAATTGGTAGAGGCCGGTTTGATGTCCGTCGGAGAACTCGATGCGCAGGGCGTAGCGTCCCACCAAGCGTACTTGTCGATGAAGTAGATCCTGGGGGACTGTCTTTGGATCGAGCAGCTTGCGCCCGGTGAGTTCGTCTACACAGTGGGCGCAGGGGCAAATACGGCGCAGTTCAGCCGCGCTATAGGAGCTGGACTGGCCGTCGGCCCAGGCAATGGATATGCGGGCCGGATCGCTCTTGGTGATCACCTTGGGGGTATTGGTGTTCATTGGACAGGCGAGAGCGGTGGCCAAGACATCACGGGACGCGATGCGGCCTAGGGCCGAATCAGCGTTTGGATGCAGTATTCAGCGTCCAATCGCGGCTAGTCGAAATGGTGGGAAGAACCGGACTTGAACCGGTGACCCCTTGATTTTCAGTCAAGTGCTCTACCAACTGAGCTACCTTCCCTGGTGCCCGCAGAATGGGGCGCTGAAGATTATTGCCGCCTGAGGGCGGGGGGTCAACTGGGCGCTGAGTCGGCCGCGAGCAGTTTGCGCGCCTGCGCCACATCCCGGCCGATCTGATCGGTCAGGGCGGCCAGGTTGGGGAAGTGCTCTTCCGGGCGGAGGTTGGCCAGGAACAGCACCTCGAGGTGTTCGCCATAGAGGTCCTCCTCAAAATCCAGCAGGTGAGTTTCGATGGTCATGCGTTGGCTGCTTTGGCGGCCTGAGGATCGGTCCCGTTCGCCCTCGACGGTGGGGCGGTGGCCGATATTTGTAACCGAGGGCAGCAGGGAGGCGGAATCGCTGCTGCCTTGGGGAGCCCGGGCGGGCTCGGTGCGGCGGACCAGTGTGGCGTAGACGCCGGCGGGGGGGTGGAGCTCGTGGTGTAGGTCCAGGTTTGCGGTGGGGAAGCCCAGCTCGCGTCCCAAACGGCGTCCGGCAACCACTTCCCCGAAAACAGAGGGTGGGCGCCCCAGCATGCTGGCAGCCGCGGGGAGGTCGCCCAGGGAGACGGCCTCCCGGATGGCGGTGCTGGAGACGGCGCGTCCGTTCACCAGGACCTTTGGAACTACTTGGACCGTGTGGCCGAGGGCCGCGAGGGCCTCGGGAGTGCCCTCCCGATCGCGTCCGAACTTGTTGTCGAAGCCCAGAACCAGGGCCGAGGCCGCCAGACCATCCTCCAGGAAGGTGCGCGTGAAGTCCTCGGCACTCTGGGAGCGCAGGGCCTCGCTGAAGGGCAGGACGACGGTGTGGGCGATTCCGGCCCGCTGGAAGAGCTCGAGACGGTGGGCCAGGGTAGTCAGGGTGCGCGGTGCGCGCCCCAGGAGCAGGGCCTTGGGGTGACGGCCGAAGGTGACCACCGTGGGGGCCGACTCGGTGGCGGCGGCTCGGGCAACGTTGGCGGCCAGGATGGCCTGGTGGCCCAGGTGGACGCCGTCGAAGACACCCACGCTGACCACGGCGGGGGGCGGAGCGGGGGGCAGCTCGGCGGCGTCGCAGGCGTGGGTCGTGCGCAAGGCTCTACTGGCGCCGGGCCCGGGTGGCGCGATCTGCTGTCCGCCGATAGGCCTCCACCAGCTCTCCGAGGGCGGCCTTGTTCTTGAGTTTGTCAGCTGGGGACATGCGGTCCACGAGCAGAACGCCCTCTAGGTGATCGAACTCGTGCTGAACCACTCGGCTCAAAAAGCCCTCGAAGGAGGCTCTAAGCGGTTTTCCGGCTGAATCCTGGGCCTCGATAGCACAGCGGTCGGGGCGACGCACCTGGGCGTAGATGCCCGGGAAGGACAGGCAGCCCTCGTCGAAGAGGGTTTCGGGCCCCGAGCGTTCCACCAGCGTGGGATTGATCAGGACAAGGTCATCCTCCGGGGCTCCCGTGGCGTTGATGACGAGAATGCGCTGGGAAATGCCCACCTGGGGAGCTGCCAGGCCGACGCCCTCGCTGGCCCTCATGCGGGCAAACATGGCCTTTACGGTGTCCTGGAGGGCCTCGTCGAAGGCCGTGACCTCTTCAGCGGGCTGCCGCAGGACCGGGTTCGGATAGGGGATCACATTGAAACTTGCGGCCAAATCAGCGTCCTTGCTGGCTTCGGCAGTGGCATTGTCGGGGGCGGTGTCTTCCATGGTCGGTGGGGTAGGTTGGGTAGCCAGCATAGCGTCCGTTGACGGCTCGGAGCCGCGCCGATAGGATCTTCCGGCTCGTCGGCGCCCGAGGGGCCCTCCTTTTCCCATGGTGGGGGGGAGCTGAGGCGCCGCGCACAATCCTGTGGATTTCTCCAAGCACATTCAGAAGGCCGAAGAGGCCGCCCGGCGCCGCAACTATGACTTCGCCGTGGAGCTCTACCAGCAACTGGTGGAGTTGGATCCGGACCACGGGGAGGCCCGCGCCGGTTTGCGCCGTGTGCTGCGCCAGCGCCACGCCAAGAAGAGCGGTGGCAAGCTCTTTGGAGCCCTCAAGGGTGCCACGCCCCTGGCCGTGGCCAAGGGCCTGGCCAAGGCCGGCAAACATGCGGCTGCGGCCAAATCCCTGGAGAGCTATCTAGCCAGCAACCCCCTCGATGAGGCCGCCAACCTGTCCCTGGGCAACAGCCTGGAGGAGGCCGGGCATTTTCATGGGGCCCTGGCGGTCTACGAGTTCCTGGCGGAGATTGCACCGCGCAATCCCGAGGGGCTAAAGCGCGCTGGGCACATGTTGCACCGCACGGGCTCGGCGTCCGAGGCCCTGGCCTACTTCGAGCGGGCCCTGGAAGCGGACCCGCGGGATCAAGAGGCGCTGAAGGCGCGCAAGGACCTGGCTGCCGAGACGGCCCTCAGCAGTGGTAATTTCAGTGCCAGCGGCCACAGCCGGGAGCGTCTGGTGGACAAGGCGGAGACCCAGCGGTTGGAGCGCTCGCGGCGTATGCAGCTCAGCGGGGAGGAGCTTCTGGAAGAGTTGGAACGCCTACGCGGGCTCTACGCCGAGGCTCCCGCTGACACGGAGTTGATGGTGCAGATGGCCGGCGTGTTGGATAAGCAACGCGAGTATGAAGAGGCCCTGGATCTGGCTGAGCGGGCCCTTTCCTACAAGAAGGACTCCTTTGAGCTGGTGACCCTGGTGGGGGAGCTGCGCCGCAAGGTGTTGAAGCGCAGTGTCGCCGCCGCCGGGAAACGGGGCGAGGAGGACGAGGCCAACCGGCTTGAACGCGAGTTGTGGCGGCTGGAGGCGGATGATTGCCGCCAGCGCCTGCAGTTGCACCCGGGAGATGCCACCTTGCACCTGGAGTTGGGACGGGCCCTGATGCGCCTTGGCGACCATGATGGAGCGGCTGGGGAGCTTCAAAAGGCCATCGGGGATCCGCGCCTCGAGGGGGATGCCCTCTTTCACCTGGCCCAGTGCTTCCAGAGCAAGGGCTTTAACGATCTGGCTCGTAAGGAATACCAGCGCGCCCTAGATGGGCGGCAGCAGGTGGACGACCGAGCCAAGGAGATTCTGTACAATCTGGGGGCGATCGCGGAGGCCGAGAATGATCCGGCCGAGGCCCGTTCCCTTTACGCCCGCGTTTTTGAAGTCGATATCAGTTACCGCGATGTGGCGGTAAAGATGGAACAATTTAAGTAGTCATGCCCAATAACAAACAAGCAGCCAAGCGGCTGCGCCAAAACGAAACCCGACGCCAGGCCAATAAAGCTGTGAGCTCGCGCATGCGCAGCGCAGTGAAGAAGGTCATGCAGGCGGAGACTCCGGAAGAGGCCGCCACCAACTTGTCCGAAGCGATCAAGCGCGTGGACAAGGCGGCCAAGAAGAACATTATCCACGCCAATGCTGCGGCGCGGAAGAAGTCCCAGCTCCAGCAAGCTGCCAACGGTTAGCAAGCGATAGGGGGGGCGGCGAGTATCCCGGCAAGGGCTGCTTGCAGCTGGCGTGAACGTGGGTTGTGTCACGCAATCCGGCTTGCCAGCGGGCTGAAAAAACAGACGCGCACCGACCACTCGCGAGGTCGGTGCGCGTCTGTGTGAAGGCTGGCGTCAGCCCGCTAGCGGGCGCCGAGCACCTTGGCGTAGCGGAAGTAGACTTCGAGGCAGAGGACCATCAGCGCAGTGGAGTACACGCGCCCACCGGTGTAGCCCCAGGGGCCCACCGCATCCCAGGAGCCCTTCATGTCGCCATCGCGACGCTGGGACTCAACCACGGCCTTCTTCATGGCCTTGTTCCAGGGGGCCCAGTGGCGGCTGCCGCCCATTTGGTACATGGCGTAGGAACCGTAGTACCAGTAGTACATGTCACAGCCGAAGCCGTCGGGGTCCCACTCGGGCAGTTGCTTGCGCATGATGTCCGCGTGCTTGCCCATGACATCGTTCTTGGCCGGGTCCTGACCCAGGAAGAAGCGGCACAGGAGGCCCACGGCGGTCATGGACTCGCCCTTCTCCTTGGGGTAGTGCTCGTTTTGCGGTGAGCGGGAACTCCAGGAGCCGGTTTCGTTGTAGCCTACGCGGCCCTGTTGGTCGGTCATCTCATCGATGAACTGCAGGCCGCCGACGAAGGCCTCCCTGTCGATTCCGAGCCCGGCTTCCTCGGCGGACTTCAGGCAGAAGATCATCCAGCCCGTGACCGAGGTGTCGTTGTCGCCATCCGGCGGCACGTTGTAACGCCAGGCCCCGTAGGGGTTGCGGGCGCGGGAGATGTAGTCCACGGCCTTTTGGGCCGTGCCGCGGATCAGGGGGCTCTTGGAGAAGTAGTAGGCCTCGCAGATCGCCAAGCTGGCGATGGCGTGGTTGTAGAGGAAGCCGTGGCCGCGGGGATCACCGATCAGGCCGTTCTCGAAGTCCTGCTGTTCCCGCAACCACTTGATGCCGCGCGTCACGGTGTCCTTGTAGGGCCCTTGCATCATGGTGTTGCCGTCGCCCAAAAAGGCCAAGAGCGCCAGGCCCGTCAGGCCCACATCGTGGTCCTCGTAGCCGGGCATATCGCAGGTGCCATCACCGACCTTGCCGCATTCCGCATCGAAGCCATCACCATCCCAGGAGCCGTCCCCCGATTGGTGTTGCTTGAGCCACTCCAGGCCGTCCTTGAGGGCCTGTTCCGTGCCCGAGCCGCCCGCGGCGCGCAGGTTACGGCTTCCGCCAAAGCGGCCGCCGAACTTGCCACCAGCTCCGCCACCGATGCCGATCACATCGTTGAAGTTCTTCTCGTCAAAGGGTGAATCGGCCAGGAAGTCCGGGTCGCCTTCGGTGGACTCGTAGTCCATCTGGTCGTCGGTCTCGTTATGGTCGGAAACCTCGTAGTCCTGGAGGATGGGCTCCTCCTCGGTCTCGATTTCCTCGATCTCCTCTTCGATTTCTTCCTCGGGATCCTCGAAGACCTCCTCCGGTGCCTGATCGATGGCGGCCTGGAATTCAGTGTCCTTCTGGTTGTTCAAGAGGTGCCACGGGATTGCGGCGATGATGATAAAGACAACCAGGTGGGCCCCGAGGGAGATGGCCAGCCAGGGGGCGCGCGTCATCCAGTCGTAGAGGATGTCATTAAAGGTGACTTCCTCCTCCCAGGGCTTGGGCAGGCTGGATTCGATGTGGATGTCGCTGAAGTCGTTGTGGTCGCTCATGGTTCGGGGCCGCCGCCGCTGGCGAGGGTGCCGGTCAGGCTGCGGTCTGAAAGGTGACCTAGAGGTCGCCGGAGTGAAGCCGGAGGGAAAAAAGTGTCAGGGAGAGGTCTGGCTCACCCAACGGGCTGGGGGATAAAGGGTTCAGAGTATATCAAGCCCCGGTCCTTGAGCCGACCGCCAGTACCCTGCCGCAGGGGCCTGGGGACTGGTTTTTCTGAGCTAGCCCTCAGTGGAGCAGATCCGGGGAGGTCTGCTCTGGAACACTGGCGGTGGGCCAGACATAGGCCGCTCGATTGAGACCGTGTAGCTCAGTCAGGAGGCGACGTTCGTCGAGGCCATCCTGGAGGATGCGCTCTAGTCCGCTCTGAACGCCGGGCTCCAGGAAGCCCTTGGGGGGCTGGGCGGGCTGGATGTGCGCCAGGCGCAGAATGCGCACGCCAATGACCTGGTCGGAGCGGACCACGGGGAGGACCTCGGACAGGCCTCCGATGGTGCCCACTTCGATGAGCTTATTGGCATCATCTCCCATGATGGCGCCCAGCTCCCGGGCCGAGCGAGCCCGCGTGTAACCTCCTGGGGAGGCGCTGCGCCCGTAGGAGTCCACCAAATCTGCGAAATCGTCGCCGGCCAGAGCCCGTTCGCGCAGGGAATTCGCCATGTCCATCGTGATAGCCAGGCCCACCGCCTCGTCGATTGGCAGGTCCAAGGTCTGAAGGATGTACTGGGCCGGCTGGCCGCCCACCAGGTGCCACAAGGTCTCGTCCGCGCGGCACTCCTGATAGGCGCCGAGAAGTTGGCCCGGGCGAATAAAGCGGTCGACCCGGGGACGGCGCCCGCGGCCGCCGCCCTTGCCCGTGATGGAGTCCTCCCAGACGCCGCCGATCAGGCCCGAGGAGATGGTCTCATTGAGGGTGCCGGAATCCAGGCCCTCCGCGCGCAGCCATTCCCGCATCTTCAGTGTGCCACCGAGGCCTTCCTTGATGCGCATTCGGCGCTCATTCACGAGACGATCGACATCCTCCGGCGCCAGGCCCATGTCCTGTCCCGCTTGGACCTTGAGGCGAGCGATGATCTCGTTGTCTCGGATCCTGAATAGGGCCCGGTCGTATTCGGCTTCCGTGGTGATCTTACCCTGTGATATCTGCCACTGAAGGCTGCGCCGCAGACTGCTGAGGGTGATGATCTCCTCGTTGATGACGCCCTCGACGCCGTCTAGGGGTTGCCAGGCGCCGAGCTGCCCTGGGAGGGCGGCGGAGGCTTGGCTGGGGATGGCCTGGGGGAGGACGGCGCACAGCAGGGGGAGGAGGAATGAGGTCATGGTGGTTATGTGCTGGTGGGGCGACGCCGGCATTGTCTGCGGGCGTTCTGATCGCCGCAAGCCATTGGGCGCATCGAACAGGGAAATCCCAGCGGCCGATCCGCTCAGGCGTCGAGGAGACCCTCGAACCATTCCAAGGCCCCCAGGGCACAAGGCGATTCTCCGGGGGTGGCGTTGCCCGTAGCTGCCTCAGCCGGAATAACCAAGTGGGCGACCCCGGGGCGAATCCAGCGCACCTGTGCCCCCAGCGGCCGCAGGAATGCTTCGAGCGCCACCCGGTCGGAGTACTCAAGCAGGTAGAAATCCCCGCGCCATGCAAAGCGTGCCAGGCCGTGTGGGTCGAGACGGGACTTCAGGCGGAACATGCGCAGCAGGCTCTCGGCTTCTGGTGGAATGCGGCCGAAGCGATCGTGGAGCATCTCCCTGGCGCTTTGGCCTGAATCAAGGCCGCACATCTCCGCCAACTCGCGCAGTACATCCAAACGCGTATCCGTGTCTCCAATCCAGGTGTCCGGCAGGAAGGCGGATAGGCCGAGCTCCAGTTCCGTGCCGCCATCGCGCTCTTCCGGCCGCACGCCGGCGGCTAGGATTTCACCGGGCTGCTCGCCCGCCTCGATGCGCTCCACGGTTTGGCGCAGCAAGCGGCAATACATGTCGTAACCCACAGCTAGGATATGTCCTGATTGCTGGGCGCCGAGGATGTTGCCGGCGCCGCGAATCTCAAGGTCGCGCACGCTGATGTCGAAGCCCGCCCCGAGTCGATTGAGTTCCTCCAGGGCTTTCAACCGCTTGCGGGCGATATCGCGCAGGGGTTTGTGTTTGTCCACCAAGAGGTGGCACCAGGCCTTGTGTGAGCCACGGCCCACGCGGCCGCGCAGCTGGTGCAACTCGGACAAGCCAAAGCGGTCCGCTTGGTCAATCAGAATCGTACCGGCGGTGGGGATGTCCAAGCCGTTTTCGATGATCGTTGTGGCCACCAGCACATCGGCCTCTCCGCGGGAGAAGGTGTCCATAACTTCACGCAAATCCCCAGAGCTCATCTGGCCGTGGCCCACTACAAAGGCGCACTCGGGGATCAGTTCCTGTAGGTGCGTGGCCACCACATCGATAGTGCGCACGCGGTTGTGCAGGAAGAACACCTGGCCGCCGCGGTTGCGCTCGCGCAGGATGGCGTCGCGTATGGCGGAGTCATCCTGGCTATAGCCGATGATGGTTTCGATTACCTGGCGGCCCGGCGGCGCCATTGTCAGGGCGGAGATGTCGCGCAAGCCGGAGAGGGACATGTGCAGCGTGCGCGGGATGGGCGTGGCCGTCAGCGTCAGGATGTCCACCGCAGCGCGTAGCTGCTTGAAGTGTTCCTTGTGCGTGACCCCGAAGCGCTGTTCCTCGTCGATGATCGTCAGCCCCACCGGCGCGAAGGCTACATCCTTGGATAGGATGCGGTGGGTTCCGATCAAGATGTCCACGCGCCCGGCGGCGATGCGTTCAAGGGTGGCGCGCGTGTCCCGCGGCGACACATAACGGCAGAGCAGGGCGATCTCCACGGGAAAGTCGGCCAGGCGTTCGCTGAAGGTCTCGAAATGTTGTTGAGCCAGGATCGTCGTCGGCACTAGCACGGCTACTTTGCCGCCGGCGCTCACCACCCGAAAGGCGGCGCGCACGGCCAGCTCCGTCTTGCCGAAGCCCACATCACCGCACAGGAGGCGGTCCATGGGACGCGGGCCGGTGAGGTCGCCTGCGATTTCCCCATCCACCTGGTGTTGATCATCTGTATCGACGAAGGGGAATGACCCGACCATGTCCTTGACCAGTTCCGCCTCCGGCGACCAGGGCGTGCGCCTGCGGGCGGCTCGCCGGGCTTGGACTTCGATCAACTCAGCGGCCAAGTCGAAGAGTCCGCGCTC
>NYXZ01000049.1 GCA_002686595.1 Planctomycetota bacterium | reverse complement strand
CGGCCCAACTCCGTCACGGCCGCGGCCTCACTTGGATCGGCTGGTTGGGCGGTGCTCAATGCCCGGCGAATGGCACGCCAGGAACGACCGCGCAGGTCGCGTTTCAAGTCCAGTTCGCCCGTGGCACACAGGAGGTTGATGGCCAGACCCAGGCTCACTTCGGCGTGCTGTTCTTTCTCTAGCGCGTTGAGCAGTAACTCGTACACCTCCAGCGAGCCCAGCTTCCAGGCGCCGCGGGCGGTTGCAAAGCGCACGCCGGGGTCCGGATCATCCAGGCGTTGCAGCCAAACGCCGACCGTCTCCGGTGCCAAGGTACGCATCAGGTGTGTGCGCAGGTGGGCGGCGTCGCGGCCTTCTTCGAACTCTTCAAACCAGGTGAAGGGGTGCAGATGTCCGACCCGGCGATAGAGGTCGAAGAGTACGGCCCAGCCGACAAAACGCGTCAAGGCGTCGTCACGCAGGCTGGGGTGATCGCCGGCGTCCAGGAGCAACAGGCGCGCCAGGCAAGCGTCGTCCAGCTCCTCGCCGTTGAGTTCCACCAGCGGCCAGTAGGCGAGACCATCCACGACCCAGCGACCTTCGAAGAGTGCTCCGTCGCCGAGTAGGGTGGCCAAGCCTTCCTCGAACCAAAGCGGCAAGCGCCGGCTCTCCTCTGCTAGACGCGCGTGCACCAACTCGTGTACGGCGGTGCCCACATCGGCCACTCCGAGGAAGATGCCCGGCGCTTCAAAGGGGCCACCCCTGGAATGGAAGGCGCGCACGCGCGTCGGCCCGATGCCCGCGATGGGCTCGGTCAGCCCGTCTCCCCCGGCCACCAAAGTGCGGCGGCCATCATCGGCCACACCGACGCCTCCGTGGAAGGCATGAATACGCACGGGTGCCTTGAAGGGCCCCAGGGTTTCCTCGACGAAGATGAAGGCGGGTTCGAGGGCCAGGTTGAACTCCTCGATTTTGACCGACGCCCCGTCGGCCACATACAGCGTCCAGCCGGCGCGGCGCTCGACCGGGTGCCAACTGGCGCAGCTGACGGTCCCCATGCTGGTAACCAAAACGGCCAGCAGGCCGGCTGCGACTGCGGCCACTTTTCCGGTCACGATTCCGGTCACTGGACCAGCTAGGCGGCCTGTGGCCCGCGGCGTGGCGCGCAGCGCTGCTCTGGCGTTCGGAGCGGCGGGGTCGCGCCTGATGGGGAACCAGCTCATAATCCCAGTCTACGGAACCCGCCCTGCGCGGGTGAGCGGCGTGCGTTAGACTTCCGTCAGAAGCCCGTGCCAGCACAGCGAATCCCTGCCAGAGCCTCGCCTTCACCCCGACCGCGTCGAGCCAGGCTTCCAGGATCCCGGCGGATTTCGCCGCGCCCCGTCGCAACGGAAGCTAGAATCGGCCTGCGATTCCCCTGGCGTCGCCCAGCCTCATCAACCACCTCGGACCCCGGATAATCGCCGGGCCGCCTCCCCAACACACTCCCCAGCGTTTCAGAGCCCCATGGCCACATATCGCCTCAGCGTTGACGACGCCAGCCACATCGTCATGGTCGTCGTCGTGGAAGAAGACGGCAGCGAGCACGACTACCAGTTCGACTTCGACGGCAGCAGCGGACGCTTCGAATTCTCCGAGTGGGATCTGTTGGAGCGCGACTTCGGCGAGGAATGGGTCGAGGAACTCGACCAGGCTATCCGGGACGCCATCGCCCAAGCCATCGCCGGATAGGCGAACCAACCGTCCAAGCCCGCCATGCCGCGCGTCTTCTTGATCGTCCTCGATTCCCTGGGTGTGGGAGCTCTGCCCGATGCGGCGGAGTTCGGTGATGCCGGGGCCCACACCCTGAACAACATCATCAGCGCCACCGGGGGCCTTGAAGTTCCGCGCCTCACGGCGCTTGGCCTGGGAAGCATCGAAGGCGTGACCGGCCTGCCAGCCGAAGCGGGCGCCGCCTTCGGGCGTTGTGCCGAGCGCTCTCCGGGCAAGGACACTTCTACAGGGCACTGGGAAATGATGGGCTGCGTCCTCAGCGAATCGTTCCCGGTCTATCCGGCGGGATTTCCACAAGACCTGATGGAGTCTTTCGTCGAACGCTGCGGCTTGCCCGGCGTGCTCTGCAACGCGGCCGCCTCGGGCACGGAGATCATCGAACGCTTGGGCGCAGAACATGTGGCCAGCGGCAAGCCCATCGTCTACACGAGCGCGGACAGCGTCTTTCAAGTGGCCGCCCACGAGGAGCACTTCGGCCTGGAGCGCCTGCTGGAAATCTGTTCCGTCGCCCGCGAACTGCTGACGCCCCTGGGCGTGGGCCGCGTGATCGCCCGTCCTTTTGTGGGCGAGAACGGTTCCTTCAAACGCACCTACAATCGACGGGACTACTCGCTCCTGCCGCCGAAGGAGACGACGCTCGATCGCCTCAAGGCGGCGGACATTCCCGTCATCGGCGTGGGCAAGATCGACGACATCTTTGCCGGCCGCGGACTAACGGCCTCCCATCACACGCAAGGCAATCGGGATGGCATGGAACAGACCCTGGCTCTGGCTGATGAGGTTGACGAGGGGCTTGTCTTCGTCAACCTGATCGACTTCGACATGCTCTATGGCCACCGCCGTGATGCTGCTGGTTATCGAGTTGCCCTGGAGGAGTTCGATGCGCAACTCATGGAACTGGCCCAACGCCTGCGGCCCGGCGACCTCCTGCTCTTGACCGCCGATCACGGGAACGACCCGACCCACAGTCCCGGCACGGACCACACGCGGGAATATGTGCCGGTGCTCGCCGCCGGACCGGGCCTGGCAACCGCAGTTGACCTGGGCACCCGCGACACATTCGCGGACATCGGCGCCACGGTGGAGGAGTTCCTGGGCCTGGAGGCGGCTGGCCCCGGGGAATCTTTTTATCCGGACCTGGTGCCGGAGGACCCGACCGCATGACTGACACCCGCGCAATCCTGGCGACCAAACGCGACGGCGGGGAGCTGTCCGAGGGACAGATCCGGGACTTCATCAACGGCTATGTGGAGGGCACGATCCCCGACTACATGGCGGCGGCGCTCCTGACCGGGATCTTCATCCACGGCATGGGTGATGCCGAACTCGAGTGCTGGACGCGGGCCATGTTGCACTCCGGCAGCACCTTCGACTTCTCCGACCTGGACAAGCCGAAGGCTGACAAGCATTCCACCGGCGGCGTAGGTGACAAGGTTTCGATCCCCCTGGCGCCGGCGGTTGCCGCCTGCGGAGTGGCGGTGCCCATGATCAGCGGACGCGGCCTGGCCCACACCGGCGGCACCCTCGACAAGCTGGAGGCCATTCCCGGTTTCCGCACCGATCTGGATGAGGCCGCCTTTCGGCGTTGCCTGGCCAACACCGGCGTGGCCTTCGGTGCCCAGACGCCGGACATCGTGCCCGCTGATCGCAAACTCTACGCCCTGCGCGATGTCACCGGGCTAGTCGCTTCAATCCCGCTGATCGCCAGCTCGATCCTCTCCAAGAAGTTGGCCGAGGGCATCGACGCCCTGGTGTTGGATGTGAAGTTCGGCAGCGGTGCCTTTCTGACTGATCCGGAACGCGGCGCAGAGTTGGGGCGCACGATGATCCGTATCGCCAGCTCTCTGGGTGTGCCGGCGGTGGTCTGGCAAACGAGTATGGAGCGTCCCCTGGGCCATGCCGTCGGGCATGTGACCGAGATCGCAGAGAGCCTCGACTGCCTGCGCGGCGCGGGCCCGGATGACTTGCGCGAGCTGGTGGTGTTGCTGGGCGGCGAGATGCTCTCCCTGGCGGGCCAGGAACCAAACCTCGCCGCGGGCCGCGAACGCATCGCCGGAGTGCTCGATGACGGCAGCGCCTTGGAAGTCTTCCGGCGCGTGGTGACAGAACAGGGCGGCGATGCCGCCAGCCTCGATGACCCCGGTGCCTTTCTTCCGGGGCCGGATGAAGATGTGCTCGTGGCGGCCAAAGCCGGGCGCTTGGTATTCCGTGATGTCCAGGCCGTGGGCCACGCCCTATGTGCCTTGGGTGGCGGCCGGGCCCGTCTGGAGGACGCGGTGGACCCGGAGGTGGCCCTTACCTTCGAGGCCCAGGCCGGCCAACAGTTGGCAGCCGGTGATCCCATCTGCCGCATCCACCACCGGGCCGGTCGGGGCCTGGAGCGCGCCCGCGCCTTGCTGGGCGAGGCCTGTCACACCGATCCTGACGCCGCGGCCCCCGCTCCCCTGGTCATGGGCAGCATGGCGGCTCCCGCTCCGAGCTAGGGCGGCCCCGATCTGTAGCGCTGGGTGCTTGTGCCGCCCGCGGCAACTCCAGGCCCAGCCGCCTCACCAGGCCCGCACCGTCGAGGTGGGATTTAATCCTGAGAATCGATATCCGCTGTCCAGACCCCTAGGCTGCTCCCGCTGATGCAGTTCATCCACGCCCTCTTTGGCCTCGCCTTCTTCTGCCTGCTCTCCTGGCTCATGTCCTCGGAGCGCAAGCGTTTTCCATGGCGCGTTGTTTTCTGGGGCCTCAGCCTGCAGCTGGCCCTGGCCGGCCTGTTCCTGCGCACGGATTTGGGCCAGGCGCTATTCAAACGCTTGGCCGGTTTCGTGCAGAAGCTCGTTTCCATGGCCGCTCCGGGTGCCGAAATGGTCTTCGGGCCCCTGGCGGACCCGGTCAAAATGGGCGCCGTATTTGGCCCGGAACACGGCTACATCTTCTCCTTCGCGGGCTCCGGCTTGGTCGTGATCATCTTCTTCTCGGCCTTGATGGCGATTCTCTACCACCTGGGAATCATGCAGGTCCTGGTTTGGCTGCTCGCCAAGGTCATGTCCATGTTGATGGGAGTCTCCGGCGCCGAGTCCATGTCGATGGCCGCCAATGTCTTCGTCGGCCAGACAGAAGCGCCCCTCGTTGTGCGGCCCTACATCAGCGGCATGACGAACTCGGAACTGAACGCCATGATGACCGGTGGCTTCGCCACCATCGCGGGCTCCGTGCTGGCGGTCTACATGGGTCTCTTGGGACCGGAGCTGGGGCCACACCTTCTGACCGCCTCGGTCATGAGCGCCCCGGCGGCCTTTGTGATTGCCAAAATCATGCTGCCGGAAACCCAGGAATCCCGCACGGGGCGCAGCGTCCAGTTACGCATCCAGCGCACGGCATCCAATGTGGTTGAAGCGGCTGCCAACGGAACCGGCGATGGCCTCAAGCTGTGGCTCAATGTGATCGCCATGCTGATCGCCTTCATCGCCCTGGTGAACCTCGCCAACTGGCCCCTGGGAACCCTGGGAGAGTGGCTGGAGATGAGCGAGCCCCTGACCCTGGCCTATCTATTCGGCAAGGTCTTTGCGCCCATTGCTTGGTGTATGGGCGTCGAGGGATGGCACGACTGCGAACTCTTCGGAACCCTGCTCGGCACCAAGGTGGCCGTCAACGAGTTCGTGGCCTTCGACATCATCTTCCGCATGCCCCCCGCCGGCTGGGGGGATGTGGTCCTGCCCCTGGGCGCGGACGGATCAATCACCGCCGCCGACAAGGTGGCCGGGGCCTTTGCCCATACGCGATCAGCAGCCATGGCCGCCTATGCCCTGTGCGGCTTTGCCAATTTCGCTTCCGTCGGCATTCAACTCGGCGGCATCTCGCCCCTGGCGCCGGAACGCCGCGGCGATCTCTCGCGTCTTGCCCTGCGCGCCATGTTGGGTGGCGCCTTTGCATCGTGGATGACCGCCACAGTCGCCGGAGCCTTCCTATGAAAGAGCGCGTCTTGAGCGAACGACAAACCGATGGCGACCTGAAGAGCTTGATCTCCGCCTTGGAGCAGGTGGGAGCGGCAGAAGCCCGTGTAGCCCTGGTCCTCGGGTCGGGCCTGGGGGCCTTTGCCGACGACTTGGGTGACGCCCAGGCCTCCCCTTTCACTGACTTGCCGGGCATGCCGCGCAGCGCCGTCCCCGGTCACGCCGGGCGCATCGTCATCGGCACTCTGCCGGGAAGTGGAGCGCATGACAAACCGGTCAAGGTGCTGGTCCAGCAGGGTCGTGTTCATCTCTACGAGGGGTGGACGCCGGAAGAGGTCACGCGCTCCGTGCGTGCCTATGCCGCCCTGGGGATTGGCTGCTTGGTGCTCACCAATGCCGCCGGGGGCCTGCGCCGGGATTGGTCCGTTCCCACGTTGATGCGCATCGAGGATCACATCAACCTCCAGGGGGTGACGGCCCTCGGGCCCGGCGAGCGCGCCAGTGGTTCGCCCTATGGGTCACAACTCGCGACCCTCCTTATGGAGGCCGCCGAGGAGAGCGGCGTCACCCTGCACTCCGGCGTCTACGCAGCCCTGACCGGGCCGACCTACGAGACTCCGTCTGAAATCCGCATGCTGACGAAGATCGGCGCCGACGCGGTTGGCATGAGTACAGCCCAGGAAGCATGCGCCGCCCATGCCGCCGGTCTACCCGTGGCTGCGATTTCCTGTATCACCAATGCCGCGGCGGGCCACAGCGAGGGACCGCTCAACCACGAGGAAGTGGTGGAGGCCGGCCGTCAGATCGCCGCTGATTTCAGTCGTCTGTTGGCCAACGCCGTGCCGCGCCTGGCGCAGCAGGTCTGAGCCTGGGAGTCCGCTGAAAAGACCCGTCGCAAGGCGCAGCCGTAGTGGGGCGTTTATCAACGGGCTCAAAGGCCAGGCCTAGGCCAAAGCCTAGGCCTGGCCCGCGAGGCGGCCGCTGATCCAGGCCAACAGGAAGTTGTGGCCGCCAATGGGTCCCTGGGCGTCGAGCAGTTCACCGCAGATGTGGAGGCCGGGAACTCGGCGGCTTTCGAGAGTCTTGGAGTGCAGTTCCGCCAAGGGCACGCCGCCGCCGGTGACCTCGGCGTGGGCGAAGCCCCGGTGGCCGCTGATGGGCAGCGTGAAGTTCGCCAGGGCTTGCACCAGGTCTTGTCGCGTCGCCCGCGGTAGCTCCGCCAACCGATCTGTTTCTTCCAAGCCGACACGGTGCGCCAGTGTCGTGGCTAGGCGTGCCGGCAGGTGCTTGCGCAGCAGACGGTGCACCGTGCGCGAGCCGGGATCGGCCAGGGCCGCGCCCCAGTCTTCTGCGCTGCGCTCCGTCCAACAGATGTGCAAACTGGCCTTGTCGCGGGTCACGAAGTGGCTGGCATCCATAATGGCCGGGCCGCTGAAGCCGCGGTGGGTGAAGAGCAGTTCGCGTTCACCAGTCCCGAGCACGCGGCCCGGATCCCCATCGCGAGCCGGGGCCCGCGCGGTCCAGCGCACGGGGAGCGAAAGCCCAGCCAGGGCGCGCAGGTCCTCGTCGTCGGTCAAGAGCGGCACCAGGGCCGGGTAGAGGGGAGTCAGTTCGTGGCCGAGGGAGCGGGCCAGGGCAAAGCCCGAGCCATCAGAGCCCGTGGTCGGCACCGACTGTCCGCCGGCGGCCAGGATCAAACGCTCGGCTGTTAGCTGGCGCCCATCCGTGGCCGTCAGCAAAAAGCCCTTCCCGGTCCGTTCAACCGCAGCCACCTTCCAACTGACCTCGAGCAGCGCCTTGGCCTTGATGGCTTCCTTGACCAAGGCATCGCGCACATCACGCGCGCGCTGACTCTTGGGGAAGAGTTTGTCCTTTTCTCGCCGCAGGGGCAGGCGCAGGTCGCGCTCGAAGAAAGCCTGGACCTCTTCCAAGGGCCAGGCGCTCAACAGGCGCCGTAACAGGGGCTGTGAGCCGGAGGTGTGAAAGGCGGCGTCCGCAACCGTGGCCGGCAGCACATTGCAGCGGCCGCCACCACTGATCAGGATCTTGCGGCCGGGTTCTTCCTCGCCGTCAAGAAACAGAACGGATTGTCCTGCGCGGGCGGCGAACAGGGCGGCCAATGACCCCGCCGCCCCAGCGCCGATGATGACTGTCCCCTTGTTCACGGTAAGCAGCGCTCCCTTTGGTCGGGGATTTGAGGAGCGCTAACTGGCGCCGAATCCCGCGTCGCGGTGCCCTGGAGAGGGACGAAGCTCGGAACCCGCTGTCCGTCGCGTTCGGTTTGCCAAGCCACCGTGCGCTGACTCGGGGGACAGCCTCCGTCGAAGAGCACCAGGTCTTCTGGCAGGTGCTCGGGTTTATGCTCGGCCTGGGGCGCGGTGGTCATGGGTTTGCCACCAATGGTGGCTCTCCCAAGTATGAACTATGGAGGGCGGGCCGGAACCCCTAGGCGGGGGAACCGGGGCCCAACAGATCCATGCAGCCGGGCGCACCGCCATCGGTTACACTGCCGCGCCGGTCAGCCCCGGAGATCTCCACCACGCGCCCATGTCATTCGATTTCAAGGCAATCGCCCGCCGCGCCGCCGGCCGCGCCCGCGCCGCCCGCGGATTAGGTGGCGGGGAGCCCGATGGCGGACGACCGGGCGGTATTCATGTGACCCTAGGGCCCTGTGATGAGTCGGATCGGCCCGCGGGAAGGGCTGCCAGGGATGCCGTGGAGCGCAGTCCCGAGTCGGGGACTGGCGAGTCGGGGGCTGGCGAAGGGGGTAGTTGCGAGGGTCCGGGGACGCCGCTCGTCACCGCCAACTGCCTGGGCAAGGTGGCCGACGGCGGAGTCTTCGAGTTACCGGCGGGATCGCTCGTGACGCCCCTCTGCCGCGAGGAAGCCCACCGCCGTCGCATATCTCTGGTGGGGGGGCGGGGGCTTTCCCAACTGCCCGTGGGCGGCGCGGCAAGCCTGCGCGTGGCCGTGGGCAGCGACCACGGCGGCTTTGCCATGAAGGAACAGGTGAAGGAGTGGCTGGCGGAACTCGGCCACCGCGCTCTGGACCAGGGCACCTTTGACCAAACGGCCGTGGACTACCCGGACTATGCCCGCAAGGTTGGGGAAGCGGTGGCCAACGGGAACTGCCATTTCGGTGTCTGCATAGATGGCGCCGGCCTCGGCTCCACCATGGCGGCCAACCGCGTGCCGGGAATCCTGGCGGCCAACTGCTGGGATGAACGAACTGCTCACAACGCCCGGGAGCACAACTACGCCAATGTGTTGGTGCTCGGCACCGGCGGCCTGGACGACGAAGGAGCGCGGCGCGTGTTGAGTACTTTCTTATCCACTCCGTCCGGCGCCGCGCGTCATGGGCGGCGTGTGGACAAAATCCTGGCCATGGATCGCCCAGGGTGAGGAGTGAACCTGGACATCAAGCGGAAAGCTAAGGGGATCAGTTGACAATGGACTACACCAACAACAGCGCGGCTCTGGACGAACGCCAACTAGAGGACATCCTGGCGGAGATCGGGCGCCAAATCATGGAAGATGGCTTGCCCGTTGGCGGCGGCCTCGGCGGCTGGGGTTGCACCACCGTGCGCGTGGAGGTTTGTCCCGACCGCGTGCAGCGCGTGCTCGATGCGGGGGCCTGTCGCATCGGCGCCTGTGCCGCCGAACCGGCCAGCCTGACCAACATGGCCGGCTTCATCGATCACACGATTCTGAAACCCGATACCACTGCCGCGGAGGTGGACCGCATTTGTGACGAGGCCCTGCGGCATCGCTTTGCCTCGGTGTGCGTCAACGGTTCTTGGGTCAAGCGCTGCGCCGAGATCCTCGGCGGAGCGCCCACCAAGGTTTGCTGTGTCGTGGGCTTCCCCCTGGGCGCCGTGGCCCCGGAGGTCAAGGCCTATGAAGCGCGCCGCGCCATCGAGGACGGCGCCTGTGAAATAGACATGGTCATCAATGTGGGCGCCCTGAAATCCGGCGACGACGCCTTTGTGCGCAGGGACATCGCCGGCGTGGCGGACACCTGCCATCGCCTCGGAGCGGAACTCAAGGTGATCCTCGAAACCTGTCTGCTGAACGAGGACGAAAAGGTGCGTGCCTGCGAGCTCTCCAAGGAAGCCGGTGCGGATTTCGTCAAGACCTCCACAGGCTTCTCCACCGGCGGTGCGACGGCCGCCGATGTGGCGCTCATGCGGCGCACGGTTGGCCCCACCATGGGGGTCAAGGCATCTGGCGGAGTGCGCGACGAAGAAGGCGCCCGGCAGATGATCGAGGCCGGCGCCACGCGACTGGGGGCCTCGGCCTCAGTGGCCATCGTGCGCGGAGACGCGGCCAGCGGCGACGGGTATTAGTCCTCGGGGCCAACGCGGAATAGGCGGGCCCTACGGACAGGATTGGCCCGGGGCGCCTCACCCGCAGGCCGCCGTGCCAGGGAAAGGTGGTTTTCACCGGACATAGGGGTCCGCAGGGGCGGTAATATGGGCTGCCACTTGATCCCAGGGACAGCCCCGAGCGGAGGGCGGGCCCCACGCGAGACCCGCACCACACCCCAGACCAGCAATCCAACGACTAGATGGCGAACCAGTCCCTGGAGATTCGACTACATGGCCGCGGCGGCCAGGGCGGCGTGACCTGCGCCAAGATCCTGGCCACGGTCTATTCCCGCTTGGGGAAGAGCGTGCAGACCTTCGGCGATTACTCGGGTGAACGCTCCGGAGCACCGGTGCGGGCCTACACGCGAGTTTCCGATGGCCCCATCACCAACCGCAACAAGGTCTACGAGCCAGATCACCTGCTGGTACTAGATGACAACCTCCTGGGGGAGACCACTGTGGCGGGCCTGGCGGAAGGCGGCGCCTTGGTGGTCAATACGGCCAAGTGCGAGGACGACCTAGCTGGCGACCTGGGCGCTTGGCAATTGGCCACGGTGGACGCCACGGCTATCGCCCGGCGCCACGGGATCGGTACGCGCTCGGTGGTCATTGTAAACACGACCATTGCCGGCGCCTTCTGCCGCGTGCTCGGCATCGACCTGGCCGTCTTGGAAGAGACCTACGAGGGCCTGGGCTTCTCGAGCAACTTCGCCGCCGCCAAGGAGGCCTATGAGGCCGTCTGCGTGCGCGAGGACTGGGAGAGTCGGGGCGCTACCGCGGACATCAGTGTGGCTGCCTTGCCAGAGGTCGGTGAACTGGTGGAGCACACCCATAGCCCGCCCACGGGCCTGCTGACTGGAAGTTGGAGTTCCCAGCGACCGGCCTATATGGAAAAGCTGGCTCCGTGCAGCGCCTGGTGCCCGGCGGGCAACGATGTGGTCGGCTTCGTGCGCGCCGCAGCCACGGAGGGCGAGGAAGCCGCCGCGCACATTCTCGGTCGCACGACGCCCCTCTCCGCCACCTGTGGGCGCGTGTGCCCGGCTCCTTGCATGGAAGGCTGCAACCGGGCCGAGTACGACGGCTCGGTGAACATCCGCGGCCTAGAACGGATAGTGGCCGACAACTTCCCGGTGGCCAGGGCCAACCGGGCTCCGGCCGCCGACGCCCGTAGCGTCGCCATCATCGGCGGCGGCCCGGCGGGCTTGGCGGCGGCCTATGAACTGGCCCGGGCCGGACAGCGGGCCACGATCTTCGAACACGAAGCGGAGCTGGGCGGCGTGTTGCGCACGGGCATCCCCACCTACCGCCTGCCGCGTGAAGTCCTCGATCAGGAGGTCAACGGCATCCTGGCCCTGGGCGTCCAGGCGCGTTGTGGCGAGAGCGTGGACGCTGAACAACTGGGTGCCCTGGCGGAAGAGTACGACGGAGTGCTTTTGGCCACGGGCCTGCAGCGCCTACGCGGACTGGATATTCCCGGCGCGGAACTAGGCGGCATCGGGCAGGGCATCGAGTTTCTGCATGGTGTGAACCTCGAATCGGCGGCGGGCCCGCTGGAGCTCAGCGGACATGTCGTTGTCTTGGGGGGCGGCAATACGGCCATGGACTGCGCCCGCAGCGCCCTGCGTTGTGGGGCCGAGCGCGTCACCGTGGCCTACCGCCGCACGCGCGACGCCATGCCGGCTATCGCCGAGGAAATCGTGGAAGCTGATCACGAGGGCGTTGTCTTTTTGACCCAGCGCCAACCCGTTGCCTTTCATCCCAGCGTGCAGGACGGTGCGCGCCTCGGCAGTTTGGAACTGGCGGAGGTGGAGATGGGCGAGCCGGACGAGAGCGGCCGGCGCAGCCCGGTTGTGACTGACCGCACGGAGCGGTTGGCCTGCGAGCATGTGCTCTTGGCCCTGGGGCAATCAGCGGACCTCTCCTGTTTGCCTGCTGGCTGGCAGCTTGAGGACGACGGCCGCATTGACACTGGAGCCAGCGCCCCCAAGGCAGCCGTGCGCGCAGCCGGTGATGTCACCACCTGGGAAGGCACCGTGACCCACGCCATCGGTTCGGGTCGCCGGGCAGCGGGCTTGTTGATGGTCGCTGCTGGCATCGACGTGGAGGTTTTTGAACGACCAGACAGGGCGCGGGCGGTGCCCGCGACGGCCATCCGTTTCGACCACTTTGAAAAACGCGAACCCGCGCTCGACCGTGCGGCCGATGCGGCCGCCCGCGTGACAGACCTGCGCGAGGCAAACCTGGGGCTGGAGGACAGCGCGGAGGCCCTGCGCTGCTTCTCCTGCGGCAAGTGCACTGAGTGCGACACCTGCCTGGTGTATTGCCCCGAGGGCATTATCTCGCGCCACACTGAGAATGGCCGACAGCGTGGCTATGCGGTGGATGAGTCCTTCTGCAAAGGCTGTGGCATCTGCGTTGAAGAGTGCCCACGCGAATCCATGGAGATGATAGAGCTATGACGATCCAGCTAATCAGCGCCAATCACGCCTCCGCCATGGCCGCGACCCTCGCCGGGCGCGCCAACAGAAACGCCCGCGGCTTTGGCGGTGGCGTTTATCCAATCACGCCACAAACGGAGTGCATTGAGCTGCTCTGTCGCCAGCAGTTTGACAAGGGTTCGATTGTGCGCGTGGAAAGTGAGCACAGCGCCATGGCCGTTTGTATGGGCATGTCTGTTTCCGGCGCCCGCACCTTCACCGCCTCCTCGTCAAACGGGCTGGCCTACATGGCGGAGAATGTCTATGCCGCCGCATTTTCCCGTCTGCCCATCGTGATGATGGCCGTGAACCGCACTCTGGGCCCGCCCTGGAATATCTGGGTTGATCACGGCGATACGCTGATGCTGCGCGACGCTGGGTGGATTCAACTCTACTGCCAGGACAACCAGGAAGTGGCGGACTCGATTATCTTCAGCTATCGCCTGGCCGAGGACGCGCGCGTACTGCTGCCGGCCATGGTGTGCCAGGACGCCTTTGTGCTCTCCCACACCATGATGGAAACGGATCTGCCAGAGCAGGAACAAGTGGATCGCTACCTGCCGGATCTCGACTTGCCCCACCGCGTGAAGTTCGATCCGGTAATGATCGGCGGGCTGGATTTCCCGCGTGAGACCGAGGTTCACCGGCGCCAGCATCAAGAAGCCCTGGAGCGTGTCTTTGATGTCTACGGCGAATGCCAGGACGAGTTCGAAGAGGTCTTCGGCCGGCGTCCACCGGATCCCGTCGTGCCCTATTGCATGGACGACGCGGAGATCGCCTTTGTCTCCATGGGCACGACAAGCTCTACCACGGACACGGTCGTTGACAAACTGCGCGCCGAGGGCATCCGTGCCGGTTCGGTGCGCGTGCGCATGTACCGGCCCTTCCCTGAGAAGGCATTGACGGAAATGCTCGCCAACTGCGAGCGCGTTGGCGTGCTCGATCGGGATATCAGCCTGGGTCTGGGCGGCGTGTTGTGGTCGGAGGTGCGCGGTTGCGCGCCACGGGCGTTGGTCCAGGGCTACATGTTGGGGCTCGGCGGCGGCGATGTGCGCCCCCAGCACATCGAGAGCCTCTTCCGTGAACTGGCGGCGAGCTCCTCCGCCGCGGCACCCAAACTCGTGGAGGTGGGCTGATGGCTGAACCGATTCTCAAAGGCGAATACCAGAGCGAGGTCGATCGCAGTGAACCGATCCTGCGAGCGGGCAATACAAACTGCGGCGGTTGCGGCATGTCCGTGGCCTACAACATGCTCAGCTTGGCGGCGGCCAAGCACCAACTGCAGTTCGTCATCCCCGCCTGCTGTGGCATCGTCACCCCGGGTCAGTTTCCATACTCGGCCTATGGCGCTCCGGTGGTCGCCTCCACCTTTGCCGCCGCCGCGGCCACGGCCAGTGGGCTGGCGGCTACGGCGCAGATGAATGGCGAAGACACACGCGTTGTCTGCTGGGCCGGCGATGGCGGCACCTATGACATCGGCATGGCCACGGTCTCGGCCGCCGCCGAGCGCAATGAAGACATTCTTTATGTGTGCTATGACAATGAAATCTACGGCAACACCGGCGGGCAGCGTTCGTCGGCCACGCCCCTAGGTGCCGCCACCACAACCACCCCGGCGGGCAAGGACATCGGCAAGAAGGACATTCTGGCCATCATGGCTGCCCACCGCGTGCCCTATGCGGCCTCGATTTCCCTCGGTCACGCGGATGATGCCGTGGACAAGTTCAAGAAGGCGCTCAATATGAGCGGTTTCCGCTTTCTGCATATCCTCGCTCCTTGCCCCACGGGCTGGAAGTCGGAGGCGGCCGAAGGGATTGGGCTGATTCGCTTGGCCGTGAGCGCAGGTCTTTTCCAGGTCTTTGAGGTGTGGGATGGGCAGCGTTTCGAGATCAGCATCGAGCCGGAGTTCTCACGCTCGGCGCTCAAGAGCTACATGGAGAAGCAGGGACGCTTCAAAGAAGAGCTCGTTGACCTAGATGCCGTGGAACAGGCCGTGCGCAACAGTTGGGACATCCTCAGCCAACGGGCCAAGATGAGCAGCTGAAGGAAACGCCATGCCAGTCACGCCCCAAAACCAGCCACCTTGTCCAGATCACTCAGGCCGCTGCCTCTGTCAGCGCCTCGGGCGTGAGCTCACATCCGAGGAGTACAAGCTCTGTCCCTATCGCTGTAGCGAGTTGCCCACGGCGGCGGAGGGCAAACTCGTCCATCTGTGCGACTTCGTCTCCGGGCGCGACCCGGTGGCCTTTGGCTTTCCAGTTGACCTGAGCCGTCACCGCTACGCCTAGGGCGCGAGTCGCCGCGGGCCATGTTCGGCCACATCTGACACTTGCTTGTTGACGAGTGGCCAGCGCCCGAACTCGATCGTGTTGATGCGTGTGGCCTAATCGCCAGTAATGTGGATGACTAAGCTGCGCTCCTGGGGCGAGGTGCGATGTTCCGCCAGAAAGAGACCCTGCCAGGTTCCGAGGGCCAACTCGCCGCTGGTGATTGGTATTGAAATGGAGGAGGAGGTCAGGACGGTCTGCAAGTGAGCGGCCATGTCATCGGGG
>NYXZ01000048.1 GCA_002686595.1 Planctomycetota bacterium | reverse complement strand
GCTGCATGTCGATTTCACGGGCTACACAGGCGGAAGCTGGACTGGCACAATCACAGGCAACGGCGAAATCTCGCTGGATGGCATCACATTCCAAACCCTCGATTTCGTTGACACTGATTTGGAGATAGTCGACGGCGAGACCGGATCGGTCCTGCACGTGGATACCACTGGCATCTCGCGGGCGGCGGACGAGCTCGTCACCTTCTCCGGCACGCCGAATGTCTTCGATGTCTTGGGGGGCATGATCGCCGACCTGCGGGAGGGCGGCGAGATTGACACAGATAGCCTGATGGATCGGTTGCGTATTCGTCTCGATGAACTAGACCGTGGATTCGACAATGTGTTGGCGGCCACGGGGCACTTGGGTTCGCGAGCGGAGCGGCTCAACCACGCGGAGGCCCGCTTGGAAGGCATGGGCTTGCATCTCCAGGGGCTGCAGTCGGATGTGGAGGATGTTGATCTATCCACGGCGGTGCTGGAGATGGGGCGTACACAAATGACGCTACAGGCGGCCCAGGCCGCCGGGGCACGACTCATTCAACAGAGTCTCTTGAACTATCTGAGGTAAGCGATGACTGATCACATTTCAAACACGCCCACGCCCACGCCCGGCAGGCCTGCGGAAGGAGTGAGTCGTGCACAGCAAGCCGCAGAGGCCGCCAGCGAAGCGCGGGTGTCGGGCAGCGGCGCGGAATTCCAAGCCTTGCTCGAACGGCTGGAGATCCGTGTCCAGGGCTTGGAGGCAACCAAGGACAAGGTGGAGGGCCCTGCGGATTTGAGCGCGGCGGTCAACCAAGCTGAGGCCTCGTTGGAGGAGGCGCTTTCCCTGGGAAGCAAACTGCTTGAAGCATTTCGGGCCGAAGGCCAACGCGCTGGCCAACAAGGAGGCGAGCAATGAAGGTGGCCGAAGGGCAAGTAGGGGCCGAGGCGCTAGACCTATTCGCGCGCGTCTTTGGTGCCGAGCGCTCATTCCGTGACGAGTATCCGTTGCTGTTTGATTGTGACGGCGCAGACTCGTTGGTGTGGGCGGAGGAGGGCGGTGTAACCCTGTCAGCCTGTGGCATTCAAACGCGCGAGTTGGTTGTGCCGGGAGAGCGCCTGCGGGTTGGGCTGATCGGTTCGGTGGCCACGGATCCAGCCGCCCGTGGCCAGGGCCTGGCGGGCCATGTGCTCACCCGGGCGGAGCAAGTCCTGCGTGGGCGTGCTTGTCTCTTCAGTTTGCTGTGGGCTGATGACCCAGCCTTCTACGAGCCGCGGGGATACCGGCTGGTGGGCCGCGAAACGGACTTCGTGATAGATCCGGGACGACGGGAGCTACTACCCCTTGCGCGCGGTGTGCGTGCGGCACAGACACAGGACCGGGACGCGATTCACGGCCTCTACTCGGCGCACCCGGCCCGGGTTGATCGCTCGCCAGCGGAAACGAGCGCACTGTTGTCGACCCCGGGCATGGTGGTGCTTGTACGCGGCGCGCCGGGAGCGGTGACAGCCTACTTGTGCTTGGGCCGCGGCGATGACCTACAGGGCGTCATTCACGAATGGGGCGGCCCGAGTCAGGATGTACTCGCCCTGGTGGGGGCCTGTCTAGATGATCACCTACACGGGGCACAGGTCCTGTTCCTGATGGCTGGGCCTGGGGAGCGCAACTTGAAGAACACCCTGGACGCCCTGGGCTTTGAAAGCGCCGAGGGCTGCTTGGGAATGGCGCGCCTTTTGGACGCCCAGGGTGCGGCCCTGTTGGCGGAGCGGCGCGTGGGGCGCGACCTGGCGGTTTCATGTGTCAGCGACGGCAGCCTGGAGCTACGGGGGCCGCGGGCCAGCGAGCGGATTGCCGCCGAAGAGTTCCTGACCTTGCTACTGCCGGTGAAGGGCGAACGCAGGGCTCATTGGGAACTGGGGCAGCGGCTTGGTGTCGACCTCTCAGCCTTGGCGTTGGAGCCCTTCCTGTGGGGCTTGGACTCGATCTGAGGATTCAGCCGTAGAGTTCCGGGAACAGCTCCCGCTCCGCGGCCTCGATCACCGTGTGGAGGATCTTGATATGGATCTCCTGAACGCGGTCAGAGGATAGTTGTCCCGGAACGACAATGGGAATATCAACCACGTCGCTTTGCTTGCCGCCGCCGTTGCCCAAGAGGCCGACAACCGTAATGTCGAGGGCACGGGCCGCGGCACAGGCGCGCAAGATGTTCTCCGAGTTACCGCTCGTGGAGATGGCGACCAGCAGATCGCCGGCGCGGCCTTGGGCCTGGACCTGGCGGGCGAAGACCTCCTCGAAGCCGAAATCGTTGGCGATACAGGTCAGGTGGCTGGGGTCCGAGAAGCACAGCGCCGCTAGGGCGGGCCGGTCAGCGCGGAAGCGGCCGGTCCACTCCTCGGCGAAATGCATGGCGTCACACATGGAGCCACCATTGCCACAGGTCAGCAAGCGTCCGCCGGCGCGCAAGGTGCGGCAAGCGGCGGAAACGAAGTCATCGACTGCGGCTAGGGCCCGCTCATCGGCCAGCAAGGCGTCCAGGGTGCGGGCGGCCTCCGCGAGGGAAGCTCGAATGTGGTCACGATGCGTCACTAGGCCGATTCTCCGCTTTGACCCGTCGTCGGGCAAGCCCGCTCGGCAACGATCTGGCGCAACTCGGTGTGCAGTTTCTCCAGTACCTCTGCGAAGGGCCAAGAGCCAATGGTGCGCGCGCCCCGCTTTAGCGTAACCAGGCGCGGTCCACACCAAAGACCGAGGTCGGCGTTGTCTGTTTCACCGGGACCATTCACGCGGCAACCCATGACGGCGATCGTGATCTTCTCGTCGGCAGCATAGGTAGTGGTGCGCTTGACCTCCTCGGCCAGGGCGACGAAGCTGTCGTTCTCGACTCGCGAGCAGGAGGGGCAGGCGATGATGTTGAGTCCGTCGAAGAAACCCTGGGGCACGGAACGGAAGCGACCGGCGGCGATGTCCCTTAGCATTTGGCGTCCGACTTCGATTTCCATGCCCTTTTCGGCGAAGGGCACGGTCAATGAAACGCGCAGGGTGTCGCCTAGCCCTTGGCTGAGCAGTTGCTCAAACGCGATGCGCGTCTTGATCACGCCGTCCGGTGGCAGGCCGGCTTCGGTTACGCCCAGGTGCAGGGGCACGTCAGGACGCTGGGCGGCGAAGCGTTGATTGGCTTCGATCACCAGGCGCGGGTCGGAATCCTTGAGGGAGACCACGAAGTTGGTGAAGCCACTTTGCTCGATCAAATCACAGTGATCCAGCGCGCATTGAACGGCGGCGGCCACATGGTCATCGGCAAAGCGTTGGGCGTATTCAGGGGGGAACGATCCGGCGTTGACGCCGATGCGCAGGGCACAATTGTGGTTGGCAGCCTGGTCCGCCAGCCAGGCGACCTTGTCCGCCACGGGGCGCGTCGGCTCATGGTGGTGGAGGTGGCCGGGGTTGTAGCGCAGCTTGTCCACCAGGGGTGCGAGGTCGGCGGCCAAGCGATATGACTCCTGAAGGTCGACGCACAACAAAGCATCGGTAGCAGGGCGAATGCGTTCCATGGCCGCCAGGTCGGCACGACTGTCCACCGCCAGGCGAATAATGTCCGCCCCAGCGGCCTCGAGGATGGCCACCTGCTCTAGGGTCCGTTCGAGGTCAGCAGTCTGCGTGGCGGCCATGCTCTGCACGGCTATGGGGGCTTGAGCCCCCAGGGGCAGGTGGCGGACTGTGATGGCCCTGGTGCGGCGGGGAGGGAGCATGGGGAGGATTCTATCCGGGCTTGCGGGCCTGTGGCGTTTTGCAAGGCCTCTTGTTGGGCGCCGAGGCCGAACTCCTCCGAAAGCACAATCAGGGCCAGCTACGGTATGCGGATTACTAGTAGGGTGCGCCCAATCAATGGCTTATGTGTTTGTTTGAAGCCTGGCGCCGGGGCGGGGAGGTGCCCCGAAGGGCCGCCGGTTATGATGCTCGGGGCGATCTACAGCATGAAAGCAAACGTACTAGTTGTCGGTGGAGGGGTGATGGGGGTTTCCGCCGCGATGTTCGCCGCGCGCCAGGGAGACCCCCTTTCGGAGCCCGTCGTGCTGTTGGAGCGGGACGCCCTCGGGTCAGGCTCTTCGGGGCGCTCGGAGGCCATTCTCTGCCACCACAATCTGGATCGCTCGGCGGCTTTCATGGCCAAGGACTCGATCCGCTTCTACCAGAGCTTCCTGAAAAAAACGGGCCAGCCGGTGGGCTTGCAAGCCTCAGGCGTTTTGCTCTTGGCGGGCCCGCGGCAGGCTGAACGCCTGCGCTCCACGATCGAGCAACTGCAGTCCATCGGTGTCGACGCCCACTGTCTAACGGCGGCCCAGGCGCGCGAGCGCGTGCCGGGGCTCGAGCTGGATGATGACTACCAGGCAGTCTGGGAACCGAAAGCCGGAACCGTGGGCGCACGCCAGACAATCGAATCCATGGGGGCGCTGGCTCGTTACTACGGCGCCGCGACGCGCATCGGCGTCAGCGCCGAGGAGCTAGTCATCAAGAACGGTCACATGGTGGGGGTGGAGACCAGCGCCGGTTTCTATGAGTCAGCCCGCGTCGTATTGGCGGCCGGACCCCACACCAAGGTGCTGCTGGCCCAGGCGGGCATCGATCTCGGTCTGGTGGACGAGTGGGTGCAATACACCTACTGCACCATGCCGCACCCGGAGTCCCAGGAGCCCCAAGAATCACCTGAGCCTGTCGCGGAGCATGACGAGGCGGACTACGACCCCTTGGCCACTAACTTCGAGCCGCGCTTTATTCCAGCCGAACCAGTGCGCGGTCCCCTGCCGCACCCGGTTGTCATTGACCTCGAAGCTGGCTGGTTTGCCCGTTGTGAGCGCGAGGAGTCACGCACGCGCGTCGGCCAATGGCGCGGCAGCCCGGACGAACTCAAGGCCAGTGGAGGACGGGCAACTGGGGTCGATGGGAACGTGACAGACTCCTTCCGTTCCTGGGCCCACGGACTGTTGCGCGAGCGCTTTCCGCTCTACCGCGACCAGGCCGAGGCTGGGTCTTCGAGCAATCGCGTTGTACGCACCGCCGATGGCCGCCCGCTGATCGGCGCCGTGTCGGCGGTTGGGGGCCTTTTTGTGGCCACTGGTTTTGCTGGCCACGAGTTCCAGCTGGCGCCGTCTGTAGGCGAGGGCCTAGCCCAGCTGATGGCAGGCAAGCCCGTCAGCGCCTTCCATCCGGAGCTGTTCTCTCCGGACCGCCTCCAAACGGTTTAGCCTTCCTCAGTCGAGTGCACATCCGTGATGCGCACTCCATAGTGACTGCCGACGGTGACCACTTCACCGCAGGCCACCACGCGCCCGTTGACGAGGATGTCAGCCGGTTCATGGGCTTCGCGGTCGAGGGTCATGACAGAACCGGGCTTGAGTTGTACTAGCTCCGCAATGGAAATGCGCGCGCGTCCGACCTGCACGGTAACCCGCACGGGAACGCCCATCAGGTTGCCGATACCCAGGGGCTGGGCGTCGTCACCGACGTCGATCAACTCATCCAGTTCCTTGGACTGGACGGTCACGGCCTCGGTGGCCTGCTCGATGGAGGATTCGAGGTCGGTGCTGTTTTCTGTTGTTTGGTCTTCGCTCATGGTTGGGTCTCTGTCTGAGATTGTTGCAGGCCTAGTTGGTGGTAATCATCCTCGTCCAGGCCGAGGCTTTCTATTTGAACGGCTAACTGGCCGGAGTGCTTTCCCCAACGAGCCGTGGCGCAGGGGCGGTCTTCCACATAAACCCGTAGAGGCTCTTCGACCTCGACGCCGAGGGGAATTACATCTCCGTGCTCGAGGGCAAGCAGATCCTGCAAGGGAACATCGACGCAGCCGAGATAGACCCCGAGGTCCACAGATACCGAGCCAAAGGCCGGGGGCAGGGCGGCAGCGGGTTGGGCTTGCTCGTCCTCCTCGGGGGCAGGGGTGCACGGCAGGTAAAAGCGCAGCAAGGTGTCAATGCCCTCGCCGACGACTTGCAGGTGTATGTAAAGCCGAGCGGCGTCGCTGGCTTGATCCAGCATTCCACCGCGAGCGACTTGTTCGGCACTCTGAGCCAAGTGGGCGCTCTCCACTGTGATGCCGAGGGTTGTGCTCAGGTTGGTGAGCAGGCGTTCCAGGAATCCCTGCATCAGGGCCTGTTCGACACTGGTCAGAGAACGGGCGGAGGAATCTGATTGGGGGCCAGCGCCCAGGGCACAGTCGGCGGCGTTGACCGCTGCCATTCCGTCAATGATGGCCCAGCTAGGCATGGATTCGCCGTCCGCGGCGCTGGCGTCAAAACACAGCACCGCGGCTGGGAACTCGAGGCCCTCAAAAAGGTCGCGGCAATCGAGTTCGCCCATGTCATTCAGTTCTACGCAAGCCTCGATCCGCAGAGCAGCGAGGACTTCCGCTGTAAGCTGCGGCAAGCAGTCCTGCACGCATTGCTGTAGATCAGCGTGGCGTTCCGCGCTCAGGCGGCGCGGGCGGGCGAAGTCGCGCAAGGCAATGGGAGCCGGCGAGCTGCCACCGCTAGGGGCGACCAGGGCGGCGATGGCCTTGGCTTCTTCGTCTTCGACGTTGGCGGTCACGGGGTTGGTCCTCTGGCTGGTCCTAGGGAGCAGATGGCTACTGGGCTAGGAGTTTTTCGCGCAAGACGCGACGGATCTGGCCCTTTACGCCGACCTGAACGTCGCCGACGAAGTCAGGGTCGAGGCGCGTCACATCCAAGAAGAAGACGCGGCCCTCGCTGTCATACACGGGAACATCCATGTCAGAGGCCGCGAAGGAAACTGGCTCGGCACCATCCATGCTGACGGTCATCTCGGGTCCGTTCACTGTCAGGAGGTGGTCGAAGAAGGCGCCGCGAAATGTGCCCTCGCGGAATGACCTGCCGGGGGCCAGGCCAGATTCGGAATCTGCTCCGAGGCCGTCATCGGGCTCTCCCACAACGACAGGAAAGACCACCGGGTCCACCGCCTCGCGGATCTCCTCCATGAAGGCTGCTGCACCGATCGGATCGAAGATTGCGCTGGACTCTTTGTTAAAGGTCACGCGGTTCATGACATCCTTGATCTCCGCGATATACAGCGGATCTGTCATGCGCGCCGTGTAGTAAGCCTCTTCATAGGCCATATAGGTGAAGTTCAGGGTGAGCTGTAGGAAGCGCGAGTGATCGTTGTCTTTGAGGTTGGTGGCGAACTCATCTGCCAGCAAACGTGCCACATAGGGGCCGGTGAAGACATGGCGTTCGGCCTGTTTGGGGATGGCCATGAAGGCCGTGGCGCAGGCCAGGCCGACTAAGCCGACAATACCGCCGACCAACATGGCCGACTTCTTGTTGCTCTTGCCCTCAACCTGCTCGTCGGGCTTGGTGGTTTCTTCAGACATCTCTGCTATTCCTTAGACTGGGTTTCCGAGGGTGTAATGAGGCGGGCGTCGACGCTGCGGTTGGCCTTGTCGAGAATGTCAAGCTCTCTGATCCAAGCACGCGCCTCGACGCGCTTGGGGTCGAAGCGATGCTCTTCGATGAGATAGGTGCGTACAGCAGCGGAGCGGGCGAAGGCCAGCCAGGTGCTGTCTCCAGCGTAGGTGTGATCGTCGTCGCCAGCGTGGCCTTCCAGTACGAGCACCTGATAGCCCCGTGGCCGCAGAGTCTCTGCGATGCGGTCGACATAGGCGCGGGCTTCGGCGGTCAGTTCATCGCTGGCCGGGGCGAAGGAAGCCACCATGGGTTGGGCAATCTCATCGTGGGGCCGCAGGGAGTCGAGAACCGTGGCGCTGATCAACTCCAACTGGCTTGCCTCGGCGTGCAAGTCCTTGTCAGCATCCGCCGGCGCCATGAAGCGACGGCGCGTGTGCTCGAAGATCTCCTCGCGTTCCTCGGCGCTCATGATGCCATCGAACCCGTTGGAGCGTAGGGCCACGACGAAGGAGCCGATGCCTTCGGCCATGCGATCCACATTGCGTTCCTTGGACATGGAGACCAGCAGAATGAAGAAGGTCAGGATGAGCGTCATCATGTCCCCAAAGGAGACCATGTAGGCGGGCGGACCCTGCTTGGGCTCATCCTGGTGCGGGGGCTTCCTAGGCATCAGCGTTGTGCCCCCATGGTTTCGGCGCGGGCCCGTGAGAGGGAGAGCACGCGTATTTCGATGCGGCGGTTGGCCGTGCGCTTGGTGGCCGTGGCGTTGTCGTTGAGCTGGCGCTGGGAGCCAAGGCCCGCGAGTTGCAGGAGTCTGGGCTCTAGGCCACCGTCCTGCAGAATCCCTGCGGCGGCGGTCGCCCGTGCACAGGAAAGTGTTTCGGCCGTGGGGAATAGAGTGGTGGGCTTGAACTCAGTATCGGTGAAGCCCTCCACCACCACGAGGTATTGGTAGTGGCGCAGCACCTCGGCGAGCTCCATGAGGGCGCGTTCGAGGCGCGGGCGCACGCTGGCGGAGCCCGGCCCGAACGAGAACTCGGGGCCGTAGTGGATGACCAGGCCGTCGGCGACGCCCTTCAAATCGAACTCCAGTTGCCCGTCACGTTGCTGTTGGCCCACATCCTGCAGGTCCTTGGGCAACTCCTCCGGTGGACGGGAGTGGGGCGTGTCGAGACCCCGCAGACCATTCATGGCGCTCATCAGGTCCTGGCGCGGCGGGGCTGTCAGGCTGTGACCGTGATCGTTATCGATGATGCCACGGGGACCCTGGAAGGCATCCTTGAGCGTGAAGGACTCCTTCGCGTCCAGGCTGGAGAAGGTCATCATCAGAATGAAGAAGGTCACCAGCAGCGAGATCATGTCAGAGAAGGTAACGATCCAGTCCGGGGCGCCCGGCGGCGGCGGATCTTCTTGACGCTGCTTCTTGGCCACGGCTCGTTGTCGGTCAGACGCCGACTCCTTCGCGGGCCGAGGGTGAAAGGAAGCCCTTGAGCTTCTCTTTGATCAGTTGGGGCTTCTCGCCAGATTGGATGGCGACAATGCCTTCTATCATCAGTTCGCGCAGCAGGGCTTCGTGCTTGGCGCGCACTTCGAGCTTGCCCGCCAGGGGCAGGAAGACCATGTTGGATGCCATGGCACCGTAAAGCGTGGTCAACAGGGCGGTGGCCATGCCGCCGCCGATCTTCGAGGGATCGTCGAGGTTCTGCAGCATGAGGACCAGGCCGACCAAGGTTCCGATCATGCCGAAGGCCGGGGCAAAGGCGCCCATTTGGTCCATGATCTTCTTACCCATGGAGTGCCGTTGGCGTTGCCACTCGGCCTCGAGGTCCATGATGTCGCGCACCGTGTCTGCGTTGAAGCCGTCGATCACGAGCTGAATGCCCTTGGCGAAGAAGGCGTCGTCGACTTCCTGCAGTTTGGCTTCCAAAGCCAGCAGGCCTTCCTTGCGAGCCAAGTTGGCATAGGAAACGATGCGGGCGATCTCCTCTGATGGAGTCGTGCTCTTGTGCATGGCCGTGACCATCATGACTTTGACGATCTGTTTGATCTCCCCGATGGGGAAGTTCATCAGAGTCACGGCGATGGTGCCACCGAACACGAGGGCCAGGGAGGGGACGTCCAGGAAGGTACCTAGGCCGCCGCCCTCGCCCATCATCATGGCGGTGAGGACGGCGCCGAAGGCGACCAGAGTTCCGATGATTGTGGTGAAGTCCATGGGGGGGCCGCCCCCGCGGCTGGGGCTCGGGGGGCTGTCGTCCTTATCGACCTTTCGGGCCGATCCCTTGAAGGGGAAAGCTGCCAGGCGAGCGCCGTAAGTCTTTGTGAGGACCGGGGATAGGCGCTAGTTGCCTAGCGAATGGCCGTGCGGTAGGCGTCCAGGAAGTCCCTGTAGCGGCCAGCGGGCAGGGCGGCCAGCAGTTCGCTGGCCCGTTCCGGGTCCAACCCGGCGAGGATTTGGGCCACTTCCTCCGGCGCGAAGGTGGCCAGGCGGGCGCCTGCCAGGCTGGCATCACCCACGGCGTACATCTCGGCCAGGGCGCGCCAGCTGCGACGCTCTTCTTCGTCTAGGACAGACTCGTCCCGATCAAGTTCGAGGGAGCGCATGTCCAACTCCTCTTCCCACTTGCCCAGGCTTTCCCGCAGGGCGGCCATGTCATCCCAGCGCTCAGTCAGGGACTGTTCGCGGGCGGTCAGGTCCTGGTTGGCCTGGGCCAGGGTGTTTTCCCGCGTGGCGAGGTCGGCTGTGCGCGAACGCAACTCATCCTGCAAGGCCAACATGGCGTCGGCTGTCTGTCCCGCGGGCATTTGGAATGAACCGAGAACGCTGAGCTGATTGCGCAAGATCTCAGCTGTTGGCCGTGATTCGGCCTGGATCTTGAGGGCGGGTTCGACGGGGCCCAGGGAGGCCTTGCTCGGTCCCGGGAAGAAACCACCGACCACGGCGAGTTCATGGAGAGGAGTGCCGGAAAGAGCTGCCACCACGATGAACGTGGTGACGAACAGAGAGATCGCTCCGCAGGTGCCGGCGATGTACTTGGTGATGGTGTTCATGGGTTAGGCCTTCCCGTCTGAGGGAGGAGTCGCGAAGGGCGGATAGGTCCGGTTCTGAGTCGACAGGTCGTGCCCGTCAACCGAAGGGGAACCGCGAGTTTCCGGTGGTAGAGGCCTGCCGGGATAGCTGGGGCGCTCTTGGAGCCTGTTTCCAGGTTGCCCGGTTGGGCACATAGGAGTCGACGTAGCCGCTGATCGATGGTGGGGGGTGTCCGCTCCAGCCACGAATCTCCCGGCGGCGGTTTCGTCGAGCAGGGCCTGTTCCTGTTGTGCGGCTGTCGCGCGGAGGGCGTCTAGGCTGGCGTCCACGAGTCGCTGCAGACCTTCCTTGGCCTGCCGCTTGGCGGTCCACGGCTGGCGGCGCTCATCGGCCACGCGTCGTAGTTGGTCGGCATGGGCTGCGAGGTGCTGTGCCCAGCCAGCGAGGCGGTCCAGCCCGGAGTACTCTCTGAGGGCCTGGCGCGGATCGCGGCGTCCGACTTGGGTGGCTTGGGAGAGGCTGCGGCGAGCGCGCAGCGTGTCTTCGCCGGCGCTGGAGGCCAACTCCTCGCCCCGACTTGCCAGGCCTTCTGCCTCGGCCCACTGGGCGCGCAGGGTGCGCTCTTCCAGGGCTCGGATAGCGAGCACGCGTTTGATTCGTTTGTGGTCCCGGGGCATGTCTATACCTGGGGCAGGGCTCCGCGCAGGAGCGCCAGCAACTCGAGGGTCTCGGGCAGGGCCGAGGTTTCGTCAGCGGTTTGTTGCAGGAAGGCTTGGATGGCGGGCAGCAGCTGGATGGCGCGATCCAGGCGGGGGTTGGCGCCGCTCTTGTAGGCGCCGATTTCCACCAGGTCGCGACCTTCCTCATAGGCCGCCAGGCAGCTACGCAGGAGGTGGGCCAGTTCCAGGTGATCGGGAGAGGCCAGGGACGGCATCAGCCGCGACAGACTTTTCAGTACATCGATGGCTGGAAAGTGGCCGGCCTGGGCCAGGTCGCGCGACAGCAGCAGGTGGCCGTCGAGCAGGCCGCGCAGGGTATCCGCCACGGGTTCGTTGGGGTCGTCGCCGTCCAAGAGCACGGTTAGCAAGCCAGTAATGCTGCCCTGCTCGCCGGCGCCCATGCGCTCAATGAGCTTGGGAACGGTGGCGAAGAAACTCGGCGGGTAACCGCGCACGGTGGGCGGTTCGCCCGCGGCCAGGCCGATTTCACGACAGGCGCCGGCGAAGCGCGTAACCGAGTCCATCAACAGGAGCACATTCTGACCGCGATCGCGGAAGTGTTCGGCGATGGTGACCGCCACAAAGGGGGCCAGGTAGCGTTCTATGGGCGAGCGATCGGAAGTGGCCACAACCATGACGGTCTTGTCCTTGCCGCGGGCGGCCAGGACTTCCTCGGCGAAATGGCGCACCTCGCGGCCCCGTTCGCCCACCAGGGCGCAGACGATGATGTCGGCGTCTGTCCCGCGTGTGATCTGGCCGAGCAAGGAAGACTTGCCCACGCCCGAGCCCGAGAATATGCCCAGGCGTTGTCCGCGTCCGATGGTCGTTGTGGCGTCGATGGCGCGCACGCCTGTCTGGAGCACGTCGACAATGGGGCTGCGCGTAAGGGGAGCCGGAGCGGCGGCGCGCACGGCGCTTTCCGCCTCCGCCTCGATGGGCTGGCCGCCGTCCAAGGGTTGACCGAAGCCATCCACGACGCGCCCCAGCAGGGAGGAACCAACGGGTATTGAGAACGGGCGCCCGAGGGCGGTCACGACCTGTGAAGGGGCGATTCCGGCCAGGTCGCCGTGGGGCATGAGCAATGTCGTCTGCCCGCGGAACCCGACCACTTCGGCTTCCATTGAACCGAGTTCGCCACGATCGATGCGGCACAACTCTCCCTGGGCGGCACGCAGGCCAGTGGCCTCGACCATGACACCTGAAACAACATCGACGCGTCCGCGCCACACGGGGCGCAGCGCACTGCTGATGGTTTGGTGTGCCTGTTGGAGGTCGACGCTCACCGCAAATCCTTGGCCAGGCGTTGGGCGAGGTTTTCGAGCAGGGGCTCGATTTCACGCACCAGGGTTCCATCGGGCGTGGTGACATGTACATCCCCAGAGCACATGTCAGGATCGACTTCGATACGCGTGGCGGCGCGGAAGGGGACTTCCGCCAGAAGCGCGGCGTCAGCCTTGGAGACATTCACCAAGCAAGCGCCGCGCCCGACTTGGGATTGGGCCAGGGTTTCGCGCACCATGGCCTCTAGGTCGTGGCGCTGCTCGTCGAGTTGCACACGCACAAGCTGCCTGACAATTTCCAATGCCAGGGAAACAGAATCACTGCTCAGCTGGCCGATGCTCTGGGCTTGGGCCGCCTGCAATTGATCACAGGCAGTATGAATGAGCGAGGCGGAGGCGCCATGAGCTTCTTCAATGCCGGCTAGGCGCCCGGCTTCACGGGCTGCGGCGAGCCGTTCGTCTTGGGCCGCGAGGCCGCAGTCGGCCAGACTCACAGTGCTGATCTCAAGCTCCATGGCAGTTGACTGTGGGTTGGAATGGGGGGCGCCCATCAGTTCACCAACTCCTCGCCGGCGCGGGCCGGGCGGAACTCGCCGGATTCCATCAGGGCGCGCACACCCTTGAGGACTTCGGTGCGGGCCTCTTCGACCTCAGAGAGCGGCACGGCTCCCGCCAGTTCGCGTTCGTCGGCGACCATCTCACGCACCCGCGAGGAAAGGTTGCCGAGGATGTTCTCTTCGACGTTGAGTGGGCAGGCTTTTAGAGCGTAGGCCACGGTGCGTGTGTCCACGGAGGCCAGGATCTTTTGCATGGCGCGCTTGTCCACGGTCGCCAAGTCTTCCCAGACGAACATGAACTCGCGGATATCGGAGGCCACACTCTCGTCCTCGGCCTCGATGCCCTCAAGGACGGACTTCTCAACATCGGGGTTGGAGAAGTTGAGCATCTCGGCGATGCTCTTGAGGCTGGTGGAGGGGTCGTGGGACGGAGGGCCTTCCACCAGAATCTGCAGGCGTTCAGCCAGAGACTTGGCCACGGTGGTGAGGGTTTCGATACCCGGAGGCACGATGGAGGTCATGCGCCGTACGATGTCCAGGCCGCGAGCGGACTCGCAGTCGCCCAGGACTTCAGCGGAGAGAGCGGGGGGGGCGTGGGCCAGAATCAGCGCCACTACTCCCGGGCTTTCCTGGCGCAGGGCCCGCACAACATCGTCGACCAGGTAGTTCTCCAGGAAGCCGAAGGGGCGTTCGTTGCGGCGGCGTTCGAGGATTTCAGCGAGCACACGGTCAGCTTCATCCTTGCCGAAGGATCCGGCCAGGATAGTGTGCAGATCATCGTCGTGCTGGGAGACAACTCCAACGCGGCTGTTGAGGCGTACACCGAGCTCATGATAGACAACCTCAAGGCCCTCGGAGGGAACCAGAGACTCGTCCAGGTCGGTCATGGCCGAGGCCACTTCCGTCACGACTCGTTGGTCTAGGCGCTTGAGGACTTCGGCCTGTTCTTCACTGCTGAGGCTGAGCAGGAAGGCGGCGACCTTCTGGGCGCCAGGAAGTTCTTGGTCGTTATTCATCGCGAACTCTTTTGTAAGGAGATCTCCTCGGCTGCCCAGCGCGAGAGCACATCGCTGACGCGCTGCGGGTCAGTACGCAACAAATCCTCAACCTGGGCCCGGGCCAGGAGTTCGCGGTCCAGGTCCTCTTGTTCGTCGATGGGGGCGGAACCCACGGGCACGACGGATTTCTTGGAACTGCTCTTGAGGCTTCGCAGGAGCACGAAGATGAAGGCCAGGGCGGCGACGATTTCAACACCGCGCTCCAGGGCCAGTTCGAACATGGGGTTGACGGTTTCAGCGGGGGGCGTGACGGGGGCGGTCAGGGGCGCGCCGCTCTCGTCGCGTTCCAACGTGGCGAAGGGCAGCATGGTGGCGCTGAAGACATCGCCGCGCGCCTCATCAAAGCCCACGCATGACTTGACGCTGGCCTCCAGTTCGCTGGCGTGCGCGGAGACCGAATCCTCAAGGAAAAGCGTGACCGTCAGGCGCGATAGACGTGGCGCCAGGTTTACGGTGGACTCGGTGGTGCGCCCGACGGCGGTCGTCTTGCGCCGTTCGTCGGTCGTGGCCACATCACTTTGAGGGCCACCGACCGCCACCGCGGTAGGAGCTGGGGCCGCGGGTGTGGCGGCGTTATTCAGGCCGTACTCGCTGGTCAGGTTAGAGCCAATGCCGGCGGGGCCACCGCTTGCATTAGCTCCCTGCGGGGTCTTGGTGCTGAAGGTTTCTTCGCTGACAACAACCTTGTGTTCGTCGTCCAGGGATTCCTCCACCGAGGAAGTCTGCTCGTGAATCCAGTCAGAGTTGACCACGACATGGGCACGGTCCTCGCCCAGGATGCGGGTCAACACATCGTTGGTTTTTGCGGCCAGCAGCGCGTCGTAGCGGTCTTGGTGATCGATGACACCAGCCAATGAGGAATCAGCGGCGTTGGCGCGCAGGTTGTTCCCGTATTGGTCTGACAGCACCACATTCTCGCGCGGCACGCCGAAGCGGAAACACACGATGTCGGTGATGGTGTCAACCTGACCTGTGGTCAGACCGCCGCTGCCCAGCAGTTTGAGGGCGACGGCCACGGTTATGGGCTTGCGGGCGCGCAGGGGATTGTTGTCTTGCAGCGATGTCGTGACCGTGGCCCGCGCCACCCAGTCGAAGACCTCGAGTTGTTTTTCTGCCTCCTGCCACTCGCGCTTCATCACATCCTGGGCGCGCTCGCTGGCGCTCATGAAGACGGCACTGGCGCCGGCGCTGGCAGGGTTGATGCCCTTGGGGGCGGAGGCCAAGGCGCCAGCCGTGGCCACCGCGTTTTGGGCCTCGTAGTAGGTGCTGTCCTCCACATGAATGGAGTAGGGGGCCGGAGGCGAGCTGACGCGATAGCGCAGGCCGCCGTTGGCCAGAGCGCCCTGAATAGCGGCGGCACGGGACTCGTCGAGGTCGCTGTAGAGCAAGGTGAACTCGCCCTTGTTGGCTTGGTAGCTGACCAAGCCAATGGATACGGCGAGGACGAGACCGGCCAGGGCCAGGACACTCCGCGTGGCGGGCGAGGTGCTGCGCACCTGTTCGAAGAAGGTTGTGAGGTTTTCTTTCATAGCTGATTAGCTCAGATGCTCATGCGCATGACTTCGCGGTAGGCATCAACGAATTTGTTGCGGACTTCGAGGGCAAAACGCAGGGAGAGATCAGATTGCTTGAGCTGGGCGGCGATTTCGTGGAATTCAGTGACCTTGCCAGCCAGCACATCTTCCACCAGGCGATCGGTGTTGTTGACCTGTGAACTGACCTCCTGCAGACCGGACTTCAGGGCATCAACGAAGGATGCCTCTTGCGTAGGGCTGGCGGCTGTCGCGGACTGGAGATTGGGGAGAATGCCGTTGGTGGCACCGAGCCCGCTCGCGGCGTCCGCGCCAGCGCCCAATCCAGCGGCCTGGTTCTCAACACTCCTCTGGGCTTGGGCCTGTGCCTTGAGCGCGGCCTGCATGGCGGCGCGGGCAAGTTCAGATCCGTTTGAAATGCGGTTGATCATGGGAGTGGGTCAGGTCGTTTGGTCGTTAGCTGCTACTGGGCCAGGCGCAGCGCTTGTCGGGCCATTTCGAAGAAGCCTTCCTGGGCCTTCAGATTGCTTTCATAGGAACGCATGGCGGTTATCAGGTCAGCCATCTCCTTCATGGTGTTGACATTCGGCATGTGTACATTGCCATCGCGATCCGAGTCCGGATGGGAAGGGTCGTGCACGATTTCAAAGGGCGTTGCCAAATCATTGGCCACCCGTTCGACGCGCACGCCGCTGGCTGTCAACTGGCCCAGAGCGGTGCGTTCCAGGATCGGAGCGAAGTGTACGACCTGACGCCGATAGGGGCCCGTCCCGTCCGGCATGGAGGTGGTTTGGGCGTTGGCGATGTTGCGTGAGATGACATCAATGCGCGTGCGTTCGGCGGAGAGGCCGGACGAAGATGAGCGCATGGCCGAGAAGAGCTGTGAGATGTTGCCCATGGTTAGCGGCCTCCAGTGATGCTGGTGCGGACGAGGTCCATTTTCCCGGAGAGGATCGTGGAGTACATCTCATAGAGCAGGCGGTTCTCGCGCAGGGAGTTCAGTTCGAGCTCGGGCGTTACGTTGTTCCCGTCCGGGCTGGCGGGAGTGATCGTGTCACTTTCAACCTGGGGCGTAATCGACTCCAACCCCTTTGCCCCATGGGACAGGCGTTGGCTTAGCAGGTCCTCGAAGCGCACAACCTGCCGCGTGTAGTTGGGCGTGTTCTGATTGGCGATGTTGTTGGAAATAACCTCATTGCGCATGGACGCCGCTGAAAGCAGGCGTAGCAGGAGGTTGGTGTTGGTACCGGTGATGTTCATGGTTGTCTCTCTTAGATGTCTGTCAGGCGACTTGGCCGGTGGCGCGCCAAATCTTCAGCTTGTTGCTCAAAGTGCGGGCCGTCAGCCCAAGCCGCCGGGCGGCTTCCGTCTTGTTGCCGCCGGTCGAATCGAGGGTGGCGAGAATCGCAATGCGCTCAATGTCCGAGATGCGGTTATTCGCCAGCACTTCGGCCAGCAGCGGGTCTTCAATAGTGAGTTCGTCCAACGCGTGGGCGGCGTGGGAGGCTGTGGAGGGGCCGAAAATCAAGTCGTCGATGTCGAGTTGTTCGCCCTGCAGCAGCACTACCGCGCGCTGGACGACATTCTCGAGTTCGCGCACATTGCCGCCCCAATCCCTTTGTTCCAGCGCCGTGCAGGCCGCAGCCGTGAAGACCGGCGTGGGCGTGCCTTGGTCGGCGGCGTAGTGAGCCGCGAAGTGGCTGGCCAGGGGCATAATGTCCTCCGGCCGCTCGCGCAGGGGAGCGAGGTGAATCGGAAGCACATGCAGGCGGTAGTAGAGGTCCTCGCGGAAACGGCCCTGTTCAACTTCCCGGGCCAGGTCGCGGTTGGTCGTGGCAACCACACGCACGCTGACCTTCAGGGTTGTGTTGCCGCCCACGCGCTCGAACTCTTCTTCCTGTAGGACGCGCAGCAGTTTGGCCTGTAGGCGCGGTGAGATCTCACCGATTTCATCCAGCAGGATGGTGCCCTCATCGGCAAGCTCAAAGCGCCCGACATGGGTCTTGTGGGCGCCGGTGAAGGCTCCCTTCTCGTGGCCGAAGAGTTCTGATTCGAGGAGTTGCTCTGAAAGTGCCGCACAGTTGACCCGGATGAAAGGGCCGTTGGCACAACTGCTGTTCTGGTGAATGTAGTGAGCGACACGCTCCTTGCCGGTTCCGCTTTCACCCGTAATCAGGACAGTTCCCTTGGAGCGGGCGATGCGCGAGGCGCAACGCAGCATGTCCAGCATGGCCGGGCTTTCGGCGATCATGCTGCTCGGGGCACCGCCCACGACTTCGGCGCGCAGGTACTGGTTCTCGCGTACTAAGCGCGTGGTGCGATCAACACGCTCCAGGACCACTCCCAGGGTGTCGGGGGAGACGGGTTTGATCAAGAAGTCGGCGGCGCCCAGGCGCATGGCCTGCACGGCGGCTTCCACTGAACCGTGGGCCGTGACGAGCATGGTGGGCAGCTCCGGGTGATCCTTGCGCAGGGCATCGATCAGGCCAATGCCGTCCATGCCCGGCATGCGTAGGTCGGTCAGCACCAGATCAATGTGCTCGCTGGCCACACGCTGCAGTGCCTCTTGGGCATTGGCGGCGGAGGTCGCCTGGTAACCGAGAGAGGACACGGCTTCCGCCAGGAACTCGCGGGAGAGGGAGTCGTCATCGACGACGAGAATGCGCTGGATCGACATCAGTTTGTAGGTGTCTGGTCGGGGAGAGGAAGCTGAATAGTGAAGGTTGCGCCCCGTTCGCCGGGGGCCGTCGTATGTACTTGCAGGTGTCCGCCGTGGAGCTGGGCGATGGAGTTCACCAGGGCCAGGCCGAGACCGGTGCCGGCGGCGCGGGTGGTGAAGAACGGGTCGCCCACGCGATCCACCAGGCCGACGGGGATGCCCGGGCCGGTGTCGCTCACGGTGATGTTGGCCAGGCCGCGATCAACGCCGACGCTGATGTTCACTGCGCCGCCCTCCGGTTGAGCTTGAAGGGAGTTGGCAATCAGATTGCGCAGGGCTTGGCGCACTTGGATGCGATCGACGAACAGGTGTTCGAGGGTGCTGGCATAGGAGATATCCCAGGATGTGCGGTGTGCTTCCGAGACATCCGCCAGGGCGGCCTTGGTGGCTTCGCGCAGCAGCTCGTCAGTTTCGACGCGGTCGAGGTGCAGGCGCTTGGGATCAGCCAAGGTCAGCAGGCTTTGCACAATGCTTTCCACTTCGCGAGCGCCTTCGACGATCAGCGAACACCAGCGGCTTTCCTGGCGGGCGGCGTCGGTGTCGGGCTGTTGCGCGGCAGTGAGGCGCGCCGCCAGCAGTTCGGCAAAGCCCTGAATGGCATTCATCGGATTGCGAATCTCATGGGCAATGCCACCAGCCATGCTGCCCAGGGCGGCCATCTTGTCCAAGGAGTGCAAACGTTCATTGAGGCGCGTCAATTCCGTCCGGTCGTCGATGATTTCAACAGAGCCGGCGGCGCCACCGTCGGGAGTCGGTAGACATGAACGGCGCCGAGCGAGAGTGCGCGTCGTGCCGTCCGGGCGCGTGTATTCGTTGGCAGCCGTGCCGGGAGCTTCCGCCAAGCCGGGCAGTGTGCGCGCGCCGAGCAGAGCTTCCAGCTCATGCCCCAAAAGCTCAGTGGCGGCGGCGTTGGCGCGCGTCATACGGCCCTCGCCATCGCGCACCACAACGCCGGTGGGCAGCGCCTGGAGGATTGACTCCAGGTGGCGTTTGAGGGCGTCCAGCTCGGCGACCTTGGAAGCCAACTCCTCGTTGGCCTGGCAGAGCTCGCGCTCCACGCGCTCGGCGCGTTCCGCCAGGGCGCTGAAGCTGGTGGAGAGGTTCTCAGAGAGGCCGGCGAAGACCTCCATGGCCAGCTCCAGTTCGCGCCGCTCAATGACTTCGCCGTTGGTACTCACTTGCCGGCCTGCTTTCCAACTGCGGATGACAGGGGCTTGTCCTGGGTCTTGGTAATGGGCTGCTTGAAGTCTATGGCCCAGCGCAGGAACTCGATGTCGCGCTGGGCGCGGGGCAAGACGCGGGCATGGGCAGCCTGCTCGGCGG